>JANYGO010000118.1 GCA_025362325.1 Cyanobacteriota bacterium | reverse complement strand
GCCTTATGCGAAATCCCAAATAACTAAGAAATTAGGACACGGCAGTGCCATTTCTTGCGCAATATTATTTTGGGTAGGGACACGGCACTGCCGTGTCCTGTGTATCATTCTAAAATAGGAACAGGACTTGTTGCCATCTTTGAGCAAGTAGGGTGCCACGGGATCTATAATCTGCGAGCTATATCAAATATCTCGCAGCGACGCACCCGAAGGATCAACAGAGTAGCTAAAACATCACAAAATTTGTGAAATAATTATCGTATCAAGAACTTCTGTGGATACTTTTAGATTCAGTCGATCGGCGCGATCTGTATTTTGATATTATAGACACAATACTATAGCAAACTTCACTTCCTATGTCAAGAACTTTTAATATTCTAATAAAAAGACTTGTGCCATCTTTTAGCTTTCCGCATACTAATCACCAGACAGAGGAAACCACAACATGATCCAAACCATATCGAAAACAATCACGTTTGATGAGTTCGTTGCTTGGTATCCAGAGAACTCTGTCCATAAGTACGAACTACATAATGGAGTAATTGTTGAAATGCCTTTAGGAACCAGCCGCCATTCCCGCGTTATAGCTTTAACCAGGGACGAAATCATCGCAGAAATCAGGCGACTGAAATTGCCTTGCTTTATCCCCGGCCACTGCCTGCTCAAACCCATCCGCAACGAGGCGGGCTACCTGCCAGACGTAGTTGTCCTAGACGAAGCAGCTCTCGCAAAAGAACCGCGCTGGGATAGGGAAACCATCATCGCGATGGGGTCTTCAGTACGGCTGGCTGTAGAGGTCGTCAGCACGAACTGGCGGGACGATTACCATCTCAAATTCGCTGACTACGAAGAAATGGGCATCCCCGAATACTGGATTGTGGACTACCTCGGTTTGGGCGGCCGCAAGTTCATCGGTACTCCCAAACAACCCACACTATCGGTTTGCCAGTTGGTTGACGGCGAGTATCAGGTAAAACAGTTTAAGGGCGATGACACAGTTGAGTCGCTGGCTTTCCCAGAGTTGAGGTTGACGGCCGAGGTGATTTTTCGAGCCGGTCTGCCTCCAACCGAGCCCAGCTAGAAAAACTGGGGGGCGATAGGATATCAAATGGGGTACAAAAGGACACCAATTTTGTGACAAATCGGCGTTTTGTACCAAGTGGTGTTTTGTCAGGACGAAGTTATATCAGCTACAGTCAAACTTGTCAAGCACTACGAACAACAATGTCGGCAGTGCTTGTGTAATCTTCTAGCTTTCCGCGTACTAATCACCAGACAGAGGAAACCGCAACATGATCCAAACCATATCGAAAACAATCACGTTTGATGAGTTCGTTGCCTGGTATCCAGAGAACTCTGTCCATAAGTACGAACTACACAACGGAGTTATTGTTGAAATGCCTTTAGGAACCGGCGACCATTCGGAAGTGACGGGTTTTCTTTGGAGTGAAATCAATTTTGAAATCAGGCAACTGCAATTACCCTACTCAATTCCAGGTGACTGTCTACTTAAACCCGTCCGTGACGAATCAGGCTACCAACCAGATGTAATTGTCCTAGATAGAGCCGCACTTGCAAGTGAACCTCACTGGAAAAAAGAATCCGTCATCACGATGGGGTGTTCGGTGCGACTGGCTGTAGAAGTCGTCAGCACGAACTGGCGGGATGATTATTTTTTCAAAGCCTCTGACTATGAAGAAATGGGCATTCCCGAATACTGGATTGTCGATTATTTAGGTTTGGGCGGTCGCAAGTTTATCGGTAATCCCAAACAACCAACACTTTCGGTTTACCAATTAGTAGATGGGGAGTATCACGTGAAACAGTTTAGGGGAAACGAGAGGATTGATTCGTTGGCTTTTCCAGAATTGAAATTAACGGCAGAGAAGATTTTTCTGGCTGGTTTGCCGAACTAACCAAAGCTGGTCTTCCTATTTATGAATTTAGTTTCTTTAAATCGTTCGGAGTTCCATCCGGTGTATCGAGTCACTTGAGGAAAATTTGTATTCAATAGGAGTTATAATAGTTCTGTAACGTTGGGGTAAGTAAAAAACTAACATGAATCAAACTTCTACAGTTACGATCGCCAATACATTTTATAAAATCCTTGCCGAACTCTCTGCAAGTTCTGGAAAATCAATCCAAGCAGTTCTCGAACAAGCCATCGAACAATACCGAAGACAACAGTTTCTAGAAACAGCCAATCAAGCTTACATCGCTTTACGCAATAACCCCGAAGCTTGGCAAGAAGAACTTGAAGAACGATCGCTCTGGGATATCACTTTAGAGGATGGTTTAGAATGACATCAGCAGCAAAACCATCCTCTAAAGTGATATATGGCTGATTGACTTGAATCCGATACGAGGACGCGAGCAGTCTGGCAAGCGTCCCTGTTTGATAGTATCTGTAGATTTATTCAATCAGGGTGCTTCGGAATTAGTCGTTGTGTTGCCAATTACATCTAAAGATAAGAGAATTCCCTGGCACGTTGAAGTTAACCCTCCAGAAGGAGGACTGAGACAACGAAGCTTTATCAAATGTGAAGATGTACGTTCAATTAGTATAGAAAGGCTTTTTGAAATGTGGGGCGCAGTTTCTTCAACAACATTAATGATGGTAGAGGAAAGACTGCGTATTCTTTTAAATTTATAGAAAATCAACGAAATATTCTCGCAAAAACCCGGTTTCTTTGGTTTTTGTGCGTAATTCGCCCATCGCATCCACACAACTTTTGCAACTTGTCAAATTGTGTGATATCATAAAACGTTCTCAAAAATATCGCAACAGCAACTAATTACTGCATGGCAACCAAGCCAACGATCGCATTTACTCACCTCGGCTGCGAAAAAAATCGCATCGACACCGAACACATGATTGGCTTGCTGGCTCAAGCAGGCTATGAAGTCGATTCTAATGAAGAATTAGCGGATTACGTCGTCGTCAATACTTGCAGTTTTATCCAAGCTGCGCGAGAAGAATCAGTCCGCACCCTGGTAGAATTGGCCGAAGCTAATAAAAAAGTAGTCATCACGGGCTGCATGGCACAGCATTTTCAGCAGCAATTGCTCGACGAATTGCCCGAAGCCGTCGCAATTGTCGGCACTGGCGATTATCATAAAATCGTCGATGTGATGCAAAGGGTGGAAAAGGGCGATCGAGTTTCTCTCGTTTCTTCCGAACCAACTTACATCGCCGACGAAACTATTCCACGTTATCGCACAACATCGGAAGGTGTCGCTTATCTGCGAATAGCTGAAGGCTGCGACTACCGCTGTGCTTTTTGTATTATCCCGCACTTGCGCGGCAATCAACGATCGCGGACGATCGAATCTATTGTCGCCGAAGCTAAGCAATTAGCCTCCGAAGGGGTAAAGGAAATTATCCTAATTTCTCAAATTACCACCAACTACGGCAAAGATATTTACGGCGAACCGAAACTAGCCGAACTGCTTCGGGCTTTGGGCGAGGTAGATGTACCTTGGATTCGGATGCACTACGCCTATCCTACAGGTTTGACTCCGCAAGTTGTGGGGGCAATCTGCGAAACGCCCAACGTTTTGCCATACTTGGATTTACCTCTGCAACACTCGCACCCGGAAATTCTGCGGGCGATGAACAGACCTTTTCAAGCTGGGATTAATGATGCTATAGTCGATCGGCTCAAAGCATCGATTCCCGGTGCCGTGATGCGGACAACTTTTATTGTCGGCTTCCCCGGCGAAACAGACGAACACGCAGCACACTTGCTAGAATTTGTCAAGCGCCACGAATTCGATCACGTAGGAGTTTTCGTATTCTCGCCAGAAGAAGGAACGCCAGCCTACAGTTTGCCTCAGCAATTACCAACAGAAATAATGGAAATGCGGCGAAATTCCGTAATGGCGGCACAACAACCTATATCATTGAAAAAGAATCAAGAATCTGTCGGTCAGGTAGTTGATGTCCTGATAGAACAAGAACAACCAGAGACAGGCGAGTTGATTGGTAGATCCGCCCGATTTTCCCCAGAAGTAGATGGACTCGTCTATGTGACAGGAGAAGCACGGCTGGGCTCGATCGTATCTGTGAAAATTACGAGTGCCGATGTCTATGACCTCTACGGTCAAGTCAAGAGTGTTGCTGGAACTGTCACCTGAGACGGTGTGGGGAAAAAAACCGGACACCAACCAGAAATGATTAGCAGATTGTCCAAGAAAAGTAACCATTAGTGCAAGATTGTGCAAAGATATGTAGCAAAGGGGCTGTAAACTTTTTTACCCCCTCTCTGGCAATCGACGCTCCCCGTAGGGGTGCGGTTATCTCTACAGAACATCCGAGAATTTTAACGAATTTAATGTTTTGTTTCTGAATGTAAAGAGTTATGATGATAACAAGCCAGAAATAAGCGGGGAGAATTTTGAGATTGCTTCGCCGTCCGCCCTACACCACAACGGTATCCCGAAAGAGTGTTGAGATGGATAGGCGGTAACGGTCGCTGCATCCCCTGTTGAATCCCGCAGGCGACGGATTGCGGGATAGCGCCTGAACTAACAAACCTGTAACTACTATGTAGTGCAGTTCAGTGGGGCTGGTCATCATCCTCACTATAAAATGCCCTAGAGAGAAAGCTTGCAAGTACCTCAAAGGAAGTCCAATGTACTATTTTAAGAATGTTGGAAGTCGATAACCCGATCGCTGGCGGTTGGTATCGGTGATGTCACAAAATCAAAGACGGCTGTCGAATCGGTAAATTAGTCACCATCGACGGAGCTGCCCTATACTCGATTGCTATTTAAAAAGGTGCGCGCAGGCGCAGCACCGTACAGAACTCATAATGAGTTCCTGCCTTATAGCAGAAATCCGCATCCGAGTTGGGCAACTTAGAAGGCTAAGGACTCGTTATTAGGAGAATTAATGAATTTATTGTTTGAAGGCTTGGGTCTTTCGGAAGAACTCGTTCTCCATCTGGAAACACTCGGCTTTACAGAACCTACTCCCATCCAAGTACAAGCAATTCCGCACCTGTTAGCAGGTCGCGACGTTGTGGGTCAAGCCCAAACAGGAACGGGCAAAACGGCAGCATTCTCGTTGCCCATCTTGGAGCGGATTGATTTAGATGTAACTGCGGTGCAAGCATTGGTGCTGACACCGACTCGCGAATTGGCGATGCAGGTAACTGAAGCCATCCGCGATTTGAGCGGCATCAGCAGCGACGGCCCGGTAAAAGTGGGTCGCTCTCTGCAAGTTCTGACGGTGTACGGCGGTCAATCGATCGATCGCCAAATGCAGCGTTTGAAGCGCGGTGTTCACATCGTTGTCGGTACACCCGGACGCATACTAGATATGCTGAGCCGCGGCAGCCTGAAACTAGACCAGGTAAAATGGCTAGTTTTGGATGAAGCTGACGAAATGTTGAGCATGGGCTTTATCCAAGATGTGGAAAAAATCTTGGATGCTGCACCAAAAGATCGTCAAACGGCATTTTTCTCGGCGACGATGGAAGCTTCCATTCGGAAATTGGTAACGCGCCATTTGCGTAACCCAGTCAACGTCACCGTAGAACAGCCAAAAGCAACGCCGAAGCGGATCAGCCAAGGCGTGTACATGATTCCTCGCGGCTGGTCTAAGGCAAGAGCTCTACAGCCAATCCTAGAAATGGAAGACCCAGAATCTGCACTGATTTTTGTGCGGACGCGGCAGTCGGCGGCGGAACTTACCAGCCAACTGCAAGCGGCAGGTCACAGCGTTGACGAGTATCACGGTAATTTGAACCAAGCACAGCGGGAACGCTTGCTGCATCGGTTCCGCCAATGTCAAGTGCGCTGGGTAGTGGCGACTGATATTGCGGCGCGGGGTTTGGACGTGGATCACTTGACTCACGTGATTAACTACGATTTGCCAGATAGCGTAGAAAGCTATGTTCACCGGATCGGACGTACCGGCCGGGCCGGCCGCGAAGGAACTGCAATCACGCTGATTCAACCAGTTGATCGCCGGAAACTGCGCTTGATTGAACGCCACGTGCGATCGAGCTTGACAGTACGAAACATTCCGACACGCGCCCAAATCGAAGCGCGTCAGTTGGAGAAAATGCAGGGTAAAGTTCGCGAAGCTTTGGCTGGCGAACGGATGGCATCTTTCTTGCCTCTGGTGTCTCAGTTGTCCGAAGAGTACGACCCCCACGCGATCGCCGCTGCTGCTTTGCAAATGGCCTTCGATCAAAGCCGTCCGGCTTGGATGGGTGCTGATTACGCTCAACAAGAAGATCCCCCGATTGGTGGAGAAAACAGCGTCAAGCCAATCTTGATCAAGAAGCGGGCTAAGACTGGTGCCCCGAGCAATTCTGTGGGATCGAGCGTTTCTGCTCCCGTTCCTCAGAACAGCTAATTAGTAGGGTGCGCACTGCGCGCCTTATTTTCTAACTGGTAGGGTGCGCAATGCGCACCTTATTTTTAAATGTGTTTCGTACTAATGTTTACCTGATGCTGAATACTCGTAAAGTGGTACTGAACGTGCAGGTTTTATTGTTGTTTTGAGTAACTCTTCAATTTGTCGAACAGTCTTCGGTTTTAGGAGAATATCGCCACAGAATGTACAAACCTCTGCGGGAACTTTATCGATTACGACGATTTCACCTTGGTATCGAACAGCGTGAATGATTTCTCGCTCCTCATAAGTACCTGGACATCCTTGAATACTGCATTTCATTCTAATTGCCTCCTAGTGGTGGGAGTTATCCATTTGGGCAGTTTTGGCTCATAAACCGTGATAATAATCAGTAACGGTTGGACAGTAGTACAGACAATGTGCAAGGGACGACTATCTTGAGAAAAACCGCCGAATAAACAGCAAGCACCGCGCTGATGTTGAGGATAGTTTTCTAACAGTTGACCTCTAACTAATGCTTGAATTACTTGATCTAGTGTAATGTTTTCCTCAAGCATCTCTTGCTGTGCGTGGAGAGTCAAGCGAATGTCATCCGCAGCGGCTTGAAAGCGTATTCGCTCCTGTACTGCCTCTAAATTAGTCGGATCAAACTCACTCACGAAAGACAGAGATTAAAAACACTAATATTATACTATTTTATCAGGGGCGATCGCCCGGAGGCTCAACTAAGCCCGATCGCACTTCAGGAAAAAGCCCTCCAGTCAACTCACCGAAAGGCTGAAAATTCTCAGAAATAAGAAGGACTGAAGTCCTTACTACGAACCTAAAAATTCTCATAAATAAGCAGGACTGAAGTCCTGACTACGAACCTGTACGCGGGATTTTTGGACTGTTGTGTAATATTTTAGTTGAGCTGGGTGCCGACAATAATCTTCTGCACGCGATCGCCCTTAAGTTCCAAAACCAAATTAGAAGCCTTTTGGTCATTGCTGTAAGTCAACCGAGTCACTTCACCCTGCACAGATTGCGACCCATAACTGTAAGTTTTAACAATTTTTTTGCTGTTATCTCCTACCTTAATCCCATCAATTGTCACGTACTTGGGATTGGTAGTAGAAATTAAATAAACTTTGCCATCCCAGGCTGCTACTGTCAATTTTGAGTAGGTTAGCGTGCGAATCTTGCCACCGATAGCCTTACCGCCCGGTTTAGTTTCGTCGCGCTGCGGTTTGCCCAACTTGCGTTTTGCCTCTTCTACAGACATCCCCAACCGCACGCCGCCAATCCCCAAGCCCGAATAGTCGATCGCCGCAGGTTTTTGTGTCGCGTTCAGCATTTTTTCTAAAGCGACAACAGTTTGATTCATACCAGCAACAGGGCGAACTAAAGCAGCAAATCCTAAGCTGGAAATTGCGATATTGATCGTGATGGCAGCAATGGCTGTGATCGCAAACAACTTTACCATTTTTTTATACCTTTATTTGTCAAGTTATTCGCGCGATCGCCCGCTAGATCCGGAGCGATACTAATCATTACGGGCGAAGAGAATTCGCTCGAACACAGGTAAAGCCCACTTTCAGCGGACGAAAAAAAGAAAAATATTCATCTCCAAAAATATAACACGTAGAAAATCGGTTTCGCTGCGGGGCTGTTCCCCCGCGCTCGCCCTAATTCGGAGTTTCTGAATACCAACCCCATTTTACGTTTAATTAGCGCGACTACTCGATCGCCGGAATGGGTGTGATATCCTAACAAAAGGCGTTTCTCCATAAAATCCGCAATTTAGATGACCGCAACAGATTCCACTAAACACCAGAAATCTAAAGCCCTGAAACCGGGCAGCCGCCGCCCCGCGAAAGAACTTTGTAGCGAGTGCGGTTTGTGCGATACATATTATATCCATTATGTCAAGGAAGCTTGCGCTTTCTTAACTCAGCATATCTCAGAACTGGAAGAGGAGATTCACGGGCGATCGCGCAATCTCGACAATCCCGACGATTGGTACTTCGGCGTCAGTCAAAACATGATGGCAGCTAAGAAAAAAGAACCAATTGAGGGCGCTCAGTGGACGGGAATTGTCAGCTCAATTGCGATCGAAATGCTGGAAAAAGGCATGGTTGAAGGCGTTGTTTGCGTCCAAAATACTAAAGAAGACCGCTTTCAACCGATGCCGATAATTGCTAGGAATCGCGAAGAAATTCTGGCAGCCAAAGTCAACAAACCAACATTGTCTCCCAACCTTTCAGTATTGGAACAAATCGAAAAGTCGGGGATGAAGCGGCTGTTAGTAATTGGCGTCGGCTGTCAAATTCAAGCTTTGCGAACAGTCGAGAAACAACTCGGTTTAGAAAAGCTCTATGTTTTGGGAACTCCCTGTGTCGATAATGTCAGCCGTGCTGGCTTGCAGAAATTCCTAGATACGACTAGCCGCTCTCCCGAAACCGTCGTGCATTACGAGTTTATGCAAGATTTTAACATTCACTTCAAACACGAAGACGGTGCAATTGAAAAAGTGCCGTTTTTTGGACTGAATACTAAGGAATTGAAAGATGTTTTTGCTCCTTCTTGTTTGAGCTGTTTTGATTACGTCAATTCTCTAGCAGATTTAGTTGTGGGCTACATGGGCGCACCTTTTGGCTGGCAGTGGATTGTGGTGCGAAATGACACCGGGCAAGAGATGTTAGACTTGGTAGCGGATCAGCTAAACACTCAGCCAGTGATGTCTCAGGGAAATAGAAAAGAGGCTGTTCAGCAAAGTATCCCCGCTTACGAGAAAGGCGTCACTTTGCCGATGTGGGCTGCGAAGTTGATGGGGGTTTTTATTGAGAGAATTGGGCCGAAGGGTTTGGAATATGCCCGTTTTTCAATTGATTCTCATTTCACTCGCAATTATCTGTATGTGAAGCGGAATTACCCGGAGAAATTGGAGGCTCATGTGCCGGAATATGCTAAGCGGATTGTGGGGCAATATAAGTTACCAAAGGTTTAATCTTGTAGGGTGTGTCAGTGAGTCGGCGGTTGAAACCAGGCCTACACAAACGAAGTCCGGATGGTGCGCGGACTCAAGAGTAACAAGTTAAGATTTTGTGGGTGCGTTAGTCAGAAGCTGTTGGACGATTGAACAAATCATGCTAACTGACGCACCCTAAGAGTCGGCGGTTGAAATTATGCAACTCCAAACCCTGTATATTCGCGCGCATAAGTTGGCTGAAGTCCTAGCACAATATCCTCTTTGGGTATTCCCATTTCTACCAATTCATCAGCAATCTGCCTGTCAGTTTGATTTCGCTGAATCCAGATTTTGCCATTTTTAATATCTAAATGAAACACACAGTTATAAACGCGGCGGTGTGTGTCCCATCCTAGATCGATGACTAGATAGCGATCGTTTTCTTTATCAAAAATTGTTTCTACCTCAATTTCTCCGTTAATTGGTGCTATTTTACTGTCTTCAATTAGCAGCTTTTGAATGCACTGACGGTAATGCTCTAGTCGATCCATTTGACTATTGCCTCCTGAACTGGGTTGTACACAATAAGCTTGACTTGGTGTTGTCGAACCGATGCTTGAGGTAACTCCCGACTGAAAAAAGATTCGTAAGTTGCGAGCGGAACGGCTAAATATAGAATGCGATCTGGTGCGATCTTTTCTAAGACTAAACGATAATTTAAAAATTGTCCGAGCGCGGTATGAAAATCAGAGAGAGCTGAAGCACTTAAAAAGCTCTTGACTTCTACTGCAATTTTTTTTCCTAATTTTTCCGCTGCGAGGAGTCGTTCTGCTCCCAAATCGATTTCGACTCTCTCATTCTCGGCAAATTCTAGCCTGAGAGGATCGTGAGTAATGACCCACTCAGATTTTTCAAGACCTCGCTTCACAGCATTATGAAATCTATCCTTAGCTGACACTGGTTATACCTCACCTCTAAACCTATCTTAAATGATTGGAGTAAACTTGTAGGGTGCGTCAGTAAAGAACGCCTGGATTATTCAACAAATAATGCTACTGACGCACCTACGAATCTACGCCTGAGCGGTGATCGCCTTGCGGTAAACGATCTTGTCATCGCCTGCTTTGTAGAAGTCGCGGATGCGCGCTTCCTCGTCGTAACCGCACTTGCGGTAGAACGATCGCACGCAATCGAACTCCGGGAGCCCCGACGTTTCCACCAGCAGCACCCGCCCGCCCCGCGCCGTCAAGGTTTGTTCAACGTAGCGCAGCAATGTCGCACCACGTCCTTCCCTTTGGCGATCGGGTTGGATGGCGATCAATTGTAGGTTCCAGGTGCGATCGGTCATCGGTTCCAGTTCGCAGTAGGCGACACCCACGGGCCCGTCATCATCGTCCGTAATCCAGAAGCGATCGCTGTCGCTGTTACCGCCGAAGTAATCGGCCAACATTTCGCCAACCTCGTCGAGTTGGTTCGCCTCGAACAGGCCGGTCGCTTCGGCTAGGGCGATTAGGGCGATCCTGTCATCAGGTGTAGTCGATCGAATCATGGTGAACTCCAGTTAGATTATTGAACAAATAATGCTAACTGACGCACCGTACAGTTTGTATGAAAATGCGATCGCCCATTCCTACAAATCAGCAGCGTGTTGCTTCAATTCATCCAAAGAAACGTATTCCAAAGTTAAAGCGTGAGTCGCCGACAAAACCACACGCGGCGCACATCCAGCATCCATTGCTTCCTTCCACCGCGAAGCGCACAAACACCAGCAATCTCCAGGCTTCAAACCGGGGAAATTAAATGCGGGTACGGGAGTGCTCAAATCATTTCCATTCGATTTAGTGAATTGCAAAAACTCTTCTGTCAGTTGAGCGCAAACAATATGAGCCCCAAAGTCGCCGCCGCCCGTATTGCATTTGCCGTCCCGATAATAGCCTGTCATGGGCGATGTGCAGCAAGTTTCTAATTTTCCGCCCACAACATTTGTAGCTTCCGTCACCATCGCAACTCCTCCGCAAAACTCTGCGATCTCATTTTACACAAAAGGTTGTTGTTTATATTATTTTTTCCATGACAAAGTTGATGAATTTTTGTCCTCTCCGTTCTACTTCTTGTTTTCCGATCGCCATAAATCCCTGGCTTTCAAAAAACAATCTAGCTGTAATGCTGGCTTCGGTAAATAACTTTTTAATTTCTAATTTTTGGGCTTTTGACTCAATTTGTGTTAATATTAGCTTGCCAACTCCTTGTCTTTGAAAGTCTTTGTGGCAGTAGAAGCGATCGATATGGCCGTTGATTTCTAATTCTCCAAAACCTGCGATTGTATCGCCATCTTCTGCTACGAAGGTAAATTTACTGCTTAAACTTTGCATCCACTTTTGAATGTCAGTATCTGCTGGTGCCCAAGCATCTACTTGCGCTGTTGTGTAATCGCGGATGTTGACTTCGTGCACGGTGTCGTAAAAGAGTTTGGCAATTTTTTCGGTGTCGCCGATTTCGTAGGTTCGTACTTTCATAAGCATTAAGGTGCAGATTCGCGGGATTGGCGGGTTTTGGACTGAGTTTGATGGCGGTGTTTGGGATTTCGGGCGGGTAAGCGCTGCGAGAATATTTGGGCAATGAAAGGATTAACAAAATGATGGAGATTGACAATTTTTCAGGTACAATTAGCAATTAACAATTAGATATATTGAGAAAAATGGCAGAATTTGGGCCTGATCCAAACCGACCTTATCCGATGGCAGACCAGCGCAGGGTTTGCTTTATCAAAAACTTTATTAAATCGCCCAATATTATTGTCGGCGATTACTCGTATTATGACGATCCGATCGCCCCGGAAAACTTTGAGGAAAATGTACTTTATAATTACGGGAGTGAGAAATTAATTATTGGTAAATTTTGTGCGATCGCCACCAACGTCAAATTCATCATGAACGGTGCGAATCACAAATTAGACGGAATTTCGACCTATCCGTTTCCTGCCTTGGGAAATGGCTGGGAAACGGCGATGAATCTATTAATCGAACTGCCAAGTAGAGGCGATACCGTCATTGGTAATGATGTTTGGATAGGTTACGAATCGGTAATTATGCCGGGAGTCAAAATCGGCGACGGTGCAATCATTGCCGCGAAATCTGTTGTGGTAAAAGATGTTCCGGCTTACACCGCTGTCGGTGGAAATCCCGCACGTCCAATCAAGCAGCGTTTTAGCGATGCTGAGGTTGCACAACTGTTACAAATTCGCTGGTGGGATTGGGAAATTGAGAAAATTGGGCGCCACATTAACTTGATTATGCAATCTGATATTCAAGCGCTGAGTCATGCTGAGTAAATGCGCTAGTTTGATGCACTTTTGCTAAATTAGGGTGCGCAGTGCGCACCAGACAAAAGTACCAATTCCCAGTTAGTAGAGTGCGCCCTCGATCGACTCCAATCAGCAGAACCCGCAGATATTTTGTTAAAGGCGCAACGCCCGCGATCGGCTGATAGCTCGCGTGACGCGAGCGCTACTGCAATCATTCCTTGGGGATTTTTGCTAAATTCTCCCTTCTATCTTGGAATTAGCGGGGCCTACAGCCTCGATCGCAGCTTCGAGGGCGATCGATACATGAGTCCAATGAGTTCCCCCCTGACAAAAAGCCACATAGGGCTCGCGCAGAGGCCCGTCAGCGGAAAACTCGGAGGTACTCCCATCAATAAAAGTACCCCCAGCCATCACCAACTGACTCTCGTACCCCGGCATGGAAGCAGGCACCGGATCTAAATAGGAACCGACGGGGGAATTTTGCTGAACCGCCCTACAAAAAGCAATTAACTTATCAGCAGAACCGAATTCGATCGCCTGAATCACATCCCTGCGCCTCGCCAAAGGAATCGGATTCACCCGATAACCCAACTTATAAAAAACATAAGCCGTCAAATGATTGCCCTTCATCGCCTCCCCCACAAATCCGGGAGCCAGAAACAAACCCTGAAACAGCAGCCGATTCAAATCAAAAGTTGCGCCTCCGCTGCTGCCAATTCCCGGTGCCGTCAAGCGACAAGTTGCAGCCTCCACCAGAGCGGCCCTCCCGGCGATGTAACCTCCTGTGGGGACGATCGTACCCCCCGGATTTTTGATCAAAGAACCAGCCATCAGATCTGCACCCACAGCAGTAGGTTCGCAGCGATCGACAAACTCCCCGTAACAATTATCAACAAAGCAAATTGTGTTAGGATTCTGATGTTTGACTAGATCGACGATTTTTTTAATCTCAGAAATAGACAGACTTGATCGCCAAGAATAACCGCAAGAGCGCTGGATAAAAACCAAGCGAGTTTTTGCTGAAATAGCAGAGCTCAATGCCTGCCAATCCACACTTCCTTCGCGAGTTAGAGGCAACTCACGGTAAAGGATGCCAAACTCAATTAGTGAACCTTGACCTTGCCCCCGCAAGCCGATCACTTCTTCTAAAGTATCGTAGGGAGAACCAGCCACTGCCAACATTTCGTCACCCGGACGCAGGATGCCAAAAAGAGCACAGGCGATCGCGTGAGTACCCGAAACAAACTGTACCCGCACCGCTGCCGCCTCGGCCCCTACCACTTCGGCAAACACCCCGTCCAAAGTCTCCCGACCCAAATCGTCGTGGCCGTAACCCGTAACCCCTGCAAAATGGTGGACTCCAACCCGGTGGCTGCGAAAAGCTTTTAAGACTCTTTGAAGATTTTGCTTGACTGTCGCGTCAATACCAGAAAAAATCTGAAAGAGTGCCTGTTCTGCTTCCTGTAGCCGTGAAACGCTATTCATCTATACCTCGCTCACCGTTTGCGTGCGCGCTGTTCATTATGGCGTAGATGTGGCCCCTAGTTTGTAAACATAATATCTTCATGACGATTGCAACTTCCAAAAAAACTTCTCCTGATTGGCCTGTGGTAGGCTTTATGGCCTTTCTGCACATCGGCGCTCTATTTGCTTTGCTGCCGGGTAATTTTAGCTGGTCTGCTGTCGGCTTAGCAGTATTCCTGCACTGGGTAACAGGTGGTTTAGGGATCACCCTCGGATTTCACCGTCTTGTTACCCACCGTAGTTTTCAAACACCGAAATGGCTCGAATACTTCCTAGTGATTTGCGGTACTCTTTCCTGCGAAGGCGGCCCCATTGACTGGGTAGGAATGCACCGGTTACACCACATACATTCCGACACCGAAGAAGATCCCCACGATTCCAATCAAGGCTTCTGGTGGAGCCACATGGGTTGGATGATCTCAGATCTGCCGATGAGAGTTCAAATCCCCCGCTTTACAAAAGACATTGGCGACGACCCAGTATACAAGTTTCTCCAAGCATATTTTATCCCCATCCAAGTTGTCTTCGGTGTGTTGCTTTATTTATTAGGCGGCTGGTCTTTCGTGGTTTGGGGAGTGTTTATGCGGATTGTGGTGGTGTTCCACTGCACTTGGCTGGTTAACAGCGCTACCCACAAATTCGGCTACCGCACCTACGAGTCGGGCGATCGATCGACTAACTGCTGGTGGGTTGCTGTACTCACCTACGGCGAAGGCTGGCACAACAACCACCACGCCTTCCAATATTCCGCTCGCCACGGTCTCCAATGGTGGGAAATCGACATCACCTGGATGACAATTCAACTGCTGGAATCCCTGGGTTTGGCAACCAAAGTTAAATTACCAGCAGAATAGCTCGGCAATTAGTCATTGGTTGTCGGTCATCAGTTTTGGACTAATGGCTCGTAACCAATGCCTAATGCTGTTTTGGCGCTCGGGTTTTGGTTGGGTTGAACTGAGATTGAATCGTCGGGTGCGATCGACCCAACCAACACCATAATCAGTTATAATTGGTTTGGGAACAAAAATTTTTGTTTCGCAGCTAAAACTTTTAATTTCAAAATAAAACCTTCATTCAGTTGACAGTTGACAGCACTTGACAATCATAAGGAAGAGGATTGGAGTAATGAATAGTTTGATTTTAATTTCTCCCTACAAGGGTGGAGGCCTTAAACCAATTCTTTCTGGTAATTTTTTTTCAATCATCATCCAAAATCTATCATTCATTCTTTATCAGTTTGGGCAAGTGTACAGCAAAACAGTTCACAACTCAATCCAAACTCTTATGCGTGAATTCCGGTCTGCATCTCATCAGAAATCACAAAAATCATGACAATAGCAACACAAGACAAACTTCAATACAATTGGAAGCACGTTATTAGTTTAGCAGGACTTCACATCGGCGCTTTGTTCGCATTGCTTCCGAGTAACTTTAACTGGACAGCAGTTGGTTTAACAGTATTTATGCACTGGATAACCGGCGGTTTGGGAATAACTCTCGGATGGCACCGCCTGCTCACCCACCGCAGTTTTCAGACACCAAAATTCGTAGAATACTTTCTAGCATTTTGCGGAGCCCTTGCCTGTCAAGGAGGAATAATAGATTGGGTTGGGTTACACCGTTTACACCATACCCACTCTGACCAAAATGCGATCGACCCTCACAACGCCCAGAATGGTTTTTGGTGGAGTCACATCGGCTGGATGCTGTATAAAGGCCCCGCTCACGCTGAAATTTCCCGCTGCACAAAAGACATTTCCAGCGATCCGTTTTACCAGTTTTTGCAAAACTACTTTCTCCCCATACAAATCGTCTTTGGCGTATTGCTTTACTTCGCCGCAGGCTGGCCCTTTGTAGTTTGGGTGATTTTTGTCCGCTTAATTTTGGTGTATCACTGCACTTGGTTTGTGAACAGTGCAACTCACAAATTTGGCTACCGCACTTACGAAACGAAAGATAGTTCTACTAATTGTTGGTGGGTTGCGGTTTTGACTTACGGCGAAGGCTGGCACAACAACCACCACGCTTTTCAATACTCTGCCCGTCACGGTATGAAATGGTGGGAATTCGACTTCACTTGGGTGACAATTCAAGCCTTGGAAGCACTGGGTTTGGCTAGTAAGGTGAAATTACCAGCAGCAAAATAAGCTGTTGCGGCATTTAGATTGAATTTGTGGGGGCGGGCTAGAAGCCCACCCCACAATAATTTAAATGCGGATTAACTAAAAAGGTGAGTTAGCACTACAAACTACAAACTTAGACAATAATGTCATTGCGCTTCGGGAAAGCAATCGCAGGGACTTGAGATTGCCACCCATACCTCACAATGAAAAAAACATAATCCAATACGCTTGCGACAAGAACCATAAATAAAATTAGCAAAAAAGCCCTAACCAAGCGTACTGACAACTGTCAACTGACAACTGACAACTGTCAACTGACTAATGAGACCGTTTTTGATCGCCGCGTCCGCGCAAATATTCCGCTAAAAACGCCAATCCTCCCGAACCTACTATCAACAGCACGCTCAGAGCATTAATATCAGGTTTTACCCCAGTCCGAATCCGGCTAAAAATTTCCATCGGCAGAGTTGTAGTCCCGCTACCTGCGGTGAAACTCGCAATCAAAAAATCGTCCATGCTGAGAACAAAAGATAGCAGACAACCCGAAACAATTCCAGGTATTAATTGAGGTAGCAAAACCTGAATAAAAGCTTCAACAGGCGTTGCACCCAAATCCAAGGCAGCCTCTTCTAAATATGGGTTTAAATCTGCCAATCTAGTAGAAACAGCTAGGGCGATGTAAGCCAGACAAAACACAACGTGAGCGGCGACAATTGTCCACAAACTCAGAGGAATAGCCAGCGCCGCTAAAAATACCAGAGTAGCAACCGCGCTGGCAATATCTGGAATAATAATCGGCAAGTAGGAAACTCCTTGATATAAACTCTTGCCGGGAAAGCGGTAGCGGGCTAAACCAACAGCCATCAAAGTTCCGAGTACAGCCGAGATTGCCACTGCACAAACAGCGACTGTTAAACTGTTTCTCAGGGCAATTAAAATCCGCGTATCGCTAAATAATTTAACGTACCAATCTAAAGTAAATCCTTCCCAGCCGGCGCTAAAACGTGATTTGTTAAAGCTGTAAAATGTGAGTACCAAAATGGGCAGGTACATATAAAAAAACATCAAAATGGCAAATATTACCTGCCAAGAAATCTTAAATTTAGGTTTTAAGTACATATCGGGTTGTATTTCCTCCTGTGGATTGTCGGCGGTATTTTCCATGTCTCGTTAATCGGGAATTGGTAATTGGTGATTGGGGAATCTAAGCATTGATTGTTTTCAATTTGCAGTTGTTATTTGTTATTGTCTATTTCCGAAACACATCAATAACCATTAACTAGCAACTACCTATCAATAACTAATGACTAAGGACTAATGACTAAGGACTTCTTTCCTAAACTGCATTACGATCGCCATATTTGAGTAAAAGTGCAATTCCGATACTCACTGCAAAAATTAATACCATACTCAGAGCAGATCCTAGCCCCCAATTTTGAGTCGCCCCCAAAAACTGATTGTAAATCAAACGAGCCGCCGTCATGCTGGAAGCTCCACCGAGCAACTCTGGATCGACAAAATCGCCCAAACAACTAATAAATACTAGCAAAGAACCCGCAGCAATCCCCGGCATCGTCTGCGGTACTGTCACTTTCCAGAAAGTTTCTACCGGATTCGCGCCCAAATCCTGAGACGCTTCTAGTAACCTGCGATCGAGCTTTTCCAAGGAAGCGTAGAGAATTGTCACAATATAAGGCAAATAGCTGTAAGCCATGCCGATGAGAACGGCGGAACTTTGATTTAACAATTCTAGAGGAGGTATGCCCAAAAGTCCCAGGAGCGAGTTGAGAACGCCCGTAGGACGCAGAATTGTAATCCAAGCGTACGATCGCAAAAGTGAAGAAGTCCACAGCGGCAACACAAAGCCCAACAACGTTAAATTCCGCCACTTGGGCGAGACATTGAGGGCTATCCAGTAAGCGACGGGAAATCCCAACAGTAAACACAGAATAGTCGTTCCCGTGGCGAAAAAGAGCGATCGACCCATCACCTGCAAATTCAGCGGCTCAAACACTCGCAGGTAGTTGGCGATTCCCGAAGGATTTACCAAATCTCCCGGCTTAATATTCGGCACCAAACTAAGCTGAAAAATCACCAGAGTTGGTATTACTAATAATAAAACTAGAAACAAGCCAGAAGGGCCTAGTAATGCTAGCGGCCCTGTCCATTTTGACCACGGGGGGACAGTTTCAGCCTTGACGGGAGCATTAGGAGGAATGGGAGGGGGAGCTTTTGTGGAAACAACCATAAATCAATTTTTTTTGAGTTTTTAACCGCTGATTAACGCGGATATAATATGGAGCGAGTGGGCGATCGACTATGGGGCGGATTGATGTAAAATTTGCGTGAAACTTAGATATTGTGTGTAAAACCCGCCCTACAGTTGATGATTAGCCGCTGGTTAATTTAGTCCAATAGCGATCGTACACTTCCATAAATTTACCTACTGGAGCCACACCTTCGCAATTTTTCAAAACAGCTTCCGAAGGGAAAAGAAGTGGGTTTTCCCGGACTTCCGGCTTCAACAAACTATAAGCATCTTCCGAAGGAGTGGAAAAACTAAGCCGTTCGACTAAAGAAGCAGCGACATCCGCTTGCAGCATAAAGTTAATCCACTTATAAGCTGCATCTGGATTGGGAGCACTTTTCGGAATTACTAAAGTGTCAGTCCACAGAGAAGAACCGCTTTTTGGCACGACATACTTCAATTTATCGTTATCAGAAATTACTTCATTGGCATCAGAAGAATAACACATGGCTAATTTCAAATCCCCCGTCAGCATTTGTGGCCGCCAAGCGTCTGTCGTAAAAGATGCGATCGCAGGTTTGAGTTCCACCAACTTTTGGTAAGCTTGTTTAACTTGCTCTGGGTTCGTAGAATTGAGAGAATAGCCCAGCATCCGCAACGCAGCGCCCATAACTTCTCGAACATCACTGGCCAGCGTCATTCGCCTTGCTAACTCCTTTTTGTGCTGCCACAAATAGCTCCAATCTTCCGGAGCTTCTTTGAGTTGTTCGCTGTTGTAAATCAAGCCTGTGGTTCCCCAAGCCAAAGCCACGCTGTAGCGGTTTCCTGGGTCGTAGACAGGGTTTTGGAACTGTTTTAAGAGCCGATCAAGTCCGCCCAAAATCGAGTGGTCTAATGGAGTCAACAGCCCCAGTTCCGTCATCTGAACCACCATGTAGTCAGACGGGTAAATGATGCTGTAGGCGCGGCCGCCGCCGGCTTGAACTCTCGCCAGCATCTCTTCATTGGAGCTAAACACGTCGGCGACTACGCGAATGCCTGTTTTTTCAGCAAAGCGATCGAGTAAAGCTTTATCGGTATATCCAGCCCAAGTATAGATGAAAAGTTGGTCGGCAGCACCCTTAGTCGGAGGAGCAGATTGTACGTCTGCTAGCCGCCAGCCGCAACTCGAAAGAGCTAATCCAGAAATTGTCGCCGCCGAATTTTTTAGGAACTGACGGCGTGTGGAATTAGCCGGGAAAATCCTGGAAATTGGTAGATTTGTCGGAGGCACAGTTTGATTTTAGATTTTGGATTTTAGATTTGAGATTGGGGAATTGAGGATTGGGGAATTGAGGATTGGGGAATTGGTAAGGAATGAAAATTGGGGAATTGGTAAGTTGGAGAATTGGGGAATTGCGAATTGGGGAATTGGGAATTGGAGAATTGGATTTGAGAAATCAAAACATCCGTTAAATCCGTTACACAATCCGTTGCCAACATCCGTTAAATGCGCTACACAATCCGTTGCCGAACTTCCTTCTGTTCGTAATTATGCTCGACCCAAAGCGAGACAATCAGTAGTTCCCCAGTAAGCATAAATCGGCGTGTTCTGGTCTGGGAAAGAGCCGCCAGTATTTGGCTGGCGCACCGTAATTTTATCGCCAGAGGCCAACTCAACCACGTAATGAACGTGCGTGCCCATGTACATAGTATTTTTGAGTCGCCCTTCAAAACAGTTGACCGACAATTCCGGCTGGTAGAGATTCAAATATACTTTCTCCGGCCGGACGCTGACGACCACAGAGTCACCGGTGACACCACTCCACATATCCGACTGCTGGACAACTATTTTCAGATTAGCTGATGTGCGAACTGTGAGAGTCGATCGGTCGATCGACTCTACCGTACCAGAAAACAAATTCGTATCCCCAATAAAATCCGCCACAAAAGCCGTCTGCGGGCACTCATAAATTTCTTCAGGAGAACCGATTTGCTCAATCCTGCCCTCGTGCATCACCGCAATCCGGTCAGAAAGACTCATCGCCTCTTCTTGGTCGTGAGTCACCATCACAAAAGTCAAACCCAACTCTTGATGCAAATTCGACAATTCCAACTGCATCTGCTTCCGCAACTTCAAATCCAGAGCACCCAGAGGTTCGTCCAACAACAGAACCGCCGGTCGATTTACCAGAGCTCTCGCCAAAGCCACCCGCTGCTGCTGACCCCCCGACATTTGACCGGGAAACCTGTTGGCGAAAGATTCCATTTTCACCAATTGCAAAACGGACCGTACCCGTTCTTCAATTTCCGCTTTCCCCAGTTTTTTAATCCGCAATCCAAAAGCGATATTGTCCCAGACATTCATGTGTCCGAACAGGGCGTAGCTTTGAAACACAGTATTTACCGGACGGCGGTAAGCTGGAGTATTGGTCATCGACTGGCCGCGAATCATCAATTCGCCCGCCGAGGGAGTCTCGAAACCAGCGATTAACCGCAGCGTGGTTGTCTTACCGCAGCCGGAGGGCCCGAGAATGCTAAAAAATTCTCCTTGACGAATGCTGAGGTCAACTCCGCGGACTGCGGTTTCGCCGTTAAATACCTTAAAGACCTTGCGGAGTTCAACGTCAAGCGCTGTATCCGTTGCTGTCGTACCTTGGTTGAGTGCTGTCTGAAACATATTCGCCCTTTCCTGGGGTATTAATGCACGCTGCTTGAATACAGTTTAACTTTAGACTTTTCTGTATTTTAGGCGAGGAATGTTAGGAAGTAACAGGTTTTAGGATTTGTTCTTCAAATTCTAATACAGTTCATTTAAGCCAGATCTCCCTGGCACACCCCTTCCCAAGGGGGGGACAAGAAATTCCTCAAAGTCCCCCTTCTTAAGGGGGATGCTGCAAGGGATCTCCGGGCGATACAAAACGTTAACTGAACCGTATTGCTTTAGATTCTATCTCAGAGTGTTGCTGGGCAAGACCGAATCTGCTGTATCCCGCACCAAATTCGATCGACCGACCATCTATTGATTCTCAGGAGTTGGCGTGGGAGAGGGTGTTTGCGGCTTCTGTGGTTTAGGTGCTTCTGCTTTTTTCCATTCTGACAAAGGTCGCTGGACGGCATTTTTAAAGTCAAAGGGCACCAGCAGGACGGGCAAATTTTCGGCTGAATTTTGAGGTGGCGCTTCCGCCGGATTGGCTTGGGCGTACAAGAAGCGGCCGCTAAAGTCTGTTTTGCCTAAAACTAGGCGGTGAGTTTCCTGGTTGTCCAGCTTGACTGTGACTGTAGCTTGGGGTTGGTCGAGACCGAATTCTGGCAGTTGAGCGGCTGTAATATTAATTGTGCGATCGCTCTTTCCTGTTGCCAGCCTGTCTAGCAAAAAATCCACCGATGCCTGACTCGCGTGTGCTTGCACTGGCAATTTCATTTCCCAGCTAGACTTACCTCCTTTCATAGCATAAACTCGTTCAAAAGTCAAGATTTTTTCAGGAGTTTTGACTGTAAAGAATTGTATGCGATCGGACTTAAAAGCAAAAATCTTTTGTTTTTCATCCTTAGCCGCTTCCTGTTTCGGAGTCACTTGCATCTCGTACAAAGAAACAAACCCAATCATGCTCAGCGCGACGGCTATCAATACGAATGTATTTTTCTGCAATTTCATAATAAATGTTGACTGTTGACTGTTCACTGTTGACTGTTGACTGTTGATTAATGTTATTGGTTATTTGTTATTAGCCACGGCCAAGGATTAACAGATGACAACAGTCAACAGTCAACTAGCTTATCTTCTTTTCCACCAGATAGCGCCACCAATTCCGACTCCGAGTAAAGGCCAAATTAGCCAACCTAAAACCAGCAATCCTATTTGGACGACAGTCATATTAATACGGCGGTTGGTAGCTTTTTTCGGACTGATAGAAAAGCTTTGTTGGTCTGGTTTACTCAACCAACTAACCGAGTTGAGAAACACGTCGCTATTGAGTTGTTGGTCAAACCAACCGTTGGTAATAAATTGAGACGTGCCAATTACTACCATTCTCGCGGTTTTTCTAGGAGTTGAAGGCGCAGAAGGAGTTGTGGTTGGGCTGGGAGATGCTGTGGGAGATGCTGCTGGTGTTGGTGTGGGCGAAGTTTCGGGAGATGCTGTGGGCGAAGTTTCGGGAGATGCTGTGGGAGATGCTGTTGGTGTGGGTGAAGTCGTCGGTAACACTGGAGGCGTAGCTTCTTGGGAGACAATCACCGAATAGCTAATTGGGGAAGCTGTCGGCGAAGTCGTCGGTGATGGCGAAGTTGTCGGCGAAGTTGTCGGTGATGGTGAAGTTGTCGGAGATGGTGATGTTGTCGGAGATGGCGAAGTTTTCGGTGATGGTGATGTTGTCGGAGATGGTTTCGGAGATGCTTGAGGTGAAGGCGTGACGGGTGTTGGCGAGGGTGAGGGTTTTAAGGGAGTGGTGTCAGAACCCGATCGCACCAAAGCTACACCTAATAATAGCGGGCCTTGTCGATCGGTCTTCGGATCGAACTCCAATTTCTTAGTTGTCAAATCGCTTTCCGCCCAACTTTCCTGACTCGTCCACAGCAGCGGTTTTTCCTCTATCCCTACTACCGGCGAGGTTTCCAAATAACGCGCAAACGGATAGAAAGAAATGGCGCTACCAAAACTTCGAGTAATCGGATGTTCGCCATAACGCCTGACTGTGGGAACCGTGGGGCCCAGGCCGAATCTTTGACCAGTACCCGAAGCATCGATGGCCAAACGGGTGTCTAGTTTTATGCCCCATTCTTGCAACATTTTGTCCAATCCCGTATTAATTCCGGGGTCTACCATTAAGAATAAACTGCCACCGCGATCGAGATAAGCTTTTAGTGCTTTAATTTCTGTATCGGAAAACGGTTTTTCTAGGCCAGGAACGATTAAAGCATCTGCATCTTCTGGAACTTCTTTGCGTTCAGTCAAATTCAGCGTTTGGGCGTTGTAAAATTTGTCTTTGAGAGCTTTTTCAGCTTGCTGAATGCCACCTTGACCTTCTTTTAGCGGGCGTCCACCTTTACCTTGCAAAAAGTAAACTGTAGGATTACGAGTGCTCAGAATTTCTTCTAAGCCATTGGTAAGTTTGATCTCTGAAAGACCTTGATTCGGGTCACTACCAAAAGCAGTGCCGCCTTTTTGCAGCACCTGTTTTTTGTCGCCGGATTGCAGGTAAACTTCTCCGATGCTGGTAATGCTAAATTCCCGGGTTTTTCCCGGTTGAGCTTGCGGGTCTACAAACTCGTATTGGAACTTTTGACCTCCCTCGCGTTTGTAGCTTTGCAGCAATTCTTTAATTTGCGGGTTTTGGATGGGGTCAAATACCCAAACTTTGACTGGTTGTTGGAGGTTTCGCAGGATTTGTTGAGTCTGGGGGGCGAGGGTAAATTGTTGGCTTTCGGTTAAGTCGATGCGGACGGGATAGCGAAAGGCTATGAAGTTAATTACTCCAAGAATTACTAAGACGGCGAGGGTAGCAATCAGGGCGTTGGCGCCCGCTTGAGTGGAACGCTGCCCCCAAAAGCCTTGTTCGTAACTCAAAGATAGCAGCCAAAGTGCGATCGTCATTATTCCAGCAATAACTAAACCGACTGTCAGGGGTTCCCACGCTGCGGATACAAGTGCTGCTGTTAGCCCCGCTGCGGTGAACAGGGGGCCCAGCCAAAAAATATACTTCCAATTTGTTTTGCTAATTTTCATAATGTAAATATTGTGTTACCTAATTTCGGTTCGAGAATGTTATTCTATATCGCCTGAGACTCCAGCCATGCTGTTAAATCTGAATGCTGGTTGAAATCCAGGATGGCATCTCCCAAGTCTTCTAATTCCTGTAGGCCTAATTTACGGATGCAGTTTTCAGTTTCCGGTTCTATTGTGCCTAAACGTCGCACTATTTGACGCAATATTAATGACAGGTGAGCGGTTTTTGTCTCCTGTTCTCTTGCTAAATCTATGGCAATCTGCTGGTCTTGAATCCACTCTTCTTGGTTTTGCAATTCCTTTAATTCTTCCGGAGTGAAGTTGTCCTCGCTGGCAATTCTCAAAGCTTGCTCAATTTCGGGAAATGCACTCAGGGTTTCTGGTAATGTCTCCAGAGTGCTGGTATTTTTGAGAAAGTAAATCCATTGGTCGGCGCTTGTTTCTAAGGCTGATAATTCTTTGCTGAATTTGGGGAGTTCTACAAAAACTAATTCTATTTCAGTATCGGGACAATCAAACTGTGGCTCTTTTTCTTGAAAAACAAACCGCGTTATATATTCCGGCTGATTTTCAAACATTTCAAAATCGGCAATTTTTAAGGAAATTACTGTTTTTAGTCTTTGGTAACGTTCTTCTCTTGTTAACTGCAAGCTGTAGGTTTTGGCAGCGTTGTACAAAACTCTTTTCTCGAAGGAAGGCACGTTGAGCAGTTGGATTTCAACGAGGGCAATTCTGTCACCGTTAATTATGGCTTTGACATCTAGGCCTGTATCTTGGACTCCGAAAGCTTGATTGTCTCCTGGTTGAGATTGGATTATTTCTAAGTCTTCGATGACTGGCTGTGCTTCATAAATGATGGCGTTTAAAAAGTCAATCAGGATGTCTTTGCTGTTGGTGGAACCAAATATTTTTTTGAAGGCAAAGTGGTTTTTGGGATTAATAAATCTCATTTTTTGAGGTACTTTCTAGAAGGATTTACAGGAATTGTTCATTCAGTTGACTGTTGACTGTTGACTGTTGACTGTTGACTGTTGACTGTTGACTGTTGACTGTTGACTGTTGACTGTTGAGGGCTACCTCTACCTGGAAGGAAGAGGATTGGAGTAATGAATAGTCTGCTTTTAAGTTCTCCCTACAAGGGTGGAGGCTTTAACCCAATTTTTTCTGGTAATTGGTAATTGGTAATTGGTAATTGGGAATTCTCTCTTTGTCCTCTCTCGCACTTCTCTACTCTCCCCTGATTCACTCCCCCACTCCCACTCCCGAATCTGAACCTTGGCTGTTTAAGAACGCTGATATCGCAAGGCGTCGATGGACTGGGCGGTGAGAAATATTCCTAAAATGATGTAACTGGCAAACATAATTAAACTGCTGGTATCGAAAACTCCCTTGACAAGATTAGTATAATTTGTGAGGAGTGACAACTGTCCTAATGCTGTTCCGAAGGGGCCGCCGATACTGACGGCGGCGGCATCGATTACCCACAGAAATAATACTAGAGCGAAGGTGAGGATGGCTGATAGAATTGTGCTGTCGGTGAGGGAGGAAATAAACATTCCGAGGGACAATACTGCGGCTGCTAGTAAGATTAAGCCGCCGTGTCCTAGCAGGAGGACGCCGGAGGGTACGGGGGGGGTTGAGGAACTTAGGGCGATCGCCTCGCAGAACAGCAGGGGTAGTAACATTGTGGTATAAAATGTTAAAACGCCGAGGAGTTTGCCGGTAGCAACTGCCCAGTTTGTTAAGGGCGATGTGGCTAATAGTTCTAAGGTGCCGCGTTTGCGTTCTTCTGCGTAAAGTCCCATTGAGAGTGCGGGCAATACGAACAGTGAAAGGGAACCCATGATTCGCAGGAATAGTTGCAGAAATTCGTAGGCTACATCAATGGGAGGTTCGGTAATTCCGGCTTGGTCTCGCTGGGCGATTTGGGGAATTAAGCCGTCGGGGGCGAGGAGAATGGCGATTAAAAAGTAGCCGGTAATTAGCCAAAAGACGGCGGCGATGGCATATGCTAATGGCGAGGCAAAATAGCTTTGCAGTTCTTTGCGGTAAATGGCGACAATATTACTAATCATTACTAACATTTAAAAATTGAGAATGGGGAATTGGGAATGGGGGAATTGATTCATTCTGAGTCGCCTGCGATTGGTGTTTCGCTGTCGTCGCTTTCCTGTTGTTGTCTTTCTATTTGTCGCTTTTTGCTAACAGGTGGCTGTTGTGGTTGAGAATCGCTACTCGGTTGTGCCTTTTTCTTGAGTTGTCGATTGTTGACAACGGGTTGGGATTCTGGTTGAGGATGTTCACTCGACTCCACGATGTCCGCAACTGGTTGAGATTCTGGTTGAGGATGTTCGCTCGACTCCACGATTTCTGCAACGGGTTGGGATTCTGGTTGAGAAAGCTTGATCGACTCTTCTGTTTTGGCAATTTGCAGAAAATTTGGAACCGGAGGCGGTTCGGAGGGAGAAAGCTCGATCGACTGTTGTCTTTCTACAATTTCCAGAAAATCTGCCACTGGTTGCATTTCTGGTTCTAAATCGCTGATTGCTTCTGGTGTGTGTGCAACTGGTTGGGATTTTGGTTGAGAAAGCTTGATCGACTCCACAATTTCTGCAACTTCCCGATTTTCGACAATCGGTTCTGGTTCGTGATGCTCGATCGACTCTGATAATTCTACAACGGGCTGGGATTCTGGTTGATGATGCTCGATCGACTCCGCGATTTCTACAACGGGCTGGGATTCTGGTTGGTGATGCTCGATCGACTCTACAGTTTCTACAACTTCCGGATTTTCGACAATCGGTTCTAGTCGGTGATGGTTGATCGACTCTGATAATTCTACAACGGGCTGGGATTCTGGTTGATGATGCTCGATCGACTCTACAGTTTCTACAACGGGCTGGGATTCTGGTTGATGATGCTCGATCGACTCTACAGTTTCTACAACGGGCTCGGAGGCTAAGCGAGCATCATAGGACAACTCTTGCCTATCTAAAACTGGCAGAGTATCTGCAAGCGGTGGCGATTCCGATTGATGAGAATCGGCGATCGAGTCTTGAATTTCTGCCGCTTCTTGCAGATTTTGATCGACCTCCGGTTCGCTGTGAACCAGACTTTCTTCCGGTTTCTTTTCAGCCGCTGTCAGCCGTAAAAACACCTCTTCCAAAGTAGCCAGATTGCGGCGCATTTCGCAGAGTCCGAATCCGGAGGCGATAATAGCTGCGGCAATTTCTCGTCCCGGTTCCATGTCCGATTCGCACAAGGCGCGCAGGCGGTAGCGACTGGCTAAAAATTGCGGGCTGGGAATTAATTCGACCGATCGAACTCCCGGCAAATTTTCCAAAGAAGGCAACAGCAGATTGTTGACCAAATCCGCCTCGCCTTCAACTTCGACTTCATAACCCGAACCTGTGGCCAATTCTCCCATCAAATTTTCGGGAGTACCCGCTGCGACGATTTTACCGCGATTGATGATGGTGACGCGGTTGCAAGTCATGCTGACTTCCGGCAGAATGTGGGTGGAAAGGATGATGGTGTGCTGGCCGCCGAGGCTTTTGATCAGATTGCGGACTTCGATGATTTGCCGGGGGTCGAGCCCGACGGTTGGTTCGTCTAAGATAATCACCGGCGGGTCGTGGACGATCGCCTGCGCAATACCAACTCGTTGCTTAAATCCTTTGGAAAGTTTGCGGATTAAAACTTTGCGTTTATCAACCAGGCCGCAGCGTTCGATGGCGGAGGTAACTCGTCGCGCGCGATCGCCCGCAGGTACTTGCTTGATCCGCGCCACAAAAAACAGAAACCCTTCCACAGTCATTTCAGGATACAGCGGCGGGTTTTCCGGCAGATAGCCGATGCGCTGTCTGACTCCCATCGAGTTTTCGTGAACGTCCAGGCCGGCGATGCGGGCGGTACCGCTGGATGCAGGCAAATATCCCGCCAAAATCCGCATGGTTGTGGTTTTCCCGGCGCCGTTGGGCCCCAAAAAACCGAGAATTTCTCCTGATTCGACCGAAAAAGACACGTCCGCGATCGCTGCGGTCGAACCGTAAGTTTTGCTTAAGTGTTCTACTTCAATCATTTGTCAGAAATCAGTCGATTTTAGGTTTGAGATTTGACTCCACCGCTTGCGCGCTGTGCGTCTTAGTAGCACGCGGGCAGTGCGGGTCGATCGAATTTATGGCGCAAGTTTTAATTTGATTTTGTCTTTTAGTGTAGTCCGGCCGTAACCAAATCTATCATAAGTGGCGATCGTACCAGAGAAACCGGCAGCGAGTTTTGGGCTGCTGTCGTCTGACTTCGCCTAAGGTTGAGGCTGTTTTTGTTGATTTATAAGTTTAGACAATACTTCTGTCATTTTAGTTTTAAAGTTTCAAACAATCACTAAATTTTTTTTTGTTGTGTTCGCTTTTTTATTGATTTCATTCTCATTTATTTGACGAATTTAGGTCGTTTGCGTGGTATTATGAATTTGATAATCTTGGCGACGTATGTCAATTCATAAAATCCAGCTTGAAACCCTATATCTTCCGTTTTTGGGGTTTGTGTCGGGTAGTTAATTCTTTTTTCTACCAGTAGTTCAAAATATATTTTTGTTTCGGAGTGTTAAGGGATTGTAAAGTGTGGGTTGACAAAATAACGCTTTTATGCAGGAGATTTTTTGACGAACCGCGTTGGCGTAGCCTGCGCGAAGGAAGTTCGGCAGCGGATTGTGTAACGGATGTAACGGATGTAATGGATAGAGGAAAGAAGGAAGAAGAAAGCAGGGATTATGGTTGCTGAAATTGAGTTAATAGCCAATTTCCTACTTGTGCTTGGTCTTGAGTGCGACTTCGCCGCAAGGCTTCTTCTAGTAAAGCAATAGTTAGTCCTGGCAAAACCTCGGATTGCACGAGTCGCCGGCTGCCATTATCAGCGATGATTGCAAAGGCAAGAATTTCTATTTTTTTTACGTCTATTACCCAGTATTCCGCGACTTTTAACTCTTCATAAAGCAACCGTTTTTCACCAATATCATCAGCCAAAGTTGAGTCAGCAACTTCTATGACTAAATCTGGCGGTGGAGTAACGTCAAGACTGGCGATCGAAGTTCCTTGAGGTGCTAATTTAGCTCTGTTTCCAATGTAGTAAGATACGTCTGGCTGAAACTCTCGAACTCCTGTTTTCCGGTAGCTACAGTTATCCAAACTATTTAAAGGGATAGCTTTCGCAATACAGAACAGACTCACTCCTAAAAAAATGCTTCCATTGTCTCTAGCATGGTCTGGGCCTACTGACATAGTTTCAATCCTCATTTGTCCGTTGCGATAGTAGCATTTGGCTTGACTGTAAGCTGGGTCATCCGCCATCGCGATAAATTCTTCCCATGTTGCTGCTACCCAGATATCTGTAGGTAATTGAGTTGTTACTGTACTCATTTTTCACCTTTTGATAAGACAGTTTTATTGACTATTATCTTAACACATTCGATCGCCCTCTCAATTCCCTCTTTTCCAAATCTTAATTTCCCCCAACCAACCCGCACTCACAATAGTCTTAGCATCACCGCTAATTGCCACAGCAGTAACATAACCCGAATGTCCGATCAAATTACCTCTCAATTCGCCCGATCGCAAATCCCAAAGTTTCACACTCTTATCCCAACTCCCAGTAACCAGTATACTCCCATCCCGACTGATTGCCACAGACCAAACTCCGTCAGTATGTCCGCTCAACCGCCGAATTAACTGTCCGTTTCCGGTATTCCATAACCCAACAGTGCCGTTGCTGTTTCCGGCGGCCAAAGTTTTGCCATCGGGAGTAAAAGCTAGGGACAAAACAGACAAGTTTTTGCCGCCAATCGTACGAATTGCTTGACCTGTCGCTAAATTCCACAACTTAATTGAACCGTCTTTGCTGCCGCTAGCTAAAGTTTTGCTATCGGGACTGATTGCCACAGCATTCACCAATCCAGAATGCCCCGTCAAAGTCCGCAGCAATTCCCCAGTTTTCGCATTCCAAATCTTAATCGTTTTATCCCAACTGCCGCTCGCGACAAACTGACAGTCGGGACTGACGGCAACACTCGAAACAGCACCGGAATGCCCGCTCAAAGTGCGTACAACCGCATTAGTTTCTAAATTCCAAATTTTTACAGTTTTGTCGTCGCTACCACTAGCTAACAGCTTTCCGTCCGCACTCGCGGCCAGTGCGTTTACGGCTTCTGTGTGTCCTTGCAAGGTAGTTTTTAATTGCCCGCTGGGAAAATTCCAAACTGAGATTGTGCCGTTGCTGTTTCCTGTGGTAAAATAAGCTGAAGCTAGGGCAAGGGAACTCACAACTTCTGAAGGGCTTTTGAGGGTATTTGTGGCTGCAAAGGCGATCGCACTTCCAGGCTTCCGCGGCGGATTATTCACAGGAGTTTTCGGGTTTCCGGCTGTTGGAGATTGCGGAACTACTGGCAACGAAACAGTCGATCGCCATTTCATGAAAGTATTGATTTCTATGCCCGCCGCCACGATTTTATCCGAATTGTCCTCTAACCTAACAATGCCGTTAATTGCGACAACTCGCCCCGCATCGTCGAGCACTGGCCCGCCACTCATCCCCGCTCTCACTAAGTTGTTGTATACCAAAGTATAACCGTTCCAGGGAGTTTGGCGGCCGGTGAGTTGACCTTCGGTAGCGATGAAAATCGGTTGTCTCAGGGAACCGCCGGATATGGGCCAACCAGCCACATAAACCTTTTTTCCGGGAGTTGCGGCGGAATTTGCTAGTTGAGCGAGGCGGTAGCTTTGAGGGCTGCTGAAGGGGACGATCGCCAAGTCCGCACCGGGCATTCGCCGCACAAGGCTATATGATACAGAGTGAGCTTTGCCGTCGGGAGTTACAACTTCGTAATCGCCTGCTTTATCGACAACGTGCCAGTTTGTCAGAATATAGTATGTGCTACCTTTTTTCTCTAAAATTACTCCCGAACCACCTTTTGGCCCCTGGATGCGCACGGTAATTTCTTTGGCGACGGTTTTTACTGCGTCGGCGGTTAATCCGAGGGCGATTTGAGGTGATGTCAGTGGAATGAGGGCGATCGAGCTTAGGGCGATCGTAGCACTCAAAATAGCTGGAATTGTTCTGTTGTAGTTCATGATTGTGTCAATTTAACATACCCATATATCCACTCACGGATCGGTTTTCCGGTTTGTGGCGCGTTGACGGTTGAGCATGGAAAAGTGTTTGGGCGATCGAATTCTGTAGGGTGCGTCACTTGACAAAACCCAACGCTTGGGTTACAATAGGTCATATATAAAAAGTAAAAATAAAAATAAAAAATAAAAAAAATTTATGCCCAAAGTTCTTGAAGACCTTCAGAACAATTTATTTGTATACATCTATACTAACGATCACACTCCTGCTCATGTCCACATCTTTAAAGGTAGAAAAAATGATGCTAACCAGATGGAAATCAAGATTAATATTGGCAGTGAAGAACAAGCTCCTAGTTTAGTTTCCGTCCCTGATAAAATAAAGAAGAAAGACCTCATAGCTGCTCTCAAATTAGTAGCTGCAAATCAAGAAGCACTGTTAAATAAATGGCAAGAAATACATGGTATCTAGAAACTGGGACAAAGAGTTAACAGAGGAAAATCTCCGAGATCAAATAGCTCAAGCCAAGCAAGCATGGAAAACCGCTGAGGCTACAGAGCCGCGTGCCGAATCTGTGCAGTATAATCAGTCGGAAGATTTAATAGTTATCAAACTGAAAAACGGTGCTATTTTCTGTTTTCCTCCAAGGCTTGCACAAGGGTTAGAAAGCGCTTCACCACAACAACTCGCTGATGTTTGGCTACCTCCTTCCGGTAGCAGCGTGCACTGGGAAAGTTTAGATGTTGATTTTGGCATTCCCGAACTTATCGCAGGTATTTTTGGGACAAAATCTTGGATGGCTGAATTAGGCAGAAAGGGAGGAGAAGCAACTTCCAGCGCTAAATCGGCAGCAGCGCGTAAAAATGGCAAAAAAGGGGGACGACCTAAAAAGAATATTGCCCTTAATTCTTGATACCAAATATACAGGAATCACTTGAACCTAATTATGTAGAGTGCTATCAGATGGCACCCTACAACTACCCATGAGAATGCTGTTAAGTAAATCGCCCCATGCTTCCAACTGCCTTATCAAAAGCTGAAAAAATAGCGATTACCTGCCTATATTGTTGAGGCATATCCGCTTAAACAATTCTGTAGCTGGGTTTTTCAGTTTCTTGTCACCCCGTCAAGAGTTAGTCATTAATTTAAAGAATGAATTTTTGTAAACATTGAGATAAAATTTTTGATGCTGGCATACAATAAGTGTAATAATCAAAATAAGATATCACAACCAATTTAAAAAACTCTCAATAAATACACTCTTTCCAATTGGTTGCAAGAGACAGGATCGTACTCGGTGCGAGCTGATATTCACCAGGTATCTTTTGACTGAATCTACCTTTTAAAAAGGAAAAACTCAAATGCCAAAAAGATCGCTTGAAATCTTCGGCGATGGTCGCGTATACGAAATCAAAGACGACCTAGCTATTAAAGTCACGGAGACTAATGGGCCAATAAAAGCATTAATCGATGCTTTAAAGTTTAGCGTGGCTAAAACATATCATATTCATCTTTCAGATAAACAACCGCCTGATGTAGCAGAACGCAGAGGTTCAAAGCATATCAATCAAGAAGGTTTTAAACTTCTCACTGCGTTTGAAGGATGCCAGCTGACTGCTTATGATGATGGCGGTGGAGTTTGGACAATTGGTTATGGACACACTGGCGATGATGTGTTTCCAGAAATGACCATTAGCCAAAAGCAAGCAGAAGACTTGCTGATCGGAGATTTAGAAAAATTTGAATCCTATGTTGAGGATGCCGTTGAAGTTCAGCTCAATGACAATCAGTTTTCTGCGCTGGTTTGTTTCTGCTTCAACGTGGGCCCAGGAACAGACGGTTTTGGAGGTTCAACTCTTCTGAAGCTATTGAACGACGGAGATTATCAAGGAGCAGCCAATCAGTTTCCTGTGTGGAATAAAGTCAATGGTGAACCCTGGCGCTTGGCTGACACGCAGGCGCTTGGCTGAGCAAGCTCTGTTTTCAGGAAAGCCTACAGTTCGGGTTCTCAAACTTACCGAGACAATAATCCAAGGTGAGGATGTGCGACAAGTACAACAAGCTTTGATCGAAGCAGGTTTTGATGTCGGAGCTGATGGAGCTGATGGCATCTTTGGAAAGGGAATGGATGGAGCAGTCAGAGAGTTTCAACAACAAAAAGGACTGACTGCGGATGGGATTGTTGGTGATGAAACTCGCAGGCTATTGGGCGTTTAAGGCAAGTGAATTTAAGGCCATTATCGTGATGATACCGCAGTGACTGCTAGGACTTTTACTAGCTCGATCGCGATTTAGTTCAGTTAATTATAAATTTGGAGAAGGCGATGAGCGATACAACCGTTGATACATCTAATAAAACAGGAAATTATGACTTTGACCCTTGTGTTGAAATCAATCAGGGAGAAGCCAGTTCGGGACTTAGAGCTGGTTTTGATGGTTTGCTTCAGGATGCTCCCGGCTGCTCAACCTCAATTGTTAACGGGTTGTCACAGCAATTGATTCATCAGATGAATCTCATCCTTCCAGATGCTCTAGTGAGCTTTGACGATCTCGATGTGGAACTAGAAGATGCAGCTTTTCCCTTTCTGCAACCTTCAGCTAAGCAGGGATTGCAGCAAGCTATTGAGGAGCGAGGCATCAAGATGTCAATAAATTCAGCTTACCGGACGATCGCCCAACAACTTCTTTTGTATCGATGGGGTGGTGATTGTGGTTATCCTGTGGTGGCTCTTCCAGGTCAAAGTAACCATCAAAGTGGGTTGGCGTTGGATGTCGAAGATCCTGATGGCTGGGAACCTTTCCTTGAACAGTATGGTTGGCGACGACTGGGAGATTTCGATCCTCCCCATTTTGATTATGTGGGTGAAGGCACCCAAGACCTTCGCAATACAGCCATGTTGGCTATTCAAAAGCTCTGGAACAAGAATCATCCGAATGAAACGATTGATGAGGATGGTGGCTACGGCTCTCAAACAGAGGATGCCCTTAATCGATCGCCAGCGATGGGTTTTGAGATAGCACCTTGATTAAGCTTCAGGAAGCGCTGAAGAAAGCAGGTGTTGCTGTTCCGGTTGATGGTGAGTCTGGGCCGGGGACAGACACAACGTTAACAGTTGACAGTTGACAGTTGACTTCGGAGTGCGAAGTTTTTAGGCAGGGAATTTAAGCCCCTGCCCAAAAACAATCCACCTAAAGGTGGGGGCTTAAATCCCCTGTGATGCAGGTTAAGGAGTTTCAACAAAAGAACGGTTTAAAGACAGACGGAATTGTCGGTCTAAAACTATCGAACAAATGGCTTAGCTGAAAAATGCGTTGCTAAATTGGTAGAGCTTTCTGAAGAAACTGATGGCTTCAGAACTCTGCTGATTCTATCACACTCTCTCGTTAACACATCCGTTAGATTAATGAGGTAAAAATGGCTGATCAATCTGAACAAACATCGAATATTTACGCCTTATTAATTGGCATTGACGGCTATCAGCCGAATCGGTTATACAAAAATCTTAAAGGAGCCGTGCGTGACATTAATCTGGTAGCGGACTATCTCTTAAAGACACTGAAGATTCCTGCTGAAAAGATTTTCAAGCTGACTTCTGTGAATCCTGAAGTCGCGGAAACAATCGAAACCAAAGATAAAGAACCCACTTATGAAAATATTGTGGCGGAGTTTCATGCCATTACAGAAATAGCGCAGCCTGGAGAGCAGGTATACATTCACTATTCTGGACATGGAGGACGGATGACAACTATCTATCCAGAATTGAAAGGGAATGACCAACCCGATGAGGGAATTGTGCCAATGGATGTTGGCAATGAAGGAAGTCGCTACCTGCGGGATGTGGAATTGGCAACGCTGTTGAAGCGGATGACGGACAAAGGGTTGATTGTCACAGTGATTATGGATAGCTGTCACTCTGGAGAAGTAACTCGTGGTAGCGATGTGGCAATTCGAGGAAGTGGAGAAATCGACACTGCACTGCGAGACTCAGAAAGCTTGGTGGCTTCGCGGGAAGAGCTGCTCGAAAACTGGCTGGCTCTGACGGATGGAGCGAGTATTAGCCCAGGGCACTGGCTTCCTCAACCTAGAGATTACGTATTGCTGGCTGCTTGTCGTCCTAGCGAGTATGCCTTTGAGTATGTGGTGAGTGGTAAGGAGCGACATGGGGCGCTGACGTACTGGACGATCGATACTTTGACCAGTAGTCCTTCGGGATTGACTTACAAAACATTGTACGATCGCGTCAGTGCAAAAATTCAAAGTAAGTTCCCATCACAGATGCCGATGCTGATGGGAGAAAGCAATCGCTTTGTCTTCGGAGTCGATCGCGGATCTTTACAATATGCCGTAAATGTGCTTGAAATAATTGAGGAAGAAGTCACTGAGGCAGACTCAGAACCGCAGCAAGTCCCCAAGCAAGTCCGACTAGATGCGGGGATGGCAAACGGTCTAAGTTCGGGCGCTCATTTTGCGATATATCCGTTTGGTATTACAGATTTTACCCAGAAAAATCAGCAATTGGCGATCGTTGAAATCTCAAGAGTTGGTGCTTCAGATGCCTGGGCTGATGTGATTGCAGTGCTGCGTGAGGACAAGATTGAGCAAGGATCTCAGGCCGTGATGCTGTCAGCCCCGATCGAGCTGGTGCGCGGAGTGCGCCTCTTCAAAAAAGAGGTTGGCGATCAAGAAAATGAATTGTCTCCAGCCATCAAGGAGCGGGAAGAAGTGGCACTAGATGCAGTTAAGTCAGCACTCGCAGAAAATGGCTGGTTGAAATTAGTAGATGCCCAACAGAAGGAAAATTATCAAGTTGCCGTTAACCAACATGGTGAGTATGAAATTTGCGTTGGCACGCCCATTAAAAACCTGCTACCCGCACTGAAAATTGAGGACACTGAGGCTCCGAAAAAAGTAGTGCAGCGTCTGATACACCTGGCAAAATATCAGGCGATTCAGGAGTTGAGCAATCAATTTTCCGAGTTGACTAATCAGCTAGAAGTGGAGTTGCTGAGTCAGCCAAACTGGCGACCGGGAATGCCTAAAAAACCACAGTCATTTCCCGATTCAACTAATTTAGTTGTGAAATCGGGTGAATCAACATTTTTACGAATCAAAAATATTTCGCCTCAAGTTTTAAACGTTAGAGTGTTAAATCTCCAAGCAACTTGGGAAGTTTCTAGCATTGATATCCGAAATCAAGAAACTTCATTTTACCCACTCAATCCCAATGACGAAATTTTAGAGCCGATGAACTTTCAGCTACCTGATATGGAGAGATATAACCAAGCTAGGGAAAGGCTGAAAGTTTTTGCGACGATTGGGGAAAACGATTTTCGTTGGCTGGAATTACCGTCAATTGATGAAGAAATTGCGCCCAAATCAGAACTCTTCGCTCGTGACAATAGTCCGCTGGGAATGCTCTTGGCTGCGATCGGTGCTGATGTTGGCGAACCTCCTTTGCGATCGAGACGAGCAGTACCGATATTAGATCCGAGTCAAGAATGGACAACGAAGGAAATTCAGATCGAGATCCTGCGATAGATGTTTCAGAGAAGGGGCCATCTCTCAGGGGCATTAGTAGACGAGCAATTCCATTTATTCGATCGCTCCTCTGAAAATTATCTGCGTTAATCTGTGTTAATCTGCCTGACATCTGCGGTTGATTGCTCTATCAAAGATTTATGCAAAATTCAAGTTTAGTGTCAACAACCAGACCAAGCCCGCAGGGAAGGCAGGGACTTTCGATCCAGCGAAAGTAACGAGTAAAATCCCAATCAGAGAACGAGGATTCGTATGTCAGACTTTGAACATAGCTATGCCCTAGTCATTGGGATTAACGACTACATCAACGGCATCTCTTCACTCAAAACTGCCGCCAGCGATGCTACAGAAATCGCCCATCTCCTCGATCGCGAATATCACTACACGGTTACTCTACTGCTCGATCGCGCGGCTACTCTGAGCCAACTTCGCCACGCACTAGAAACAGAATTACCGCAAAAAATCCAGAAGGGTGATCGTTTTCTCTTCTACTTCGCCGGACATGGCATTGCCCTAAACGGCGAGGATGGGCCTGAAGGCTATCTGATTCCTCAAAATGCGAAATTGGGCAACGTTAGCACTTACCTGCGGATGTCAGACGTAAATAAAGCCTTAAATGAGCTTTCCTGTCGCCACTTCCTAGGTATTTTCGACTGTTGTTTTGCGGGTGCTTTTCGCTGGTCGAGTACGCGCAAAGCGATTCTGATGGAATTGGGTACGATTCACAAAGAACGGTACGATCGCTTTATTCAAGACCCTGCATGGCAAATCCTCACGTCAGCGGCCTACGACCAAACGGCACTGGATGCTTTTAACCTGAAAGACGATCGCGGACAAATAGAAGTAGGAGTGCATTCACCGTTTGCGTGTGCGTTGATCGAAGCACTTGAGGGTAAAGCCGATGCCTTTCCCCCAGCCGAACCGGGTAAGCCAGCCGGAGATGGGGTGATTACGGCATCTGAACTTTATTTATATTTGCGCGATCGAGTGGAAATTGCCACAGCAGAGCGGGCCATCCGTCAAACTCCTGGCATTTACCCCCTCAAAAAACACGACAAAGGCGAGTATATTTTCCTCACGCCAGGATACGCCCTAAATCTACCTCCCGCACCACCATTAGATCAATCCCAAAATCCCTATCGCGGTTTGCAACCGTTTGAAGAAGAACACAGCAAACTATTTTTTGGGAGAACCGAACTCATAGAAAAATTACAAAATTTTGTCAAAACTCATCCTCTAACCGTGGTACTAGGTGCTTCGGGTTCGGGGAAATCCAGTTTAGTCAAAGCCGGATTAATTCCCAAATTGAAACAGGAAAAGAGCGACAAATGGTGTATGCTATCACCGATCCGTCCCGGAGAAACACCGTTTTCCGCCCTAAATAATGCCCTGGTTGATGCCAGATTACCAAATATCGAGTTACGAAACCCACAAAAAACTCTGACTCAAAGTATTGATATTTGGGCTAAAAATTATCCTAATTTTAAGTTATTCATCTTTATAGATCAAAGCGAAGAAATCATTACACTCTGTCCCGATGAGCATGAGCGCCAGGATTTTTTTCAACAGATACTGAAAGCAATTAATATCCATCGGGATCAGTTACGAGTCGTATTAAGCCTGCGATCGGACTTTGAACCACAAGTTAGAGATGCTGGCTTAAAGTTAGTCTGCCAAGAACTTAACTTGAACAATACCTTATTAACAAAAGGTTGGCAAAGCGGACGATTTATTGTCCCGGCAATGACGCGAGGGGAGCTGCGCGAAGCAATTGAAAAACCTGCTGAAGCACGGGTTATGTATTTTAAACCCCATAATTTAGTCGAACAATTAATTGATGAAGTGGCAGATATGCCCGGAGCATTGCCACTACTTTCTTTCGCCTTGAGCGAACTATATCTTAAGTTTTTAAAGCGGCAACAGGAAGCACAATCCCAAGGTGCAATAATCGATCGGACTTTGACTCAAGAAGATTATCAAGAACTAGGAGGAGTCATTCTCTCGTTAACTCGCAGGGCTGATGAGGAATATCAGGCATTATTTCAAGAAAATCCAGCCTATGAACCAGTTATCCGTCATGTGATGCTGCGAATGGTTGCCTTGGGTGGCGGTGAGTTAGCGCGCAGACAAGTCCCGCTATCAGAATTGGAATATCCACCCGAAAAAAATAGTTTGGTCAAAGACGTAATTGAGCGTTTTCGCACAGCCAGGTTGTTAGTGAAAGGGCAAGATGCTGATGGAAATCCTTATGTGGAACCAGCCCATGATGCGTTAGTGCGGGGATGGGAAAAGTTGCTAGCCTGGACACAAGCGGAAAAAGAAAGTTTAGTTTTACAACGGCGGTTGACACCTGTGGCTGTGGAGTGGAACAGCCAGCAACCGACAAGGCTTGATTGGACTGCCAATCCGCGCTGTTGCTGGAAAAAGTTGTGGAAAAGAAAGCAACAGGCAAAATTTCTGTGGGATACTAACCCCCGCCTCGATTCCTTAAAGCAGGTACTTAATTCAACAGATAACTGGTTCAACCAGGTAGAGGCTGAGTTTGTACAGCGCAGCCTCCAGCGCCAGCATAGCAACCGCCTCCGAACAATTGGTTTGGTGGCGACAGGGTTTGCCGTTGTCTTGGGATTTGCTGGGTTGCAGTGGTATCAAAATCAAGTGGCTCAGATTAAAACCCTGACTGCATCTTCGGAAGCACTGTTTGCCTCTGACCAAAAGTTGGATGCAGTGATAGAAGGCTTAAAAGCTGGGAAAAAAGTGAAAAGGGCAATTGGGGTAGATGACGATACCAGGTTCCGGGCTATGACCGCACTACAACACGCAGTTTACTGGGTGAGAGAGCGTAACCGCTTGGAAGGGCATCAGCAAAAGGTTGGGATCATAGCTTGGAGTCCCGATGGCAAGACACTAGCTTCGGGAAGTGCTGACAAGACCATTAAACTGTGGAACAAACAGGGTCAGGAACTCAAGATGCTCAAAGGGCATAGCGCTCAAGTTTTGAGCGTCGCTTGGAGTCCCGATGGCAGGATACTAGCTTCGGGAAGTGCTGACAAGACTATCAAACTCTGGAACAAAGACGGTCAGGAACTCAAGACACTCAAAGGGCATAGCGCTGAAGTTTTGAGCGTCGCTTGGAGTCCCGATGGCAAGATGCTAGTTTCGGGAAGTGCTGACGGCACTATCAAACTCTGCAACAAAGACGGCAAGGAACTCAAGACGCTCAAACATAACGATTCAGTCACGAGCATTAGCTTCAGTCCCGATCGTACACTGCTAGCTTTGGTTTCCGGGAGCGATGAAAAGACTATCAAACTCTGGAGTGCGGTGGATGGGAAGGAATTTTGGAGCCAGAAGCCGCATAGTGATTCTGTCAGGAGTGTAGTTTGGAGTCCCGACGGCAAGATGCTGGCTTCAGCGAGTATTGACAAAACCGTCAAACTCTGGACTCTTGAGGGCAAGGAACTGAGGACGATTAAAAATAGTAGCTGGGTTGAAAGCGCAGCTTGGAGTCCCGACGGCAAGATGTTGGCTTGGGGAAGTAATGACGGTAGCATTAAACTTTGGGCCCTTGAGGGCAAGGAACTCAAGATATTCACAGGGCATCGCGATGTGGTCAGGAGCGTCAACTTCAGCGCTGATGGCAGGATGCTGGCTTCGGGGAGTGATGACGGCACTGTCAGACTCTGGAATATTGAAGGCAAGGAATTGCCTAGGATTCAAGGGAGGCATCGCGATAAAGTCTATAGCGTCGCTTGGAGTCCCGATGGTAAGATGCTGGCTTCGGGAAGTGCTGACAATACCATCAAAGTCTGGAGCTTGGTGAACGGCGGCAAAGAACTCTGGAACCACAAAGAGCGTAGCGAGGTCAAGAGTGTCAGCTTTAGCCCCGATGGCCAACTGCTAGCTTGGACGAGTGGCTTGAACATCAAACTTTGGAACAAAAACGGTAAGGAAATCAAAACACTCACAGGGCATAAGCGGCCAGTTTTGAGCGTCAGCTTCAGTCATGACGGTCAGATGTTGGCTTCGGGAAGTGAGGGCGGCCTTATCAAAATCTGGAACGTCAGGAACGGCAAGGTACTCAAGATGCTTGATGGGCATCGGGATCAGGTCAGGAGCGTCGCTTGGAGTCCCGATGGTAAGCTGCTGGTTTCGGGAAGTACGGACAAGACTATCAAACTCTGGAGTACGGTTGATGGCAGGGAAGTCTGGACATCATCTAATGGCAGCGATGGCTGGGTGTACAGCGTTAGTTTCAGCCCCGATGGCAAGCGGCTAGCTTCGGGGAGTGATAGTGGCACTATCAAACTCTGGAGCCTTGAGGGTAAGGAACTGATGAGACTCACAGGGCATAGCAATATAGTTAGGAGTGTAGCTTGGAGTCCCGACGGTAAGTGGCTGGCTTCGGGGAGTAATGACAAAACCGTGCTGCTGTGGAACTTGGAGCTATTGGATCTAGATCGGGTATTGGAGCGCGGGTGTGAATGGGTGCGCGGCTATTTGGAGAATAACCCTAATGTTGAGAAGATCGATCGCCAGCTATGCGACAAAAAGTGATCCTGTTC
>JANYGO010000081.1 GCA_025362325.1 Cyanobacteriota bacterium | reverse complement strand
CTTTGAAGAAGGAACTGCAACTACTTATTCACTGAAAAATGCTGAAGACCGCGGCGTATTTTTCATTACCCCCGGAACCAAGGTTTACAGAGGGATGATTATCGGAGAAAACAACCGAGATGAAGACATGGAGCTGAATATCTGCAAGTCGAAGCAGTTGACAAACCACCGCGCATCTGGCGGTGAAGAATTGGCGCAATTGCAAGCACCAGTCGATATGAGTTTGGAACGCGCTTTGGAATACATCGGTCAGGATGAATTGGTGGAAGTAACACCAAAATCAATTCGCTTGCGGAAGGTTTCTAAGAAGTTGGTCAAACGGTAAAACAACTTGAGGGCGGGCAAAATTGCCCGCTCTTGCGGTCAACTTCAGACTACTGTATTTAAAGGCCATATTAATTTTTATCGCAATCAAAAATAGGTAAAAACGATGTCAACAGTTTATCGTTTAAAAGCCAGCGAACTCGATCTTAATTTTTTAGAACAAATCAAAGCGACTTTTGGAGATAAAGAGATTGAAATAATTGTCTCAGAATGCGATGAAACCGAATATCTTTTGAAATCGGAAGTCAATAAAACCAAACTGTTGAAAGCTATTGAAAATCTTAAAGACAGACAAAATTTAGTTGAAGTCGATAAAACTTTAATGCAAGTTATGGCAGAAATTTCCGATCGGGCCCAGCAGCGAGGCTTAACACCAGAAATTTTACAAGAGGTTTTAGCAGATAATTAAGATTAATGTCTATAATTAGTTTAATTGTTTGTTTTTCTGGCATGAATTTCGCTTCTGACTGCTTCTACTTCTTGGGCGAGCGTTTCTAAAGAAAGCTCATCGGTTTTAAATGACTCCAAAAGAACTGTTAATTTACTGTTTAATACTTCTTTTTCAAGCTCTTGACTTAACTGCAATTTTTCGGGATAAGGCAGTTGTTTGACTAGGGCTAAAATTTGTTCAAAGTTTAGGGAAAGTTGATAGTTAGCTAGAGTCATTGTTCGTTATGTTTGAGGGCTTGTCTATATTTTATCTCAAATCGCAGGTGCCCAGAAACCGGGTTTTTGCGACAATACTTCGCCACACCTCGTAAAAACTGCGAAAAACCCGGTTTCTTTGCTTCTCGCGGGGCCAGAAACCGGGTTTTTGCCTTGAATTATTCGCTGCGCCTCGTAGAATCTGCGAAAAACCCGGTTTCTTTAAGACTCTAAATGAACTCTTTTGAGCCAATTTACAATAGTTTGAACTAAATCGGAGTCATCGGGCGAGAAGGTTTGGAGGGGTGGGTGAGGCGTGTCGGCGATGAGACAGATTGTACCGTCGAAGCGGGTGAGGGCTTCGAGGAAAGTAGGGCTCAAAGCTTGGGCTGTGGCGGATGTGGGGTTTTCGTAGAAGATGAGGATGGGGGGTTTGTCGCTGCTGCGGCGGAGTCGATTCCAGTAGGATTTGAGTTGGGAGAGGTTTTCGGGTTCGCCGTTGGATCTTTCGGGACAGTTTTGGTCTAGAAATTGTTCGTAGATGTCGGGGGCGGGGTTATCGGGGTCGATGAATTTGCTGGTGTCGATGCAAATTAGCTGTATTGAATCGATTAATTGTGTGTCTGCAAGTCTGGCTTCAAGGATTTTGGGTAAATCTGCTAAATTGAGGCTTTGGGTGAAGGGGGTAGAACCGACTCCTGTTGTTTCTGGGACTTCTGGATGGGGTGTGATGAGTTGATGGTGCCATGCTTTATAGAAAGTTGGGTAAGGCAGATTTTGGGCGCAGTTCCAGATGATTTTAAAGCAGTTTTCGTAGAGATCAGAATTGGTTTCATAGGTCGAATCGGACTGGAATTGTTGCAAAGCTGAGACAAATGAAGGCATCTGGTCATTTTGCACAATTTTATTCAAACTGTGACTGACTTCCCGACGGGTAGACTCATCATTAGTTGTTGATAGAAGTTGGATTAAAGCAGCGATCGCCTCTGGGTTACCTGGGGCAATTTGACCCAAACTCTCAGCGCTTCTCTTACGGATATCCTCATCATTAGTAGTTGAGAGAATTGCGATTAAAGCAGCGATTGCTTCTGCGTTTCCGGGGTCAATTTCACCCAAACTGTCAGCGACACTCCAACGAGTTTCCTCATCAGTAGTAGTTGAGAGAATTGCGGTTAAAGCAGCTATCGCCTCTGGGTTTCCTTTGGCAATTTCACCCAAATTCTCAGCGACACTCCTACGAGTTTCTTCATCAGTAGTTATTGAGAGAATGGCGATTAAAGCAGCGATCGCCTCTAGGTTTTCTCTGGCAATTTTACCCAAACTCTCAGCGACACTCTGACGGGTATATTCATCATTAGTCGTTGATAGAATGGCGATTAAAGTAGCGATCGCCTCTGGGTTTCCTTTGGCAATTTTATCTAAAACTTTAACGACTCTCCAACCATTAATCTTATCTTTATTTGTTGAAATAAATTGGATTAAAGCAGCGATATCCTCTGGGTTGCCTGTGGCAATTTCATCCAAAATTTGAGTTGCACTCTGACGAGTCCACATATTATTAGTCGTTGAAAGAAGTTGGATTAAAACAGCGCTCGCCTCTGGGTTGCCTCTGTCTATTTTACCCAAACTATAAGCGAATATCCGAGTGGCATATTCATCTTCAGTAGTTTTCAGTAAATGAGTGAGTTGGTTGACAGCTATACTATAGTTTGTCTGTAACAGTGCTGCTATTGCTCCGTGTTTAATTGGATTGAGAGATGTCACCCATTCTTGTTTTTCAGTGTTGAAATAACCGCAACCCCACTTAATAATTGTTGCTACTATTTCATCAGCCCGCGAACAATCTTTAAACTCAGCTATCCCCGCAGCAGCTAGAAAATATGCTTGATATTCATAAAAATCAGTGCACCCACCCTCAAACTCTAGCAATGCCTCAATAAACTCCTCCTTCTGCTTCCGATTCACACCCTCCAGCCCCAACCACAGCAAAATCACCTGCTTCCACTGCGCTTCAAAAATCCGATATTCCTTCCCCACCACCGGAAAATCAACATGATTCCGAGGTAAAAAATAATCCCACTCCTCCACCGCCAACGCCGCAAAATACTCCTGAAACGTCGCATGATAAAACGCATAAACAGATTCTTCCGGTTCATCAAAATCGATGCCAACCCGATTCAACCATCCTAGAGATAACGCTAATGATAATAAAGACGTTTCCTCGCTTCGTTCTCCCAAATACTGACTCACCAACCGATAGGACAAGCGAAAACGACCAGATTTGCCATCAATTGCAGCTTTCGCTAATTCTCCCAATCCTTGATGTAAAAGTTCCTGACACTGACTCTGAGTTTTTCCACAGAGTTTGGCGTAGTTTTTGATAAATTGCTCTTTCCAGCGATAGAGATACTTAATAAAACTTGCATATAATTTTGCCTGAGTATCCGGTAAAGTTCCCTGTCTCGAACTCCAAATTTGACACAACATCCACAACCGCAACGGATTTTGAATCAACTCCTTGAGACGGGAATTTTCCGACTTTACTAACTCCGCCTCCAAACTTTCCCCCGTCGCAGCATCCCCCATCCCCGCAAACCAACGGCGAATATACTCCGTCACTTGTTCCGCATTAAACTCCAAATTGCGAAACACATCAAACCCCGAAAAAGCATTTTTATCCGCCTCCCAAACATTCACCCGACAAGTCACCACCACCCGCGCCGCTTGCACCCATGACCTTAATAAATCTTTCCCTAACTGCTGCATTCCTTGAGTGTGAGTCATTTCATCCACACCATCCAGCAACAACCAAACCCGACTCATTTGCGCTTCTAAATCGCGGCGCGTCACTTCTCCCGGACACCGACGCAACCACACATTTTCCAAAAACTCACAGATATCTTGCTCCCCTAATTCAGCTAAATCTATCCAAATCGGCAACCCCAAATCTTGCTCTAAAATCCACTCGGCAATCTTCTGTAACCGCGTGGTTTTCCCCGCACCCGGTTCGCCAATAATC
>JANYGO010000016.1 GCA_025362325.1 Cyanobacteriota bacterium | reverse complement strand
GGCAAAAAAACGATCGCCCATCCATCGCCCACAGCAGCCTCCGGCCCCAAATAACCGCCCACATACTCAGCCACCGAACCCGCCGCCTTTACAAAATCCTCCCCGTACCACTTAAAAATCTTGCTCAAATAAAGCGTCTTTTTCTCGGCATCATATCGCACCTTATCAGGATTGTGAATAAAACGCCTCGCATCCGCTTCTAATTGAGTCCGTACCGACTCCGGGAAATAAGCCCCCCGGCGCAGCAGCGGGCACCCGACTGAAGCGCAAACTAATGCAAAATGGATGCGCGGTTCCGCAAATTCCGGCCGCAATATTGCGTGTTCGATTTGATTGAGACTGTACTTTTTGCCGCCAACAATCGTATTTGAACGAGTGAAAAAATCCAAAAAACTCAGCCAGTTGGGAATTCCCAAAACTTTGGGACGGATGGACGCGATCGGATATACTTCCAGAACTTGAGAAATTGCGATCGCATTGTACGCATTCAGCCACAACGCCAGCCGCGCATCCGCATCGCTACCATCCGCCAAATCGACATCCGCCAAACTTTCCAGCCACCCCCTCAAAACATCCGCCCCCTCAGCTTTCCAGCGCCGATAATTGACGCGGCCCAAATCGTCAACGTAGCGTTGCAGCAACTCGTCCCAAGTCGTAAAGTCGATCGTACCGATCATTTATTACTATCCATATGATAAGGCGGGCATTGCTTTAACTTCTGCTTCTATTTAATACTACCGTCAATCCAAGTAGCCCCTTTCAGTTGAGCATTATCCCAATTCGCCCCCGTCAAATCTGCCCCAATTAAATTAGCTTCAGTCAAATCAGCGCCTGCTAAATTAGCTTGCCGCAAAGAAGCCCCGCCGAGGGCAGCCCTGCTCAAATTTGCCCCGGATAAATTAGCTTCGCGAAGATTTGCACCTCTCAAATCTGCCCCTTGCAAATCGGCATTTGCTAAACTCGCTTGCAGCAGGGGAATGCTTCTCAAATCGCATCCCGGACATTGGTTAGTTTGTCGCAACTGGTTGATTTGCTGAGGGTTCGCTGCAATCACCACTGTAGCCAACCCGAATATCAGTCCAAATGAAACTGCTCCTAAAGTTACAGATTTCATGGTCTTTACCTTCTACAATTAGAAAAGATTCTTAATTGAAACTTCAACGGGGATAGGGTTTTTCCGGCACAACACCAATCCCACTTTCAGATGCAAATTTGTAATTTTTCGTTACCTACCAAACCAACTATGAGCGATCGCACCAACTTTTTTGATAAACTGTTAGCGGCTGTTGAAAGCAATCAAAGTTTGCTGTATTTAGCCCTCGATCCCGACCCAGAAACCTTGCCCGCGCTGGTTTCGATGACGGCTGAGGAAACTCAAAGTTTTGTCACTGATTTGTTAAAAAGGCTCAAAAGTGCGATCGACCAAACAGCCGATTTAATTTGTGCCTGCAAAATCACCCTCGGTTTTTATCAATCTCTCGGCATTTCCGGCCTGGAATTGTTGCAACAAATTTTAACAATTATTCCTCCTCACATTCCAGTAATTTTAGATGCCAAACACTGCGATTTAAACACCAGTACAGTATTTGCCAAAACCGTATTTGAAGATTGGCAAGTTGACGCTGTGACTTTAAGTCCCTATGCCGGATTCGACCAAGTAGCGCCATTTTTATTATATCCCGGCAAAACTGTTTTTGTCCTGTGCGCCACTGCCAATCCCTCCGCCGCCATTTTCCAAGAATACCCAACACCAGAAAACCCTTTCTACTTGCAATTAGTCCGCATTTCTCAAACTTGGGGAACTCCTGAAAAAGTTGGTTTAGAAGTAGGAGTAATGCCGGATATGTTAGCGCGCATCCGCCAAGCGGCTCCTGAACGCCTAATTTTAGTCGAAGGAGACATTGCCGAAGAAAATGACTTGACAGAAAAAAACGAGATCGCGCAACTGCTGGCGGCCGGTTTAAGCAAGAATGGTGAGGGTTTATTGCTGCCAGTCCCCCCAAGGTTATTGGCTGGGAAAGATGCGCGCCAAGAAATTGAGAAATTACGGGATAATATCAATAAAGAGAGGCTACGGGCGATCGCAGGCAGTCCCACTTGCGAATTGTGGCTACCGGATGTGTGCTTTCTGCAACCAGAGCCCAACCGCGATTTAATCTTGCAACTTTATGACATCGGCTGCGTAGTTTTTGGCGATCACGTACAAGCATCCGGGGCTACATTTCCATATTACATCGACTTGCGCAAAATCATCTCAATTCCGCAAATTTTCCATCAGATTGTCAGCGCCTATGCAGACATTCTCAAGGATTTAAAATTCGATCGCATTGCGGGAATTCCCTACGGTTCCTTACCCACCGCAACGGGTTTAGCATTGCGGATGGAACGCCCGATGATTTTCCCGCGCAAGGAAGTGAAAACTTACGGCGCGGGTAAGTTAATTGAGGGGCATTTTCAGGCTGGAGAAACTATTGTCGTAGTCGATGATATTCTGATCAGCGGTAAGAGTGTCATGGAAGGTGCGGGTAAGTTAAAATCTGCTGGGTTGAATGTGGAAGATATTGTGGTTTTGATCGACCACGAACAGGGTGTCAAAGATAAATTGCAGGCCAACGGTTATCGCGCACATTCTGTGCTAGCGCTTTCCGAAATTGCTCAAACTTTGTATCAAGCAAATCGCATTGATAGCGAGCAATTTAATATGTTGACAGCGGAAGTTTAAATCCCAATTCCTGTAGGGGCGGGTTCGCCGACATCTATGAAACCCATAAACAATCTCATAAACCCGCCCTCTTTCGCCCTTATTTACATCAACATCTTACCCAATGAATTAATGGTACATTTTGATTTTTGGTTTGGTGGGGGCGGGTTTGCGAGATTATTTGTCTTAGGCATAGAGGGTTGGTGAACCCGCCCCTACGAGCCAATTCAATCAACTTTGCAAAACTTCAATTAAAGCATCGCCCATCGCTCGACAACCGACCAGTTTCATACCTTCCGACATGATATCGCCAGTGCGATAACCTCGATCCAAAACTTCGACAACAGCTTGCTCAATTTTATCAGCAGCTTCCGGCTGATTTAAGCCGTAGCGCAACATCATTGCTGCGCTTAAAACTTGGGCGATGGGATTAGCTTTATCTTGTCCGGCGATATCCGGCGCGGAACCGTGCACGGGTTCAAAAACACCAGGCCCGGTTGAACCCAAACTAGCAGAAGGCAGCATTCCAATACTACCAGTTAGCATCGCCGCCGCATCCGAAAGAATGTCGCCGAATAAGTTGCCGGTGACAATTGTATCGAACTGTTTTGGCCAGCGAATTAACTGCATGGCGGCGTTGTCAACATAAAGGTGAGAAAGTTCGACATCAGGGTATTCTGAAGAAAGGGCAATTATACGATCGCGCCACAGTTGCGAAACGTCCAAAACATTCGCTTTATCAACGGAACACAGCCTTTTGCCCCGCTTAGAGGCCGTCTCAAAAGCAACTCGCCCGATTCTGTCAATTTCCGACTCGGTGTAAGCCATCGTATTGACACCGCGTTTTTCGCCTGTTTCCGTCTCAAAAATACCTTTCGGTTTGCCGAAATAAATGCCGCCTGTGAGTTCGCGGATGACCATAATATCCACGCCTTCGACAACTTCCCGTTTCAAACTAGAAGCATCAACCAATTGCGGTAAAATAGTCGCAGGACGCAAATTTGCAAACAATCCCAATCCGGCCCGCAGTCCTAACAATCCAGTTTCCGGGCGCTGTTCGCGAGGCAAATTGTCCCACTTGTAACCGCCGATGGCTGCTAATAATATGGCATCGCTGTTGCGGCACTTTGAGAGAGTTTCTTCTGGTAGCGGATTGCCTGTGGCGTCAATAGCAGCGCCGCCCATTAAAGCTTCTTGAAATTCAAAGCCGATGTCTAATTGTTTGCCGACAAGTTTCAGGACATCTACCGCCACAGCGATAATTTCAGGCCCGATGCCATCGCCCGGTAAAAGAGTGATGCGGTAGTTTTGAGTCATATTGATTTAGGAGTTTTGATTTGAGATTTGAGATTGAGTTGACGGGAATTATTTAAGTAGGCAATGCCAAAAAAATATTATCTTGTAGGGGCGGGTTTAGTTAAGAATATATGATATAAGCGATCGAAAAAGTGCAAAACCCGCCCTTCCCATCTAATGTTTATTTGTAACTACCTACTTAGCAATGCAAGACATTCTCACAAGGCTATAATCATATCAGGATAAGCAACCTCAGAATTCATTATGACATTCCCGACTTACCCGCCTGCTCAAGCTGAACCGCCTTTAGACCCCCGGCAGAGTTTGCCAACAATGTATGATTTACCTAGCGAAGACCCAAAGGAGCCCGGTTTGCCAGATACATTTCATTTAGATCAGCCGCAACTCTTGGAATTCACGTTTTTGCCGCCGGGATGCGATGCAGAGCAAGTATTTACAGCCAGTGACCTAAATTTATATTACGATGCAACAGAGCCGCGCTGGCACAAACGCCCGGATTGGTTTGCTGCGGTGGGTGTGCCCAGGCTTTATCAAGGGCGCGATATGCGGTTGAGTTATGTAGTTTGGCAAGAACGGGTAAATCCGTTTGTGGTGGTGGAATTGCTATCGCCGGGAACTGAGGATGAAGATTTGGGGCGGACTGTTCAGCAAGCTGGGGAACCGCCGACTAAGTGGCAAGTTTATGAACAAATTTTGCGGATTCCTTACTATTTTGTGTTCAGTCGCTACACGGATGAATTGCGAGCTTTTCATCTTGTAGGAGGTCATTATGAACCTGCACAATTAATTAATGGCCGGTTATTTATTCCTGAGTTGCAGTTGAGTTTAGGTTGGTGGCAAGGTACTTATAAGAGTATGAATCGTTTGTGGCTGCGGTGGTTTACGGCCCAAGGAGGGTTGATTTTGAGTCCGGGTGAAAGGGCGACGGTGGCGGAACGGCAACTGATAGAATATCAACAGCAACTCATAGAATCTCAACAGCGAGAGGAAAGACTAGCTGCGCGGTTGCGGGAATTAGGTATCGATCCTGAACAGTTAGTTTAAGTAGGTTGCTATTGGTATTAACTTAGGGAAATGGAGGATAACAAATATAATAACATCCCGTCAACTAGACTGAAATTTCAGATAAAATCCTTTACCCTTTTCTGGTTTTTAGCTATGGATATTCTCACCAACTTTACTGGCAAGGAAATTCGGCGACAAGATTTTTCTAATGATTGGAACAAAGCTCCAAGACTGGGGAGAGCCAAAATCAATGATGATTTTATTTTGAGTGGTAATCTTGGGGGAACGGATCAGCGAGGAAATTGGGATAGTTCCGATCGCCTTACCTTCATTCTCCTACAACCGCTAACCTTAACTCTTAACCTTGATAGTAACACTATTACCGAAGTAGTCAAATTTGATCTGGCTGGCAATGCTTCGGTTGTTGGTTCCATTGAATACGCCGATCGCCTACAATTACAACTTACTCCTGGTCGCTACGGCTTGAGCTTATTTGTCGAAGGCGATTTGGTCAACTACGCAATTAACGGTAAATTCACGGCTTGACTTTAAAAGGCTTGGCGTGTAATGCTTTCAACTAACAAAATCCTGGTAACGGGACTCAAACAACTTATCTGAAACCATAGGAAAAACCGAAATCCAGCCATGTCGCACTGAACCGGTTGCCTTTCAACTCCTCGAATCCGCGCCCCAAGATTGAAATAAGATAACAAAAGTTCGATCGCACGCACGTACAAAAAAATCGGCAAGGAGTCGCACCAGTGGCAGAGGGCGAAGGCACACCAACATCAGCAGAGATTGACAATCGGGACTATTCATGGCCCTTTTGGCCCGTAGTCCCAATCTATCCCTACAGCAAGCGGCGCACCATCCGCAAGGAAATAGTCAAAGACAAAATCTGGACTTTTGACCAACTACAAGGCATTTTCTACGTAGTCGTGCCAATTCGGATGACAGTAATTAAACTAGAATCCGCAGGCCTTCTCGTCTACGCCCCCGTGGCACCGACTCCTGAGTGCATCCGCTTAGTAAACGAGTTAGTCGCAGAGCACGGCGAAGTTAAGTATATCCTGCTGACAACGGTTTCCGGCATCGAACACAAGGTATTTGTCGGCCCCTTTGCGAGGTGTTTTCCCCAAGCGCAGGTGTTTGTCACTCCCAAGCAGTGGAGTTTTCCGCTAAATTTGCCGCTCTCGTGGCTGGGTTTGCCCGCCAAACGCACGTCTGTACTGCCCTGTGACAGCAGCAACACAGCTCTTGCAGATGAATTTGACTGGGCAATCCTGGGCCCGATCGACCTCGGTTTAGGTTTCTTTGCGGAAGTTGCGTTGTTTCACAGGCGATCGCGCACACTGATGTTAACAGATTGCGTGGTTTCCATTCCCGAAAACCCGCCCGCGATCGTCCAACTCGACTCGTACCCGCTGCTGTTTCACGCCAAAGACAGCGCCTTGGACGTGGTGGCAGACACCCACGAAAATCGCCGCAAAGGATGGCAGAGAATCGCCTTATTTGCTATGTATTTTAGCCCCAGCGTGCTGGAATTGCCGCCGTGGTCGGGGGTGTTTGCTAGCGCCATGAAAGCGCCGGAACGCTCTAGGAAAGCTTATTTTGGGTTGTATCCGTTCCAGTGGAAAACTGATTGGGTGCGATCGTTTGAGGCTTTGCGCGGTGGAGGGCGGTTGTTTGTCGCGCCGATTTTGCAGACTTTGATTCTCAACCGCGCGCCGAGGGAAACTCTCGATTGGGTGGATAAAGTGGCGAGTTGGGACTTTCAAAGAATTGTACCTTGTCACTTCGATGGTGCGATCGACTGCAAGCCGCGCGAATTTCGGCAAGCATTCTCGTTTCTGGAAAAACACTCGCCTGTTAATTCTTTACCGGAAGATGATTTTAAATTGCTCAGGGATATTGATGCTGGTTTGAGTAAAACCGGTTTGGTTCCGCCTGCGAAAGAGAAGGTTTAATCAATTAGAACGATAGGGTAAGGTGCGCATTGCGCACCCTACAAAACTGCACATAATCACTAATTTTTCAACTTAAACTCATCAAACTTCACCACTTTCGATTCCGGTTTCCGCGTATCAAAATAATAGCTGCTAACCGTACCATTCCCCGTATCAAAAATACTAAAAGCCGTAATATCGTTACTCTCAATATACGGCAGCGGTCGCCCATCTTTCCCCAACAAAGGCGCCACAGTCGGCACCACAGGTTCCCATCCGTTCGGGTCTCCAATAGCGCTGTAATTCTCCCGATATGCCGGCGGCACAAATCGGCGCTTTCCCCCCACAAACGCACCGTAACTGTTGCCCACATTAGAAGTCTCTAAAAAGTGCATTCCACTGGAACTCACAAACCGATTCCACAAATGGGAATGTCCGTACAAAACTAACTGCACGCCCGCCGTTTCTAGCAGCGGCACCACATCCCGAATCAGATAATCTTGCTGTTTCGGATATTCGTAACGCACCATCTTAATCTCGCCATCGGAAGTGCGATCGACTATTTGCACTGGATCAGTATAAGCAGGTACAATATTGTCGCCCAGAGAATGTGGCGGGTGGTGAAACATCACAATTTTATATTTAGCCTGCTGAAATTCCGCACTTTTTAACTCTTGTTGTAGCCAAGAATATTGAGCGCTGCCCTTGACAATCGGCTCAAAAATATGCTGTCCGTATCCCCATTTTTCAGGACGATCAAAATCCTCGTCCCGTTCCCGATACCTGCCTCTGGCACCCGGATCTAAATTCGGAGTCCGCCAAATATTCGTAACATACAAAGTCACTAACCGCACGTCCCCAAAAGTCACAGCATAATAATTTTTGTCATTGGGAAAGCTGAAAATTTCGTTGTAAGTATCGCTATTAAAACTATTGTTTTTCAACCAAACCTTTTGATCTTTCACCACATATTGTTGAGTGAGGTATGGATATATTTTATCGATAGCAGCGCGGGGGAAAGAATCATTAAACTGGTCGTTGAGGGTGCTGCTAGTTGAAAACCTACCCATAATTTCATGGTTCCCAATCGCCGTAAATAAAGGCGCGTGTTGGATCAGTTCGCCACCGCTGTACACGGTTTTGATGCCGTTTTTGTCCAGTTCGGAGAAGGCGCGGCCTTGCAAACCTGGGAAAAACGCGCGGCCTCGGTAGTCGTCGAACCATTCGGAAGCGCGATCGGCTATATTAGTTAAATCGCCAGCCATGAAAACTGCATCAACTTTGTCAATTGTTTCTGCAACTTTCTGGAGATTAGCCGCTGTCATCGGCATCAATTGATGGTCGGAAGTGAAAAGAATTTTTAGCCCAACTCCTACTGCTGGTGTCGGAGAAAGACTGAAAACTTTGCTGCTAACAGATGCGCCGTCTTTCCTTTCGCTAGTCACTAGATAAGGAATCCGAACACCAGGCCTTAAATTGGTAACTTCTGCTTCGTGACGCCAGATGTCTCGGACAATTGGATGCCCCTCAATTATGCCCTGTTTCATTTCATCGGGAATTCGCGAGTCTTTATCTTCCCGAGTGCGACTTAGCTTGGTAGTATTTGCAGCGGCAATTCGACTCAAATTTTCGCCGTAAGCGACAGTGTTGCGAGTCCCGGGAAATTCGGTAAACCAGACAACTCGCACCGAGTTGGCTGTTGGGAGTTGCAGAAACGGATCGGTTAAAAGTTGGGGTTTGTTGAGGTAAGATTGCATAGTGAAACCTAGCAAGAGGACAATCAAAATCAAAACAGCAAAAAACCAGGGGTTGCGAGAATAACCTTGAGGAATTTCTGATTTATCGGGCAATGGTGTTAACATAATTTATTAGTCATTAGTTTGTAGGGGCGGGTTTCACCAGCTAAATATAACTCCCAACCCAAATATATACAAACCCGCCCCCCGCTTATAATTTTAGACTGCCAAAGTTATCAAAAAGTTAAGAAATTGTGATAGCGTGTCTGTAAAACAGCCAGGAAAAAAGCAATCTTAGTCTTGGCGATTGCTTCGTTTCACTCGCTGTTTGACTACTTATATATTTTCCCACTCATCTACTTATGACTCGCCACCTTCTCAAAGCTAATTGCAAAACCGTACACTTGGGCGGTTTCTCTCCCAAGCTAGAACCTGCTTTAACTGTCGATTCGGGCGATCGCATCGATATCGAAACCTATTCAGGATATTATGTTGCTGACAAGGCCCCGCCGGAATTTCTCACCCCCGAATTTTTAGATATTTGTCAGAATTTGCCTCCCAACCGCAAAGTCGGCCCAGGCCCGCACTTGCTAAGCTGTTCAACATCTAAACTGCATTAACTAAGTTCCCTTTATTTTTTATTTTTCGGTTCCATTTCATAATTAATCCTCCTTCATTTAAAAGTTTATTTAACAGTGATTCTAGTTTTTCAATGGATTCAAATAATC
>JANYGO010000013.1 GCA_025362325.1 Cyanobacteriota bacterium | reverse complement strand
TCCACCACCCCAGGCCGCAGCAGCGGTTCCCCTCCAGTCAAGCGAAACTTGGTAAACCCCACGGGTATAAAAACTTCCCGCAGCAGAGTTAGCAATTCCGAGTGAGTTAACAACTGCTGCTGCAATACATAGTCCAACTCGCTACCTTCCGGCATACAGTAGAGACAGCGGAAGTTGCAGCGGTCTATCAAGCTAATCCGAAGGTAGTCTACGGGATTCATGTCAATACTTTGTAATATTATTTAATTATAAATGGCGATCGCATTTTCTGCAATTCTCGGCGGCGCGAGCCAATTTAAAATCTAAAATCTAAAATATAATCGATCTCACCCAAAGATGGATACAAGCCCTCAGCTCGCTGCTGTAGAGTAAATCTAAAATCTAAAATCTAAAATCTAAAATTGGTAGGTTTATGTTCTTTGAATTTGAAGCTGATTTTGTGGAAGCTCTGCGCTGTATTCCGATGCAGGTACGTCTCAAGTTAGATACTTGTGGCATTAAATTAAAGTTGCAGGATTGGAATCACTTCAACCAAGCAGAACGTCAAATCCTTGTAGAAAGTCCTTGTTTGACAATACCAGAGATTAGCGATTACCGAGATCAGCTAAACCAAGTATTAATTAAAGAGACTGGCAAACCGGGAACAGATTTTGCCGTCGATGAAAACCCCCCGTGGATGGATGCTGCAACTGTACCGGAGTCGGTTTCTGCAAAAGCGCAAGAGCTCGGCGTTACGATTAGTCTGGCACAGTGGGCGAGTTTGCTGCCCCTACAGCGGTTTGCTTTGATTAAGCTTAGTCGATCGAGCCACGAGAACAAAAACTTCATCCCGGCGCTGCAAGAGTTTAAGGTGATTGAATGAGATCCGGTTTTATTTGACCAGACAGGGCGCAGAGTCAGCTAAATAGATCGGCGGAAAAAACCATAATATCTTGTACGGGTCTTGTAGGGGCGGGTTTAGCCGAGATCTATGCTATCAGGCAGTTTATGCAGGCAAAACCCGCCCTCCCCATCTTCATGGATTTGCCCGATCGACCTCTGCCTATCTCACTAAGTGAGAGTTAATTAGTGATATATCTTGAGAACAATGTGCGAAAAAGTGCGATCGGGCGATGGGAAAGGTGGAGTAAGGGCGATCGCACATTTAACCAGTTGAGATTTCCGAATCGCCCGACACCAAATTCCCAAAATACAATTAATTTTATTTTAAGTATTGTTACCGCAGCGTGGTATGATTTTTTCTGAGTTTGCAAAGCACTCGCCTGCTACCTGCATTAGTTTCTGAGCTTCGTGAACACGCAAAACACACCCACCGAACCCACACCAGCAACCGAGGATATTCCTCAAGCTGGCACTGTCTCGACAGTCTCGACAGTCTCGTCCGAGACAAGCAATCCCATGCAAGACTTTTATCGCCTCCAACAAGAGTTGTTGGCGTACACCCTTGCATTTACGGCGATTATTTTTATCTCCGTTTGGATTTTTTACTCCCTCAACATTGCCCTGAACTATTTGCTAGGGGCAAGCACAGGTGTGGTTTACTTAAAGATGTTGGCTAGAGACGTTGAACGAATCGGCAGCGAAAATCAACGCATCAGCAAGACCAGGTTAGGTCTGTTTTTCGCGGTGATGATAGTAGGAACACAGTGGAATCAGCTACAGATTTTACCGATATTTTTGGGATTTCTGACTTACAAAGCTGCGCTGATGGTTTACGTGATCCGAAGTGCATTAGCACTAGACTACAGGTAGATCAGGGAAGAAAAGCAAAACTCAACTCATCGATTTGTATGGGGAAGCCCGTTGAATGCCAATGCTTGACGTTCTAAACACCTTTAATCGTTTCCCCCTCGCCAAATTGGAAGTTGGCCAGCAATTGTACTGGCAACTTGGCGGTCTCAAAGTTCACGGGCAAGTTTTTATAACCTCGTGGTTTGTAATTGCTGTTTTAGTCATAGTTTCTCTTTTAGGAACTAGCAACATCCAGCGAATTCCCAGCGGAATGCAAAATTTTATGGAGTATGCGCTGGAATATATTCGGGACTTGGCTAAAAACCAAATTGGTGAAAAAGAATATCGCCCTTGGGTACCGTTTATTGGTACATTATTTCTGTTCATCTTTGTGTCAAACTGGTCTGGCGCTCTAATTCCTTGGAAGCTGATTAAGCTGCCATCAGGCGAATTGGGAGCTCCTACCGCTGACATCAACACGACGGTAGCATTTGCACTGCTGACATCTTTGGCATATTTTTATGCAGGTCTCAGCAAAAGCGGCTTGGGGTATTTCGCCCACTATGTAGAACCGGTGCCTTTCATGCTGCCGTTCAAAATCATAGAAGATTTCACTAAGCCTCTGTCTCTGAGTTTCCGTTTGTTTGGCAACATTCTTGCTGACGAATTGGTGGTCGGAGTGCTAGTGTTGCTAGTGCCTTTATTTGTTCCTTTGCCAGTGATGGTTCTGGGACTATTTACGAGTGCAATTCAAGCTTTGATTTTTGCTACCTTGGCCGCAGCCTACATTGGTGAAGCTCTAGAAGGCGGTCACGGCGAAGAACATCACGATTAACTAACGATAAATGGCGACGAATGAAGGAGGAAAATAAAATTTCTGAACTCAAACTTATTGCTGTGAAATCGGACAATTCTGTAGACTTTCTGTTCTCAATTTTGTACTTTAGATAAGGAAAATCATCATGGATTCAACAGTTGCCGCCGCTTCCGTAATCGCCGCCGCTTTGGCAGTAGGTTTAGCCGCAATCGGCCCTGGTATTGGTCAAGGAAATGCAGCAGGTCAAGCTGTAGAAGGTATTGCTCGTCAGCCTGAAGCAGAAGGCAAAATTCGCGGCACCTTGCTGTTGAGTTTGGCGTTTATGGAAGCGTTGACAATTTATGGTTTGGTCGTAGCCCTAGTGCTATTGTTTGCCAACCCCTTCGCATAATAATTTGAAATTTTAGATTTGAGGTTTTGGAGGGTTATTCTAATCCAAAATCTCAAGTCTAAATTCGATTAAGCGAATTAGATGGAAGCCGTCAAAAAATCATGATGCACTGGACAGTATTACTAGCAGTTGAAGAAGCGGCAAAGGAAGGGGGACTGTTTGATTTAGATGCTACGCTGCCTCTGATGGCGGTGCAGTTTTTAATTCTCGTCGCAGTCTTGAATGTAATTTTTTACAAGCCGCTCAGCAAGTCAATTGACGATCGCGCTGATTACATTCGTAACACCCAAATCGCAGCCAAAGAACGCTTGGCAAAGGCTCAGCAACTAGCGCAGGAGTATGAGCACAAACTGGGAGAAACTCGCAAGCAGTCTCAATCAGTAATTGCTGCGGCTCAAGCTGAGGCTCAAAAAATTGGGTCAGCAAAAGTCGCTGAGGCTCAACAAGAAGCTCAAGTGGCGCGAGAAAAGGCAGGACAAGAAATAGAGCAGCAAAAGCAAGAAGCTATGCGCTCGCTAGAGCAACAAGTAGATGCTCTGGGCCACCAAATTCTCGAAAAGCTATTAGGGCCGTCGCTGGTCAAATAGCGAGACCGAAAAGTTTGAGATTGTGGATGCAATCTTAAATATAACGTCGGTTCACCAAATCTGCACGCGCAATTATGGAAGAGTATCATGGGGACTGTTTTATTGCTAGCCACAGAAGCTAGCGGCGAAGGTGGTTTCGGTTTCAATTTTGATATTTTAGAAACCAACCTGATTAACCTGGTCATTATTATTGCAGTGCTGTTTTATTTCGGGCGCGGCTTTTTAGGTAAAATCCTAACTGAGAGGCGATCGGGCATCGAAGAGGCGATTAGAGAAGCAGAAAAACGCCAAAAAGATGCAGCAGCAGCTCTATCAGAGCAACAGCAAAAATTGACTGAAGCACAAGCAGAAGCGGCACGAATTCGTACCGCGGCTGAAGAAACCGCAAAGAAGGCAAAAGAAGCAATTCTAGCTCAAGCGGCGCAGGAAGTTGAACGCATGAAAGCAACAGCAGGTCAAGAGTTGGAAGCGGAGCAGGAAAGAGCGATCGCCCAACTGAGATCTGCCGTCGTATCAATGGCAATGGCAAAGGTGGAAAGCCAGTTAAAAGCTAGCTTGGACGACAGCGCTCAACACCAATTAATCGATCGCAGCATTGCGTTACTGGGAGGCTAAAAAGTGAGTATCGTTAGCACAGCAGTCTTGCAGCCTTACGCATCTGCCTTGATGTCACTGGCTCAGTCCAGCAATCTATCAGAGAAGTTCGGCGAAGACATTCGTTCTTTACTGAGCCTGCTAGAAGGTTCGGAAGACTTGCGTCAATTTTTAGCCAATCCGCTAATCAAACCGGATGCTAAAAAAGCCGTGATTCAGCAAATAGCGGGTGAAGAAATGAACCCCTTGATGCACAACTTTCTGAAGCTTTTAGTAGACAAAGGAAGAATTCTTTTTTTAGAAGGAATTGGTCAACAATACTTGGCAAAGCTCCGAGAACTCAACCAAACAGTATTGGCTGAAGTTACATCGGCTGTCCCGCTTTCAGACGCTCAACAGCAAACTGTTAGCGAAAAAGTGCAGGCGATGACCAGCGCTCGAAGCGTAGAAATTGAAACCAAAATTGACGCAGATTTAATCGGCGGTGTGGTAATCAAAGTAGGCTCTCAAGTAATTGATGCCAGCCTGCGGGGACAATTGCGCCGTCTCGGAATTCGCTTGAATTCCTAATTTAAATAAGCAGGAAGCAAGGGTTCGCCAGCCAGCCAGTTCTGGCGCTACACAAACAAAATCCGCCTCGGCGGATTGAAGATGTTTTCAATCTTGTTTAATTAGCAAGAGTTCGCCAGAATGAATTCTGGCGCTACACAAACAAAGTCCGCCGGACGCCGACTGAAGATGTTTTCAATATTGTCTAATTAGCGAAAACATCGAGTAACAACTGACAACTGACACATAATAATTAACATGGCAGCAATCAGACCTGACGAAATTAGCAGCATTATTCGCCAGCAAATTGAACAGTACGACCAAGATGTAAAAGTCTCTAGCGTTGGTACTGTTTTGCAAGTAGGCGACGGCATTGCCCGGATTTATGGCTTGGATAAAGCTATGTCCGGCGAATTGCTAGAATTTGCCGACGGCACCGTGGGCATCGCACTGAACCTCGAACAAGATAACGTGGGTGCAGTGTTGATGGGCCAAGGCCTCGGCATTCAAGAAGGTTCGGCAGTTACTGCTACTGGCAGAATTGCTGAAGTCCCCGTTGGTGAAGCAATGTTGGGCCGCGTAGTTGATGCTTTGGCACGTCCGATTGACGGCAAAGGCGAAATTAAAACTACTGAGACTCGCTTGATTGAATCTCCGGCACCTGGTATCGTTTCTCGCCGTTCTGTTTACGAACCGATGCAAACAGGGATTACCGCTATTGATGCGATGATTCCAGTGGGAAGAGGACAGCGGGAATTGATTATTGGCGATCGCCAAACAGGCAAAACTGCGATCGCGATCGACACAATCATCAACCAAAAATCGGAAAACGTAATTTGCGTTTACGTGGCGATCGGTCAAAAAGCTTCTACAGTAGCTAACATCGTCAACGTCTTGCAAGAAAACGGCGCGATGGACTACACAATCGTCGTAGCAGCCAACGCTAGCGACCCCGCCACCCTGCAATACTTAGCACCTTACACCGGTGCTAGCTTAGCCGAGTATTTCATGTACAAAGGCCGGCACACTTTGGTCATTTACGATGACCTTTCCAAGCAAGCACAGGCCTACCGCCAAATGTCCTTGTTGCTGCGCCGTCCTCCGGGTCGCGAAGCATATCCCGGAGACGTGTTTTATCTGCACTCTCGCTTACTAGAACGCGCTGCTAAATTGAGCGACGATTTGGGCGAAGGCAGCATGACAGCTTTGCCGATTATTGAAACCCAAGCCGGCGACGTTTCTGCTTACATTCCGACGAACGTAATTTCGATTACCGACGGTCAAATCTTCCTTTCTTCTGACTTGTTTAACTCTGGTTTGCGTCCGGCAGTAAACCCCGGTATTTCGGTATCGCGGGTAGGTTCGGCAGCTCAAACTAAGGCAATGAAAAAAGTAGCCGGTAAGGTGAAATTGGAATTGGCGCAGTTTGAAGAACTGGCAGCATTTTCTCAGTTTGCTTCTGACTTGGATAAAGCTACTCAGAATCAATTGGCGCGGGGTCAGCGCTTGCGGGAACTGTTGAAACAGCCGCAAAGTTCGCCTCTGCCAATGAACGAACAAGTGGCGATCATCTATGCCGGTATTAACGGCTATATGGATGACATCCCGGTTGATAAAATCACTAAGTTTACTGTTGGTTTGCGGGAATATTTGCGGACTAGCAAGGCGAAGTACGGCGAAATCGTTCAAGGCGGCAAGGCTTTGACTGATGAAGCTGAGAAGTTGCTGAAAGAAGGCATCGCGGAATACAAGCAAACTTTCTTGGTTTCTGCGTAATTAGTCATTAGTCATTGGTCATTAGTTAAGTCACAGATCCCCCCTAGCCCCCCTTAATAAGGGGGGGACAAGAGCGTTCAAAGTTTCCCTTTTTAAGGGGGAGACTAGAAGCACTCAAAGTCCCCCCTTTTTAAGGGGGATTTAGGGGGATCGAGACTTAGAGACAAACATCAAGACACAGAATTTCAGTCTTAAGTTGACACCAATGGTTAATGCCGTATCCCTACCATAGCTAAATTTTAAAACTGATGGCTGGGAACTAAGAACTCAGAAATAAAAACTAAGAAAAAAGGAGAAAGTTATGGCAAATCTGAAAACTATTCGCGATCGCATTAAGTCGGTCAAGAACACTAAAAAGATTACAGAAGCGATGCGTTTGGTGGCTGCTGCTAAGGTGCGCCGCGCTCAAGAACAGGTGACTGCTACTCGGCCTTTTGCCGATCGCCTCGCCGAGGTATTGTACGGTTTGGCGGAACGCTTGCAGTTTGAAAACCTGGATTTGCCGCTGCTGAAAAAACGCGAAGTCAGAACGGTGGGACTTTTGGTCGTCTCGGGCGATCGGGGTTTGTGCGGCGGCTACAACAACAACATCATCAGATACGCCGAAAATCGCGCCAAGGAAATCAAAGCTGAAGGCTTAGAGTACAAATTCGTGTTAGTAGGCCGCAAAGCTACTCAGTATTTCCAGCGCCGCGAACAGCCGATTAAAGAGACTTACATGAACTTGGAACAAATTCCGACAGCACCGGAAGCAGCGCTAATTGCTGATGAATTGCTGTCTTTGTTCCTGTCAGGAACTGTAGATAGAGTTGAGCTAGTTTACACTAAGTTTGTGTCGCTAATTAGTTCGCGTCCAGTAATTCAAACCTTGCTGCCCCTCGACCCCCAAGGTTTGGAAACTCCCGATGATGAAATCTTCCGCTTGACATCGCAAGGCGGACAGTTTCAGGTATCGCGGGAGAAGGTTACTTCTCCTATGAAGAGTTTGCCACGGGACATGATTTTTGAGCAAGATCCGGCGCAAATTCTGGAGGCACTTTTGCCTTTGTATTTGAACAACCAATTGCTGCGGGCTTTGCAAGAATCTGCTGCTAGCGAGTTGGCTGCACGGATGACGGCGATGAATAATGCTAGTGAGAATGCTAGCGATTTGATCCGTAGTTTGACGTTGACTTATAACAAGGCGCGGCAAGCGGCAATTACCCAGGAAATTCTGGAAGTTTCCGGCGGTGCTGAGGCTTTGAACGGTTAGGTTAGGGTTGACAATTTGTTGATTTTATGCTGTGCGTCTGGGGGAACTCAGGCGCTATTTTTTGTGTAGTTGTTTGAGTAGTCGTAGCGTCGCTACGAAAAATTCTTAACTCAATATCGACAATCTCACGGCGACGCACCTGGGATATTCAAGAGATCGTGTAAACAAACCCAATACTTGTTTCCTTAACTATTGTGTAAGGTGCGGATCTGTCAGATTGTCTCTCTTTCTTTGGGGATTGTCGATGGCGACGCACCCTACAAATACTATAAAATTATGGCAATCTCCAAAAGCCATCTATGAGCAACCATTCTTCAGGCAATATTCCCGCTGGAATTGATGTCAATAATCTATCTCAAATCAACTCTCAGCAACGGACACATATTCTCGATAGTGACGCAACAGGAGGTGGTCACGGGCCTGGTAGAGGAATTTCTGGTAAAAGTGAATTTCCCGCAAGCTGGAGCGACGAGCAGATAATGAATTATATTTCGGAGGTGATTCAAGACCCTAATTCTCAGTGGGTTCAGCGAACAGGTCAACCGTCCGCTAAATATACCATTGCTGGTAAGCCCGTAAGATGGCAGATTGAAGGAACTAGAGATAGTGTTAAGATTAAGGTAATAAGCTGTTCAACATCTAAACTGCATTAACTAAGTTCCCTTTATTTTTTATTTTTCGGTTCCATTTCATAATTAATCCTCCTTCATTTAAAAGTTTATTTAACAGTGATTCTAGTTTTTCAATGGATTCAAATAATC
>JANYGO010000010.1 GCA_025362325.1 Cyanobacteriota bacterium | reverse complement strand
GATAAATTCGGTTTAGCAATTTCAACGAAAGTGGATTAATATCTCGAAGTAAAAACATATAAAACCTCTTTCAATAAAACTTGATGGTTTGAGTATATCATATTATTTGATTTATGTAATTAATTTTGTTTGACTACTTACCCTACTTGATGTTAACCAACGCTTTGAAGTGGGAAGTGGCGATCGCGTCTTAGCTCTATCTTCCCTCAGCTTTGACTTATCTGTATACGACATTTTCGGCTTGCTGGCTGCGGGAGGAACTGTTGTCATCCCTCAAGTATCAGCAACGCCAGATCCCGCTCACTGGATTGATTTGATCGCCCAAGCACAAGTCACTATCTGGAACTCCGCACCGGCCTTAATGCAGATGCTTGTGGATTATGCAACGGCTCATAGCAATACCCTGTCATCATCTCTGCGATTAGTCCTTCTTAGTGGCGATTGGATACCTTTGACTTTGCCAGATCAAATCAAAGCTTTAGTTGCTTCTAGTCCAGACTTAGAAAGTTTAGACCAACCTGCAACTCCTACGGTTATTGGCTTAGGAGGTGCAACCGAGGCTTCCATCTGGTCGATTTTATATCCCATAGAAAACATCGATCCTAACTGGAAAAGTATCCCTTACGGTTGATCGATGACCAACCAGCAATTTTATGTGCTCAACGAAGCGTTTGAGTCATGTCAAGAGGGAGTAGTCGGGGAACTATACATCGGTGGAATTGGTTTGGCTAGATGCTATTGGCGAGATGAAGAAAAGACTAGCAAGCGCTTCATCACTCATCCCCATACAGGCGATCGCCTTTACTGTACAGGGGATTTGGGTCGCTATATCCCGGATGGTAACATCGAATTTCAAGGCCGCATCGACCACCAAGTGAAAATTCGAGGCTTCCGCATCGAACTAGGCGAGATCGAAGCAGTGCTGGGACAACACCCAGACGTGCAGCTAGCAGTGGTAGCAGCACAAGAAGATGTCCCCGGACAGAAACGCTTGATCGCTTATATTGTTTCCAAAGTCATCGCAGAACGCACACCCTTTAAAACTGAGTGTTTAGTAGAAATTGATGGCGATCGCTCAGTTAAGCTACATACAGAGGACATCTCCATCGGCGGCATTGGCGTGATTGGAGTGCCCGATAATTGGCCCAGTAGGGGTAATGCCCCCGTGCTTACGCCGGAGAGTGTCAGGGCGATGGCAGGGGGATTGCCCCTACTGGCAAATCATACTTTCATTGAGCAACGCCTGCGTCTGCGCCTCGTACTACCGGGAGATGCCGAAGAGCAATGTTTTGAGGGAACTGTCGCTTGGTGTCAGGGAAATCAGGCGGGGATTGAGTTATCTCTCACACCCAGTGAAGAAGCGGTGATTCAGCAGAGTATCGACTACCTCTTAGAAACCCAAGGCTTATTAAAATTTTTAGAACGTACCGCCGCTGGCAAGTTGCGTAACTTCCTGAAAGAGAAGTTGCCGGACTATATGGTGCCCTCCAGTTTTGTGTTCCTGAAAACCTTGCCGCTAACGCCCAACGGTAAAATAGACCGTTGGGCGTTAGCACCTGCGGTTAAAACTCCCGAACTAAGACAAGATTATGTAGCACCTCAAACTCCCCTCGAAGAGGTAGTAGCAGGAATCTGGGCTGAAGTTCTGGGACTAGAACGAGTCGGTATTCGCGACAACTTCTTAGAATTGGGAGGTCACTCTGTGCTAGTCACGCAGATTGCAACTCGAATGCGAGACACATTCCAGGTGGAATTACCTTTGCGTACCTTATTTGAGTCTGCCACAGTCGCCGATCTTGCTCATAATCTGGAAATCGCCAGCCACAAAGCTCCCATACCCCAGGCTCCCCCAATTCAACCTATTTCGCGCGATCGGGACTTGCCTCTATCCTTCGGTCAGCAACAACTCTGGTTCCTATGTCAATTGGCTTCTGATATACCTTTTTATAACGAACCGATTACCATTCGTCTCCCTGGTGCTGTCAACATTACCGCCCTAGAGCGCAGCATCAACGAAATCATCAAGCGTCACGAAATTTTGCGAACCACCTTTGCTGTGGTAAATGGGCAACCAGTGATGGTGATTCAAGATACCTTTAATTTCACCTTACCAGTGGTGAATCTGGGGGAATTGTCAGAGACAGAACGGGAGTCTGAAGCCTTGCGGCTGGCAACTTTGGAGGCGAAGCAGTCTTTTGACCTGAGTGAAGCGCCGCTACTGCGGGGTACTCTCATGCAGTTGGGGGAGGCAGATTACAGGTTGTTCCTGACCATACACCACATCGCGATCGATGGTGTTTCGCTGTACGGCTTGTTTATGAAGGAATTGGCGACACTTTACAGCGCCTTTTCTCTGGGCTTGCGATCGCCTCTGGCAGAATTGCCGATTCAGTTTGCAGACTTTGCCTCCTGGCAACGGCAATGGCTACAGGGAGAAGTGCTGGAAAACCAACTGAGATACTGGAAACAGCAACTAGCTGATTTGCCAACACTGCAACTACCCACAGATTGATCGCGATCGCCTCTTCAAACCTTTCGGGGTGCAAGGCAATGTTTAGCGCTACCTCAGACTCTAAGCGAGGCGATCGCCTCATTGAGCCAGAAAGAAGGCGTTACCCTCTACATGACACTGCTGGCAGCCTTCAAAACCTTACTCTATCGCTACACAGGACAGACCGACATTGTAGTAGGCACTGTCACCGCCGGACGCAACCAGCCAGAGATTCAGCAGCTAATTGGGTGCTTCGTCAACACTTTGGTACTGCGTACCGACCTCAAGGACAACCCTACTTTCCAGCACTTACTTGAGAGAGTGCGGGAAGTGACTTTAGGAGCATTTGCTTACCAAGATTTGCCCTTTGAGAAGTTGGTAGAGGTACTGCAACCGGAGCGGAATTTAGGTCAAAACCCTCTGTTCCAAGTCGCTTTCGTTCTCCAACCCCCAATGTCAGGCGTTGATTCGATGCTGAATTGGAGCCAGTAAGATATTGATACCGAAACGGCAAAGTTTGATTTAACCCTGGAATTACAGGAGACATCGGAGGGTATAGTTGGTCGTTTTGAGTACAGCACAGATTTATTTAATGCTGACACGATTGAGCGGATGGTAGGGCATTTTCAGACTTTATTAGAAGCGATCGTCGCTAACTCAGAGCAGAAAATTGCAGAGTTGCCTATTTTAACTGAGTTTGAACAGCAGCAGTTAGCGGCGTGGAATGATACCGCAACCGATTACCCTAAAGATGCTTGCATACATCAGTTGTTTGAAGAACAGGTAGAGCGATCGCCAGAGGCGATCGCCGTAGTATTTGAAGATGAGCAACTGACTTATCAAGAACTGAACCAACGAGCAAACCAGTTAGCGCATCATCTCCGCAATTTAGGTGTCACCGCTGAAGTAATAAGCTGTTCAACATCTAAACTGCATTAACTAAGTTCCCTTTATTTTTTATTTTTCGGTTCCATTTCATAATTAATCCTCCTTCATTTAAAAGTTTATTTAACAGTGATTCTAGTTTTTCAATGGATTCAAATAATC
>JANYGO010000387.1 GCA_025362325.1 Cyanobacteriota bacterium | reverse complement strand
AGTTTTCGCCCACTACTACCAAGATGGTTGACGTTTTACTAGCTACTGCGCTTGATTTAGTTAATATTAAGCACTTTAAAAACTGGTTTACAAACTGCTGCTACTGTACTGCATAAACCTGGAATCCGCTGTATTATTGATTCGATCGCGACGATGGATGCCCGCTCTTATCTGGAGGCATCCACTGATATTATCAACGATTATGGCTTAAATTAGCGATCGAACAACTAGCAGGTTCGTGCAGTCGGTAAATAATTGGTATCAACGGGCGATCGAGGTATGACACCCCTCAATCAGCAGTACCGCGTTACATCTTCCCCGCACGCATTAGCCAAAAACGAGAGCGATCGAAAATGCAACCCCACTAATTCCTCATACACCGGATTCAGCTTGCACATCGGCGGTATGTGAAAAAGATGGTGTCCCCATAGCTGAATATCTCTCTCAAAAGGACACCGTGCGGGTATAAGTTGGCACAACCACGCCCGCTGCTTGCCGATCGCCCACTGCAATGCGATCGAGCCACTGTCGCACTGATTGGATGAGGCGATCGCCAAATCTTAACTATTGGCACTGATTTTCCGAAAAAATACTTGTAGTATAATTGATAATTGACCTTAGTAATTATTACTAAAAAAAGCTCTGAATCACCCTCCTCAATCATCAATCAAATCCGCCGTTACTACAGTGACACAAATCAGTTTTTACCGTGACAATCGCAGCCACAAAATGCGATCCCACCCTAAAAAATGTGATTGCAAGTCCGCACGCCGATCAACCAGTCTTGGGGGATTCATACCTTAATTTAGTAAAGCCATTCGATCTTCTGTTCTATGTTTTACCCTCACTCGTTTAGTCAGCAATATCATACCCGATCTTTTGCTTCCAAGGCTAGAGAGTCAGATTAAACATTAATAGCTCTGGTTTACCGTGGGCTTCGGCTCACCTTTTTCTACAATTGTTTGATGATTTATCTTAATTTACACTCTCAAGTCGCGGCGGGAAGAAAGGTATTTTTACTTATTGATTTTAGGAGATTTATGGATTATATTATTGAATAATAGGAGTGGTTGATTGAGTTTGAAAAATTCCACCACTTCTATTATCTAATAATACCTCATCAAGGCGGTAATGTCAAGCTTTTTATCCCACTAAAATCCTCTATTTTTTTAATTTAAATTAAAAAAAATAGAGGATTTTAGTAAACCAGTCATCTAGGGGCGACAGGATATGATAGCCCAAGACTCAATCCCAGGATTGAAATTGTACAACCCAATGCTGTACAAAAGCAGTAATGCGATCGCGCCGAGTTTCAAAATTAGCAGCAATCCAGATAAATACAATCCCAAAAGCCAAACCTATCGCCCATTTAATCAGCGGATAATCGAAGATCAGAACCACCAACTGATAGAAAACATTGATTAAAAAAATTCCAGTTCCTACAAACAAAAATGCCCGCACTCGCAATGCCAAACCCGCCACAATCGACACCAAACTAAAAGCTCCCGCAACTAAACCGTGGCTTTGCTGACTCAAAAGAGGTATCCCGCAAATCAGCGCAGTGGCGAGCATCCGCAGATTGTGGCGCAGCGGTTTTTGTGCTGGTAATTGCCAAGCGCGATCGAACTGAGCAACGTAAAGGAAAGAAAGCCCTAAAGGAGTAAAATACCACTCCGGCTGACTCAATCCCATTTGTCCAAACCATCGCAGCAATATCCAGTCAATTATCGCCACACTCAGGTAGGTAAAACGGACTTCCTGCTTTTCCCAAGCTAGAAAAACATAGAAGGCGGCAGCTACCAGGAAGCTAATCGGATAAAACTTAGCCGGAGATTCCAAAATAGCGACTATTGGTATCAGCGAAGCAATTGTCTGCCAAGGTTTTTTTGACCAACCCCAGTTATCCCAAGGTAAGATGTAAATTAAACAGGCAAATAGAGACATGATGGCAACTTTCCACGGCCCCAGCGGCCCGGAAATGTACTTAACTAAAGGCGTATTGAGCCAATAAAGCCGGATGGCAAAGGCTTCTAGCCAACCCAAGTAAATCCAAATTTCCGCCCATTGGCGATCGAGATTATTTCTGCCTTGCAAGAAAGCGTATTGCACTAATAAAGCACCAGTGACTAATCCTAGATTTAAGGCTGATTTAAGATCGTGGGTAGAAGCCCAAATCAGCAGCACACTGCTTAAAACCCAGTGTAGATGAGCAAATATTTTTAACTCTGCATTAGTTAAATGCAAATAGCTGCTCAACCAAGGAGACAATATTCGATAGAGATACGTTAAAGTTGTGCCGAGAGTTGCTAGCACAATTAAGCCGTCGCCAAAAGCTCCTCCCGGTGTTTGAAAAAGTTGATATAGTAGCGATTCGTAAGCGGAAGCCGATATGCCAATTAATCCCAAATAAACCAAAGGTTTAAATTGTTGCTCCCGCCTGCCAATGCCGATCGCAATTAAAGACGCACCTAACGAAATTAAACCTGTTCCATTTGTAAAAGTGTGCGATCGCAAAATCAAACCCAACAACCCGTAAACTAAAGGTATCACGTGAATGCTAGGTAAAAGTGTGCGCTCCGGGTAGCGTCGCCGCCACAAATCGCCCAACAACTGGGTAAATAAGCCGATCGCAATATTCGCCACTGCCAAATTAATCGTAGTGCGTCCAATAAAGCTCAAACCGACTGCTGTTAACAACTCCAAATTCCAAGCCAAGGCATAAATTGCCAGAGGGGAAACTTGGCGGAAACTTCGGAAAACAATCGCAGCCACGATTACCAAAATAGCAGCCAACACTTCAGCCGAGGGCGAGAAACTAAAGGTACTACCTGCATAAAGCTGATAGGAATAAAAAGTAATAATTGTTAACAGCAACCCTGCGAGTAAGATCGCCCAACCATCCACAGCTCGATCGTAAATTTGAGCTAAGATCGAAGGCTGAGGAAAACGGCTGGCAAAACGAACGATTTGGCTGCGAAGCAACCACAGACACAAAAGTGTGAGCGCCCCAGCAATTGCCCAATCCCAACCAGACAAAAAGCCTAACTGTAAAAGAGCTGCGGCGGCGAAGCTCAAGCCAAATCCGACTTCTATTGCAGCCGCTGGCAGCTCAACTAAATAGTAAGTATTGACTAACATCAACACCGCCGCAAAACCCAAACCAATTAACCTGTATCCCGGCAAATCAAAAATTAGAAATTGTGCGAATATTAGGGCGATCGCACTCAAGGTACTAGCAAGTTGTTTGTGAGGAACCTCAGTATATTTAGCAACAGCAGTCAAAGCCAAAGGAGTCACTAGCCAGAGCAAACTCCACTGATGGCGATGAGCGGCAGTACCCGGAGCTAAATAATTTTCCAACAAGATAAAGCTGAATCCTGCTAATCCTAAGCCCAGATACCATGAACTTTGGAACGATGCAGGATGCAAGCAAAAAAACGCAGAACTTTCTTGGGTATTTGCCGCTTTCATCCAGACAAAAAATCCCCATTCAGCAGCCATGAAAATCAATAGAATTGCCGACCAAATATTAGATGTCGGGTTCGGTAAAAATAAGTCAATTGCCGAACCGATCGCGCATAAACCGATCAGGTGAGTCAGGGAAACCAAAATTGCCGGACTTGGATGTTTTTCAACAGCAGAAGCAGGCGTCAAAACTCGCCGGGAATTATCGGGAATTACGTATTTCCAAGTAATCCAAGCTAAAGTTAGAGTAGAAACCAATAAATTGAGCGATCGCCAATAGGGATTGACGAAACTAATAATAGTTAAAACACTGCCCAAACCGAGAGCAAGGTTTTCACCAAAACGGGCAAGTTTAAACTTTCGCGATCGGTAGAGCCACTGCGCCACACTTACCATTAAAATTAAATAAGGCAATAGCAAAACGCTCCACAAAGCCCAAGGAGTTTCCTGAGAGTTGGTAAGCTGAGTTAAAAATCCCACAAATTGTGTTTTAATTCCTAAAGGAAGCACTCGCCAAAACAGCCAAATACTCTGAAGTCCCACCGCTTCAAGCATCAGCAAATCAAACTTTTTCCAAAACAAAACTAAGCGGTTATAAAAAAACCACACAGCCAATCCGCTAACTGCGATCGCCTGTAGCGGAATTTCGCGAAAACAAACCAGCCACCCCAAACCCAACAAAGCCCCTCCGGCTAATTGCCAGTTAAAAAAGTTGCTGGAATTTGGCGACTCGGATATATTGTTTCTAATAGTCCCAGATGCGACGGGTTGCTGCCAATCGAGCCATGCTAAGAGTACGCCACAAATTCCCAAAGCTAAACCGATTTCAGCGATATTTACATTCTTGACAAATATCGCCCGACCCAGTAAAATTCCTAAAGAATAAGCTACTAAAGCCGCTTTTCTGTAAGTCAAAAAATCTCGGCTAAAATTGAAAGTAGCAGGGACAGTTTCAGTGTTTTCCCCGCGTTTGATAGATTGCAACCGTTGTTGTTGAACTTGATAAACTGTAGCAGCAGTAGTTCCCACCGTACCCAAATAAACCGCAGCTAGGGAAAAGCTGGAAAAGGCCCAACCCCAGTGCAAGTAACTCAATCCCAAGTGATTTAGGGCGATCGAGGAAGTTACATTTTTTCCCCAAAAGGTTTGATACTGATCTTTGATAATCCCGCCAGTTATCCAAGTCAAAATAAGTGCTGCTGCGATTGCTACCGCCCAATTCCAGGGATATTGCCACAATCCAAAAGTATCCATCGCCCAAAAATTTATCGGCACTAGCAACAGCGTGACTTCTTGCAAAGTTTGAGCCGTCAAGCGCAAATTAGCCTGTTTTTTTGCCCAACTGCTAATCGCCCAAAATGTTAAAGTATAAGCTAACAAAACTCCGTATTGTCCGGCGGCCGGAAATTTTTCCCACTGACTGGCGGCTAAGACTCCTGAGGAGACAACTACCATGAACACTCCTAAAAACAACAGCCACACGACGCTAATTTCGGCTATGAGCGACTGCAAAACCTGAGCTACAAAAGTTGGATTTTGAGCGGTTTCTGCACGTACAGCAACGTTTTTTGTGGTGCTGGGTAATATTTTGTGTGTTGATAGAGCAGGTGTTTTTGGTTCGGCAATAGGATCGATCTGGCGATCGTCAATTTCCGAAATACTGACAGCGGGATCGGGTATCGGGCAGACTAAATATTGTCGGCATAATTGCTCAACCTCAGCGGGGGAAATCAAGCCCAGCCGCAGCCACGCGTCTAAACCTGTCAACAACTCAGGATGGGAGGCTAAGACGCTGAATTCTATTTTGCTCGATCGACCTTTAGGAGACGACATCGGCTTAAACTGGTACTAGGTACATTCCAGCTATAGCCTACTTTACTGTCGATCAAACCTCCTCGCATTCCGCCCTAGCAATTGGCACAATGAGTACCTATCGCCAAAACCAAATATCACCGCGTACATCTGCGTGTATCTGCGGTTAAAAACTCCAAATTAGGACAGTGCAATGACTTGTCCTAATTTGGGAGAGATTTCAGCAAAGTTTCGACACTAGCATTGTGGTCTATGAACGAAAACAAATGTTTAAATAGGAGTTTGCCCTGTGCATCCAAAACAAACTGAGCGGGCAAAGGAGCACCCAAAGCTTGACCGACTTGATAAGCCCGAAACACTTGACAACTTGGATCGGACAGCAGAGGCATTTTCAAGCCTAAATCTTTAACCACAATTTGGCTTTGGCGATCGT
>JANYGO010000384.1 GCA_025362325.1 Cyanobacteriota bacterium | reverse complement strand
AATTCAAAAACCTCAAAGCCGAACATCACTATAAATTTAAAAATAAAATTAAAAATGGCTCGCTTCGGGTACTTCTAGGTGCTCACACTCCCAAACTGAAAACCCAAGCTAATAAAATTCACTTTGCTGTCCCTGACGGCGATACGGCTATTCAAGTGGAGTCGCGCCGGCTTACCATCGCACGGCTCAAAGGCAATTCTCCAGACTTGGCTCACGCCACTATTATTGCCAGCTCCTTGCCCATTCCTACAAGCGGGCCGTCAGAAGAAGTTGCGCCCGAAAACCTGCTCTCCGACTACGGCTCTAGATTTGGCCTTCCTTGACACTCCCCGGCGTAAACGCACGGGGATTCTTGGATCAATCAGTCAACTTACTCGGTAAAACCCAGCACGTCAAGCCAAAGCCCTCAAAATTGAGCCTGTGGGTCTGTTACTACTTCTAATCGACTTGTGTGTCACAAGCAATCTCAAAGCCCTCTGAATCGCTAAAATAAACAAGCTCAGCCGTCGCGGAATACTTGCCCATTCTCAAATTCTCAATTTCACCCAAGACTCCAACTCGCTGATTGAGCCGTTAGTCCCAAATTCTCAGTTTCGATTCCAAATTCTCTCTTCCTTCTTTTCTGAAAAAATCTCACGCGCGCTCTCTCTCTCAATTACTTATTTAGATTGGTATTTATTATGTGATCGGTTTTCCACAAGTGGTTTATCCACAAGTGGAAAATCAACAAGTGGAGAAAACCTATATACAGTAAGGACTTTAGGGTTCAGCAGACGTGCGGTGACTTGGTTCTTCAGAAGTGGCTTTTGGACTGTTGACTTTTGAAGCAATCGTGGCAACCCTTGGCATTGAAAAAGTGATTTGCTATGACACAAACAAGGGAAGGGGACGCTGCCCCCGCTAAGTCGCGTACAGTTATAGCGGGGGACTTCCCGACGAATAGTTAAATCACGCCGTTGTTTCCTTCCATCCGTTCCGCAATAGCCCGCTGAATTTCTGCTAAGCGGTTCCAATCTAAAAGCTTCACCGAATCTATTATTTTCTCAAATTCGGTTTTCCCCTCGTCTTCTATCTGAGCCACGAAATCTGACAAACTAATCCCCAGTCTTCTGGCTATCGCTTCAGCATTTTCTAAATTGGGGAAATAAGTTCCTTTTTCCCAATCGGACACGGAAGTTTGCGAAACGCCTATCATTTTAGCAAATTGCCTCTGGGATATATCGCCCCGTGCCTCTCTGATTAAATTAGCTAATCTCTTTTTATTCATCTTTGATTCTTGGCAATAGATTTCCCCTGAATCAATAGAATTGCATTTCCCTCGCTCCGGGTGGTGAACGACTACATCATCGTTTTCGACAAGTTGACAGGTTGACATATAAGTCCGACTAAGTTATGATTGATTAACTGGACAAAATCAAAAGGATAAGCCTTTTTAATGGAAAAGAAACGATTGGGATATATCCCCGGAGAGCTTTGGAGGAATATTGCATTAGAGGCGGCGAGTAGTGGTCGTCAATTTCGCTTTGTAGTAGAAGAAGCTTTACAGGAGTATCTTCGGGGCAAAAATGACGAACAACGGATTTGGTTGTCGCCCGAACTGGCGACCAAACTAAATCTGGTCGCATCCAACAAAAGAACAACCCCTCAATCGCTGACGACATTGGCGATTGAGACATATATAGAAGGACAAGCACAATGACAACGGTAGTAAAATGTCAATATAACTCACGTGTCAACTTAATTGACACGGGGTATCCTAAGACTTTTCTCGATTTGGGTTCCGGCTGCGGAGGTTCCACTCTAGGGTTAAAGTGGGCTGGATTTGAAGTGATCGGAATCGATTCCGACCCGATGCAGATGGAGATTTACCGCGCCAACGGCGGAACGGGAGAGTTGGGAGACTACTCTCAAATTGACCCTACCAAGTACAAAGGAGTCGAAGGTCTTCACACGTCTTTTCCCTGTCAGGGTCATTCGCGGATCAGGAGCAAATATCTTCCGGTTCGGGAAGACAAGGATTTGGCGGTTAAGTGTTTGAATTGGATTCAAACACTTAGACCGAAGTTTGTCACATCGGAAAATGTCCCTGAGTTTGTCGGCTCCGAATCGTACAGAGCTCTCACGAACGAACTCAACATCCAGGGGTATGGGTGGGCAGATGCGATCGTTGACTGTGCCGATTACGGTTTGCCACAAAATCGCAAGCGCTGGTTTTTGTGGGCGGTGAAAAGTCAGTTCGCCCCCTCGCTTCTGCCCCCTGCCAATTTTCAGAAACAATCGTGGTATGGCGCGATCAAACATCTGATTGATGAAATGCCGGAATCCGAGTTGAATGCCAAGCAATTTGAATCGGTGTTGGGAAGCCCCGCAATGATTTCCGGGCAAAACCTTTACGGAGGGAAATACACCTCCCGCAACGCAGCGGAACCCAGCTTTTGCCTGACAGCATTTATTCACAAGGCGATGCCTAAGCTGTTGATTGAATGCCACTATCCCAGCCAGCGAATGCCGATTGTGAGAGCGGAAAACCGGGCTTGCTGGACTCTCAGAAGCGCTTCTTGCTCTCGAAAAACTAGCGCACAACTTGTAGCGGAAGGATCGGTCAGAAGGTTGAGCATCAAGGCGTTGGCAACTCTTCAAGGCTTCCCCCCAGATTACAAATGGTCGGGCAAAACCGCAATTGACGGACACGGCATCGGCAATTCCGTACCGCCGACCTTCATGAAAATATTGGGCGAAACATTGAGGAATTGCCGATGAAAGCTCCTTACAATTTCAAGAGCCAACTCAGGCTCGGACAGGATGGAGAAGAAATATTAGACAACTTCTTCTATCAATGGTACTCAGAAATTCGATTCGCCTCAGCCTCGGAAGAGAATCGAGGAATAGACCGCATTTTTTTTAACGGTCAAGACAGGAAAACTGTACAATATAAAACAGATTTCCGCGCAAAAGAGACGGGAAATGCGTATGTTGAGACGATTTCTCGATCGGACAAGGTTGTCGGCGGTTGGGCTTACACATCCGAGGCCCAATGGTTGATTTACTTTGTTTATCCATCAGAAATTTACTGTATTTCGATGGATAGGCTGAGGAAAGATTTGCCGAGGTTGGAGAGAATCTGTCGCACAGTTACCGTACCGAATCAAGGGTATTTTGGTGCGGGATTAATAGTTCCCCTTGAATTCTTAAGGGGCATTTCAAAAGCAATTTTAGAGGTAAAAAAATGAATTATCAAACTTTCAGTTTTGGCAACCGAGAACTTCAAGCCGTGATTCAGGATGATGACGCGTGGTTTTCCGTCGTAGCAGTGGCGAAAATCTTGGGATACAAAAACCCCGCCCTGATGGCACGGAGTAACTGCGATGCCAAACATATCAAAGAGATATGTTTGGGTAGCTGGCCGGGGCGTGTCCCCTTATTCGTGTCAGAGGCTGGTCTGTACCAGCTAATCATGCGATCGAACAAGGAGTCTGCCGGAGCCTTTCAGCACTGGGTGTTTGAGGAAGTGCTTCCCAGTATCCGTCGCACGGGGAGCTATAAAGGGCAAATGCCTTTGGGGGAATTGGGGGAGCTTTTCAACAATCTGCCCGACTTGATTGCGACAAAACCAATCCCTACAAAATTCAAAATTAGACAAGTTGTCACCGTATCGGGCGGTCGCAAGTGCAAGATTATCGACATTTTAGGCACTTGGGTATCGGTGAAATTTGTTGATGCCCAAGACGAAACGGACATCGTACACCTCGACTCCCTGACGGAAATTAGCGAGGTGGAGGCATGACTCTGACGCGACTTCCCAGTTTGCAAGGTGATGAACTCAAATTTTTGCAGAATTGGCTGTTTGGGAATCAACATTTGATGTCACCATCCACGTCAACGTACTCGCAGGGCCGCTTTCAGATGGAAATCCGCTGCCGGGTAGGTTTGGGTAAAGTTCCAAAAGTGGAACCCGCTTTTGACCGGATTTCCAAAGTGTCCGGCCCCGTTGAAGAAATTGGCGAACGGCTGCTTCCCGGCTTCCATCAGGGACTGGTGTTGAAATATCCGTCGGGGACTCAAATCAAGACGCACCGCGATGCACCAGCTTACAAATTAATCGGCAAGAATCAGGGGCTGGCGGCTCAGGTAAATGCGATCGGGCAATGTGACTTTTTCATTTCCGACAATCAAGATGTAAATAATGTCACCCGGTATGCGATGACCGAGGGCGATTGCATCAGTTTCGACAACAAGCAGCCTCACGGCATCGATCGCGTCAAAGCCGAAAGGTGGTGCATCTGCTTCTTTTACCTGAAAGATGAATGGCTGGAGGGGTCGGGGTCGCGACAAATGGAACT
>JANYGO010000372.1 GCA_025362325.1 Cyanobacteriota bacterium | reverse complement strand
GATGCTCATGGTCTTTTAATACTTGTTGCAGAGTTTCCTTTGTCTCGGAACTGAGAAAGTTTTTAGCAGGCATTCACTTTTTCTGAATATCATTATGTTATATTATACCAATATGCGTTTTAAATGCACAACAGCTTATCTAATCTCAAACTTCAGAAATTGCTTTACTATGCTCAAGGCTTTCATTTAGCTTTGTACGATGAACCGCTATTTCCTGAAGCGATAGAAGCATGGACTTACGGGCCGGTTGTTCCTGATTTGTACCGTCACTATAAAAAGTATGGTGCTGGTGCAATTCCATGTCCTGAAGATAGACTTTTCGATTTATGACGACAAAACTAAGAGCCTGCTTGATGAGGTTTACTCCGTGTTTGGGCAGTTTGCTGCATGGAAGTTGCGCAACATGACGCAAGAAGAATATCCCTGGAAACTTGCTGCTCAAAATAGCGGTACAATTACTCATCAATCCCTGAAGGAATACTTCAAGACTCAACTGAATCGTGAAAAAGCAGTTTAAGGTAAATAACTGGTTTTACTATTTATAAAAAATCTTGATACACAATGTTTTTGGGGCTGGTTTTTTCAACTATCGTCTCAGGTGCGTCGAGAAAGAGATTATCGATTGAATTTAGGGATTTTTTATGGCGACACACCCTACAAATACTTTGCGAAGAGTTCGCAATGACATTAACGTTAACCAAAGCGTATTGGGTTAAAACTACGTTATTTTCTTCAGTCCGCGGAGGCGGACTTGGTTTTTGTAGGCGCGGTTTCAACCGCCGTCTTATCTTTCTTGCTCTTATCTTTCTTGCTCAACAATTCCCTGACCAAATTTGCCAAACGTTCCGTACTGTCTGTCACTGCTAATTTAGAAGCTGCTTGAGACATTTTTGCTAAATATTCGGTATCTTTTAATAAATACAACACTTTGCTTTGCAATACCTCTGCTGTGAGTTCGCTTTGACGGAATACGACGGCAGCGCCTGATGCGGAAAACACTTCGGCGTTAAATCTTTGGTGGTCGTCAGCGGCGTGAGGAAATGGAATTAAAATAGAAGGTACTCCGGTAACAGCTAATTCTGTTAGGGCACTAGCGCCCGATCGACTAATTGCTATATTTGCTCGCTGCAACAGACTCGCCACATTGTCGTAAAATGGCATTGACAGATACTGTTCGTGCTTCAAACTCTCAGCATCCGGGTCATTATTTCCTGTGAGGTGAACTACCCAGGCACCTGCATCAAACCAAGCCGGAGCACACTGTCGCACTAACTGATTGACTGCGACAGCACCTTGAGAGCCGCCCATGACTAAAATTACAGGTACGTTGTCAGGAATTGGTAAATTTAGAGGTTGGCGGGTGAGGAATTGCGATCGCACGGGCGTACCCGCAACCACCGTTTTCGCGCTGGGTAAATGCTTGGCTGCTGCTGCAAATCCGATCGCCACAGCAGTGCAAAAAGGACTAAACCACCGCGTCACCTTTCCGGGAATTGCGTTAGATTCGTGGAGAATCACCGGCAAACCCAAAGAGCGAGCCGCCAAAATTGCCGGTGCTGCGATGTAACCGCCGGTAGTAAACACTCCCTGAAAATTTCCCGCTTTGAGCAACTTCCGCACCTGAAGGATCGAGCCGATCAGTCCGCCCAAAATGCGCACTGTACCGAGTCCAAATCGCTGCTGAAAGCCTTCGACGGCGATCGTGTGGAGGGGATAAAGCGATGAAACTAACTGCGTTTCCATGCGGTCTGGGACTCCCAGCCATTCGATGTGACAGTCGTCCAACTCGGCGGCGGTGGCGATCGCTGGAAATAAATGTCCTCCGGTACCGCTAGCTGCAACCAACAACCGCAGGGGGGGTTTTGTCAAGGTATTTGTCTCTTTTAGAAGTTCCACAGGTCGATCAATTTTAGATTAGAGGTTTTAGCTATACAGGCGGGAATCCCGACACCATAACCGTTTCGGGTTGTTGTTAGGATAAAAAACGAGCACTCATTGTAATAATTCTGGTAGAATATTCAGATCTTGGATCAAAGAATAACAATCTGGGTCTAGGTAAAAAACTTTTCATGTGACAAGTGGGGCGGGACGTGTTCCTCACTATAAAACGCAGTAGAGGGAAACAATGTTCGTGCACCTTGAATGAAGTTCTAGATATCCTTAACCGGACTCTGAAGCCCAGACCATACCCTTCGGGTTGGTTTGGGAGCGTCACATTATTATGCTTATTATTCCGGCAGTTTCAGCCAATTTTCAATCAGCCATCTAAAATTAGATTGTGCCGTGTCCCTCATTCCGTTGTCAGTTTTCGTTGCAGGCGAACAATTGCCCGTGTCGCGACCCCTGACAAATAACCAAAGTATCATCTAATGCGTAATTTGTTGAATTTAGTGCCAAGTGTATCTCAGTATTTTTGCAGCCGTCGGGACGAAAAAGCCGATCCTCTTCGTTGGCGTAGCCCCCGTAGGGGCGGGCTGCGCCAACGCCCGATCGTTTTTGGCTTTAACTGCGGGCAGTCGATCGCTCAAATGTTGTTATGTTTAACAGTGGTAAGTGCTGGCGTGCTGCATCCGAGTGCTGTCAGGGCGATGGTGGCGGCTCCCCAAACGGCGATCGCCCAAACCCCAGCCAATGCGCCAGCCCCACTCACAAAACTGCTAACAGAAATTGACGCAGCAGCCAACCGGCGCGATCTCAAAGCAGTCATGGCATTTTACAGCCAGAATTTCACTCATTCTGACGGCTTAAACAGCGGCATCATGGAAAAAGCCCTCACCCAACTCTGGGGGCGATATCCGAGTTTAATTTACCGCACCGAGCTCAAATCTTGGAAAACCGAAGGTAGCGCGATTGTCGCTGAAACCGTAACTACAATTACTGGCACTCAGAAAAAAGATGGGATAGACTTAAATCTCAAAGCTACCATCCGCTCTCAGCAGCGCTTTGAAGGAGAAAAAATAGTTAAGCAAGAGATTTTAGCAGAACAAACTCAGCTTACTTCTGGCAAAAATCCTCCCACAATTCAAGTGAATTTGCCGGAGCAAGTTAAGGTGGGGGAAGAGTACCATTTTGATGCCATTGTTCGAGAGCCGATCGGCAATGACATTTTAATAGGAACTGTTTTGGAGGAACCAGTTACTGAAAAAACATTTTTTAATCCGTCAGAAGTCGAGCTGGAGTTACTGAATTCTGGGGGAATTTTTAAAGTAGGTAAAGCTCCGGCTACGCCTGAGAATCGCTGGGTTTCAGCAGTGTTGATGCGGCAAGGCGGAATTGCAATGGTCAGTGTGCGATTGCGGGTTGTCAAGTAATAAAATAGGTGTTATGGGCATGGGGCATGGGCCCGCGCAGGGCATGGGCCCGCGCAGGGCATGGGTAATGGGTGATTAGTAAGTGGTAAGTCGTATAGCGGTTATTAGTCACACGAGATACATATTTGAAGATAAAAAAAATATCATTAAAGGAATTAAACATACCTCACTATAGCGATAAAGGCTATAGCAAATAACAACTAACAAAACTAACAAATAACCAATGACAACAGTCAACAGCCAACAGTCAACTGACAACTGACAACTGACAAAAAATGATTTCTATCCAAAATCAAATTGTTTTCATTACGGGTGCGAGTAGCGGTATTGGAGCAGCCTGCGCCAAGATATTCGCCACAGGTGGAGCCAAACTAATTTTAGCAGCCCGCCGCTTGTCCAAGCTCGATCGACTGGCAAGCGAACTTGTAGAGGCAAAATTGGTCGCATCGGCGAACGAGATTTACCTGCTAGAATTGGATGTGCGCGATCGCACTCAAGTTGAATCGGCGATCGCTGCGCTTCCCGATGCGTGGAAAAACATCGATATTCTGATTAACAATGCCGGATTGAGCCGCGGTTTAGACAAACTGTACGAAGGCAACTTTCAAGATTGGGAAGAAATGATTGATACCAATGTCAAAGGCTTGCTGTACGTGACTCGCGCGATCGTGCCGGGAATGGTCAGCCGAGGCCGCGGCCACGTCGTCAATATCGGCTCAATAGCAGGCCGTCAAGCTTATCCAAAAGGTAATGTTTATTGTGCTTCCAAAGCAGCCGTGAGAGCGATTTCTGATGGGTTGAAACAAGACCTTTTGGGAACAGCGGTGCGGGTGACGGAAATAGAACCCGGTTTGGTGGAAACAGAATTTAGCAATGTCCGGTTTCACGGCGATGCAGAAAAAGCCAAAAATGTCTATCAAGGATTGACACCGCTAACGGCTGACGATGTAGCGGATGTTGTGTATTTTTGCACGACGCGATCGCCCCACGTCAATATTAGCGAAGTCTTGCTAGTTCCGACAGACCAAGCTACCGCAACTCTGGTTCACCGCAAAGAGTTTTGAGTTTTCAGCGGTAAGTTTCCGGATGGCGATGGAATTTTTGGGAAGCTTAATTGGTAGATGCACCCTGATTAATTAACTCCCGACCAATTTTGGCCGGTTTTTTTTTTGCGCTATCGAGGGAGATGCTAAAAAAAATTAGACAAGATTGCAAAAATACCTAGGACGGGCTCTCCCGCCCATCCCACAAGAAAAAGAAATTGTGGGATGGGGGTCCCGCCCGTCCAAAAAGTTGATTAAAAGAACTTTTGCAATCTTGTCTATTGAATTTGTCCGGATGGCGATGGAATTTTTGGGAAGCTTAATTGGTAGATGCACCCTGATTAATTAACTCCCGACCAATTTTGGCCGGGTTTTTTGTGCGGTATCGAGGGAGATGCTAAAAAAAATTGAATTTGTCCGGATGGCGATGGAATTTTTGGGAAGCTTAATTGGTAGATGCACCCTGATTAATTAACTCCCGACCAATTTTGGCCGGGTTTTTTGTGCGGTATCGAGATTTCGCCACAAATTATCGTAAATTTTGCGAAACTATCCTGAAAGTGGTGCTGTGGAGGCGGAGATTAAATTAGTAGATGCACCCTGATTAATTAACTCCCGACCAATTTTGGTTTGGAGTTTTTTTTTTCGCGATCGAGATTTCGCCACAAATTCCCGAAATTTTGCGAAACTATTCTGAAAGTGGTGCTGTGGAGGCGGAGATTAAATTAGTAGATGCACCCTGATTAATTAACTCCCGACCAATTTTGGTTTGGAGTTTTTTTTGTAGAACAAACGTATCACAACAGGTAGCACAGAGAGTTCGCGCGCAGGGGCCGAGAAACCCGGTTTCTTCGAGTTTGACGTGAAGTTCCGAGAAATCTACCAAGAAACCGGGTTTCTCAAATCGCCGATTTTCCGAAACTATCCTGAATGTGGTGCTGTCGGGGCGGAGATTAAATTAGTAGATGCACCCTGATTAATAAACCCCAGCCAATGAAGGCCGGGGTTTTTTTTGCTCGAAAGCTGGATTAATTGATCGACCTACAACACTTCAAAAGACTGCACCTCAAGAACCGGGCCGATCATCGCAAAAGTCATCACATCCTTGCGGACTTCACCTTTAACACTGACTTTCAAACCCGCTTTTTTCAACTCAGAAGGAGCATCCTTAAGTTCGTAAGTTTCCCCATCTTCGCCAACCAAAGCCCAAGTGCCCGGGCCAAATCCTTTGCGTTCAATTTCGCCTTTGACTGTAATACTCATGCTGACTGCGCCTCTGTTTTAATCGCCAAACGTGCCAATCCAAAACACAACAAAGCATTGACAATCAAGAATGTTTGTGCTACCAAACCAGTTCCCAATCCCCAAACTGCGGGAGAGAGAACAGCATTCACAGCTAAACAGCTAGCAAAGCCGATCGACATTGCGATCGCGATCCACTTCCACTGTTGATGTCCCAACAGCAAAACAATCAAAATCCCGGGAATCAAAACGCTAGCAAACAAGGGATTCAGCATACTGCTGCCGTTAATTGCGCCGCCGAGTTCGGGGATAGAACTGCCCATGATTCTCATCGGCCACTGCGGCAAGTCAAATACAAACAAGTTGCGCAGGAAAAAGAATCCAGAACTTCCAGCCATCAAACCGCCGGAAAAGCCCCAAGTCCACTGGAACGGAAAATAATTCCGCAAAATGAAAGCCAGCAGGTAAGAACCGAGCACCATAGCAATTTTTGGTAACAGGGCGACTGCACCACCGTCAATCCAGAAGCGGGGGCTGAGATAGCCGTTGTCGCGCAGCCAGCGGAAGAAATCGCGGAAGTTGATTTGTCCGCGCTGGGCTAGCTGAACTGCTGCGCCTGCGTCTAGATGTCCCGAACCAAAATGGTTTAAGGGATCTTCAGTGACATTTCGCGAGGACTGCAAGAGTACGCTGCGAATTTCGTCTGGTTCTTTGATACCGGAGGCTTTGATAAGTGCTGCAACGCCGGCCACGTGGGGAGAAGCCATGCTAGTGCCTTGGTAGCCTTCAAAGACTTCGGCACCTGTTTCTGGGTCGATCGTACTTTGCAGAATTTTGCCCAATTCAGAACCACCGGGGGCAGAAATGTCAACCCCGGCGCCGAAATTGGAATAATCGGCTTTTTCGTCGTTGGGGCCGAGGGCAGAAACGCCGATGACGTGGGGATAGCGGGCGGGATAGGAAGCGGAACTGTCGCCCGAGTTGCCGGCGGCGGCGATGATCACAACGCCTTTAGAGTGGGCGTAGTCGATCGCCTCTGCCATTAATTGACTTTCGCCGCCGCCGCCTAAACTCATGTTGATGACATCGGCGCCGTTGTCAGCAGCAAATTTAATCGCTTCGGCAATGTCGGAAACTGTACCGCCGCCGCTGCCGCTTAATACTTTCAGCGGCATTAAAGCTGCTTCGTAAGCGATGCCTGCGACGCCGTAGTTGTTGTTAGTTGATTGGGCGACTGTACCCGCGACGTGAGTGCCGTGGCCGTTGTCATCGTAGGCCTCGGCGCGATCGTTTACAAAGTCGTAGCCCGGTACAAATTTGGTTTCTTTTAAGTCGGCGACGGGGGTAATGCCGGTGTCAATTATCGCGACTGTTGTACCGCTGCCTTTGGTTTCGTTCCAGGCAGATTCTACGTTGATGCTGCGCAGATTCCACTGCTTAGTATACATGGGGTCGTTGGGAATCTCGAAGGCGCTGTAGACGTAGTTCGGTTCAATGTATTCGGTATCTTTAGCGAAGTTTGATTTTTTCAGGGCCGAAAGCAAAGTGCGATCGCCCTTAACAACATATACATTGTCGCCCGCTGAGAATTCGCTGTTGAGTCGCGGTGCGATTTGGTACTGCTGGGCGATCGCATTTACTTCTTTGGCAATCTCAGCAGCACCGATATCTTCGCGGAAATCCAGCACAATCGAGTCGTAGGTGCCTTGAGTCGCCAGTCCTGGGAAATTTGAAATTGCCCAGCCGAGCCCGATTAAAAATAAGCACAGAAGGAAAAACTTTTTCATGGCCGATCGTCCGTTTAGGGAAGGCTTGTTCACCACAATAACCCAATTTTCAGTGCGATCGCCAGTTTTACGGGCGGCGGCTTCTGGATTGCTGGGGCGCGGGCGTTTGGTATTTGGCGGCGCGGGCTGTCGGGCGATCGCCAATTGCTCTAATTTCTAGTTTAAATTGCCGAGCAAGTTTGAGGAGTTCAATCAATTGTATCATGAGAGCAGATGGCAAACAAAACCGGGAGTATTTTCAACAAGGATATTGCATGGAAAGAGGTTTAATGTGGCTGCCGCTGCTGGCAATTTTTATTTCTCTGGCGTGGGCTGGATGGAACGAGTATCAAAAGCTGGAAGCGTATCGCGTCTGGGCGGAACAATTCGCCAAGGCAAAGTACGATATTTATGCTGTACTCGGTCAGCAAGAAGACTGTTTGACTTGGGGAAAACCTACTCGCAGCGGGCCTGTGAATTTGCAAACTTTTTCTTTGAAAAATGTGCAATCGCTCAGGTTGTTAGTTAACGGCGCTGTGGTAGATTTAGAGTCGCCGCCGAATTCTGGAAGTGCGATCGCCATAGAATTTTTGTTAAAAGATGCTGGGGCGGTGCAAGTTCCTTTTACCGAAGTTCCTCTAGCGACTAAATGGGCAAAGTATTTGCAGCAGGAATTGCAGCGATTTCTCTAAAATTATCCTATCATCGCAACTTCTGAATCTGGTAATTTCCGGTCGTTCTATCGCAATAAAAATGGTTCGTAGTGAGGACTTGAGTCCGCATAAAAACAGAGGACTAAAGTCCTCACTACAAACGTGATAATGGTTCGTAGTGAGGACTAAAGTCCGCATAAAAACAGAGGACTAAGGACTAAAGGACTAAAGTCCTCACTACAAACGTGATAACTGTTATTTTACCCGACTAGAAATCGTTTTTTTTCCTTCCCCTTCCCCTTCCCCTGCGAATGCAAGTACATGAATTTTTACGGCGCTATCAAGAGGGAGAGCGCAGCTTTGCTCACATAGACCTCAGCGGTGCTAGTTTAAGCGGTGTCAATTTGCGAGAAATAGACCTCACTGGTGCTAACTTGACCGGTGCTAATTTGAGCTGGTCTTTTTTGAGCAATGCTAAGTTAATTGGGGCTTGTTTGCGCCGCGCGGATCTGCGCAGTGCGGGGCTGGCTGGGGCGAATTTGAGCGGCGCAAATTTGAGCGGCGCAAATCTGGCGAAAGCGGATTTGCGCCTTGCTTGCTTGGAAGCGGCAGATCTCAATTGGGCGGCGCTTCCGGAAGCGGATTTGGGGGGTGCAAATCTTCAAGGAGTTAAATCTGACAAAATTAATTTGTTAGGGGCTAAACTCGACGGCGCGCAGTTGATGGCGGCGGAATTGATGGAGGCGAATCTCAACCGCGCTAGTCTTGTCGGTGCTAATTTAACGGGTGCTAATTTGCGGGAAGCGCATTTGGTGGAAGCGAATTTGCGCTCGGCAATTTTGAGCGGTGTAAATTTGATTGAAGCTGACTTGAATGGTGCTCAAATGCGATCGGCAAATTTGACTGGGGCTGACTTGCACCGAGCCGTGCTGGCGGGGGCAGATTTGACTGAGGCGGTGCTGGATAACGCTGATTTGAGTCGAGCTAATCTGGCGGGTGCTTATCTGTTGAAAGCGAGTTTTAAGCAGGCGCTTTTGCTGCGAGCTAACTTGCAAGAAGTGTATTTGCTGCGGGCGGATTTGAGCGAGGCTAATTTGCGCAGTGCTGATTTGCGGAAAGCTGATTTGAGCGGCGCTTATTTGATGGATGCGATGTTGGCTGAGGCGGATTTAAGAGAAGCTTGTTTGATTGAGTGCCGTTTGATTCGGACGAATTTGGAGGGGGCGCAGCTTACGGGTTGCTGCATTCAAAATTGGCAGGTTCAAGATGTGGATCTGTCGAAAGTTGACTGTCGCTATGTTTTTACTGAGTTTGATTATACGGCGAAAGTTGCGGCAAATCGCTTTCCGGTCGATCGCGATTTTGAGTCGGGGGAATTGGGGCGGCAGCATCCAGAGGAAAGTTCGACTGTGGAGCTGTGTTTTGCCGAATCTCCTAATTGGGAGGCTTTGGTTTTTACGGTGCGTCGGGTGGAGTTGGAGAGCTGCGAACTTCAGTTGAAAGTTCAATTTTTTGAGTCGGCGGGAGAACAAAATTTACTGCGGCTGAGCGCGAACCGTTTGGTGAATGGCAAGATTTTGGGCGATCGCATTTTGGCGCTTTATCCAGATATGTTAGAAAAGGTTTTAGCTAAGGAGGCTGAAATTTTGAGTTTGCTAGGCTTGGCTGTTGCCCGCAGTTCCCAGGAGGAGTCAGCAACACCGCAGGCGGCGATGCTGAGCCAAAAGGAGCTGTTGCTTAGAAGACAGGAAATCTATCAGCGAATGGTGCGCCAAATTTCGTTTATTTTGATGTCTCAGACGCCGGATCAATTCGCCGAAAGTGTGCAGCGGTTGTTGGATTATTTGAAGCAGCAAGGTATCCCCACAGAGCAGATTCAGAAGAAAGTTATCAGTCAGGCGATCGTGCAGCGCGCCAAGCAAGATGCGGGTTTTCGGGAACAGTTGCTGAGGTGGGAAAAAACGGCCTCGGCGAGTGTTCGCTGTTCGATGATGGGGGAAGCGGTGCGGTTTGCGATCGCCCTGTTGTGGGAATGAATCGATTGGGGATTTAAGATTGTTAAAAACACCGGCTCAGAACTAATGACTAATAACTAATGACTAATCACTAATAACTAATGACTAATGACCAATGACTAATCACTAATGACTAATTACCAGTCTTGGCTCCTCAGCCGGCGGCCCGCTAAAGTGCGCACTTGTTCGTCTGCGTCGGAAACTGCAAGCGATCGCACCAGCAGCAAAGTTTCCGCATTTTCGGGATAATGTTCGATAATTGCTTCGAGTGCTGTGAACCGAGGATTGTAAGCAAAAGAACCTGTTCGATCGTAGGGATCGGTAAGAGTGCGATCGCGCAAAAACTCAAACATTCCCGGTTCGTCCTTCCATCCCCGCATTAACTCTACCAGGGCGATCGCCCGTACCTGCGAATCCTCATCCTGGGCGGCCCTAATTTTCAGCCACTCAAAAGTTTGAGGCTGATTTGTCCGCCCCCGGGCTAACTTTTGCAAAGCGATTTGCCTGATCGCCGGACTCTCATCGCCCTCTGCTTTAGCGTGCAGTATCATCCAAGTTTCAGCAGCATCGGGCCAGTTGCGAGCGAGTTCCTGCACCGCCGCCTCCCGCACCTCATCCTTCCCCGAATCAAGCTGAATTTTCAACCAAGGCAAGGTTTCCGGCTCCGAAGGCCATCGCCGCGCTATTTCTCGCACCAGCACGCTCAGCAGGTGAGAATCGGGTTCCGACTCAGCCAGTTTTTTGAGAAAAGGCAGCGTCTCCCCCCTGTGCCCGTAGCAAGATGCTATCTGTTCCACAGCAGTTTCTCGGACGTTGAGGTGTCTGTCTGACTCGGCGAGATTTTTCAACCAGCCAAAGACTTCGAGACTGGCTGACGGCATCGTGGCTGCGGCTACTACTACTACTTGCCGTACAGTCCAATAATCGTCTGAGCTAGCAATTTGTTGTAGCAGGGGCAATGTCTCGGGGCTGTCGGGCCAACCGGAGGCAATCTGTTGCAGGGCGATTTCGCGCAGTTCGGCGTCGCTATCGCCCGTAGCTATATTTTGCAAAAAAGCCAGAGTTGCGGGGTTAGAGGGCCAGCCAGAGGCAATTCCTTGCACTGCTGCCTGCCTGACCGTGGAACTCGGGTCGGACTCGGCGAGACTTTTCAGCAGCGGGTAAATGTCTGCTTCGCCCGGCCCCTTTCCTGATGCCAATTCTTCGATCGAGGCTGTGCGCACTTCTTCGCTGTTGTCGGATGCCGCGAGGGTTTTCAGCAGCAAGCAAACCTCGGCATCGGCCCGCCAGCCTGCTGCCAATTCCCGCACCGCTAGGGTTCGCAGGGTAGAACTTCCTGTGTGGGCAAGGTTTTTGAGCTGGGATAAAGTGCCTAAAACGCTGTGCCAACCTCTGGCTATTTTTTGCCACGCTGCGACTCGCACTCCCAAATTTTCGTCGGATTCGGCGGCGGTTCTCAGCAGCAGCAGGGTATCTGTGCGATCGCCCCAATATAGGGCCAACTGTTCCAGCGCGCAGGTGCGGACGGCAGGACTGCGATCGGATTGAGCCAGTACCGCCAGCAGCGGCAAGGTATCGCTGTTAGAGGGCCAACCCGAAGCCATTTCTCGCACACAGGCCGATCGCACTGCCCAACTGCGATCGGATTTAGCGAGATTTTTGAGCATCAGGTAAATTTCTGGCTCGTCGGGCCAACCACAGGCTATGGCTTTGACTGCTGTGGCGCGGACTTCGCCGCTGTCGCTGGAGTGAGCGAGTATTTTCAGCCAGGGCAGGGTTTGCGGGTCGTTTTTCCAAGTTTGGGCGATCGCGGCGATCGAGCGATAGCGAATTTGATAAGTTTCCTGCAATTCTTCAGCGCTTTGATAAAGAATCAGGAAACCCGTGCCGTATTGCGATAACTTTTTTAAAGCGTTTAACAGTTTTTTTTCGATTTTTTTATTGATACCCTCTTGAATTTTTAACAGGCATTCTGCTGCCAAAAACACATTAATAAATTTTTCTGGTTGACCGTTTTGTGCAGTCAAATATTCTATAATTTCGCTCGCTGTTTCTTGGTCGAGCTTGGCTGCAATTTCTTTCAGAACTTCGTGCAAAGATTCGTCCCGCCAGTGCTGGACAAAAACTTGTGTTTTGAGTTGGGGCCAAGTAATTTGACCAGTTTTGAGTTGTGCGTCGATTAACTCTGCCACTGTCTGGGGATTATTTTCAGAAACAAGTTTTTTTAACAACATACTGATATCCTGCCCCCTGGAGTTTGTTTGCATTGAAAGAAGACTGGTTGAAACCGCGTCTATACAGGCAAAACCCACTCCAAGCGGGTTGAAGATATGGCGGTTAAAATACGTTATCCTCTTTACACCGCGGAGGTGTTCGGCGAGCGAAGTCGAGTCGCGGACATCGTTTGTCTAAACCTGGTTTCCACCGTACGTCCGATCTTTATTTTATAGCAAAACTACTGGCTCTGGATCGCTCCCATGCAAAATCCGCCACCACCGAATCGGAATGTCAGGTGTTGACGGATGGCGATCGCACAATTGAGCTACTGAATCTAGCTAATAGCTACTTGAACGCGATCAGCTGCAACCCGAACCCTAAAAGTCGGAATTTTTACCGTTTCATCGTCCAAACACTGGCCAGTAGCCAAGCTAAAGTTTTGCTTGTAAATCGGAGAAGCAACTTTCAGAGTGCCACTGCGATCGCCCACAAGTCCCCGCGACAACACAAAAGCCTTGCTAAACGGGTCGTAATTGCTCAAAGCATAAACTTCATCCCCGTTTCCCACTCGAAAAACTGCCACTTGTTCCCCTGCAACCAAAGCGCAGACTCCTGTATTGGGTGCGATCGCATCCAGGGAGCACACATCTACCCAAGTTGTCACAGTCTCAGAAACTTGTAATGATTGAACCATTTTTTTTCCTGTTAATTTAATACAATTTACTTCCCAATTTCCGACATTCATCGTATCAACAATTGGCTAAAACCTACGATCAATCTCGTTTATATCCGAGTCTCTATCCCCCTAAATCCCCCTTAAAAAGGGGGACTTTGATAATATTCCTGTCCCCCCTTTTTAAGGGGGGTGCCAGGGAGATCTGGGCTTTGGCTAAAACAATCAGGCTGACAATACGTTTGAGTTCAAGTTGACACGCCTGGAGTTATTCCGCAACTCCAGCCAGAGCCTTTTCATGCTCGTAAGCAGGGCGAGTTTGTCCCCGTTCCTCGACGCGAACAATACTCGGATCTGGCAAATCGGAATTCACAAAATGCTGGAATCGCTGTATCTTTTGCGGGTCTTCAATCGTAGTTTTCCACTCGCATTGATAAGTATTGACCAAATGTCCCATCTGCGCTTCCAACTCAGCACAAATGCCCAGAGAATCCTCAATTATCACCTGTTTCAAGTATTCAATCCCGCCCTCAAGCTTATTAAACCAAGTAGCAGTACGCTCCAGGCGATCGGCAGTGCGGATGTAGAAGATCAAGAAGCGATCGACATACTTAATCAAAGTTTCCTTATCGATGTCAGACGCTAGCAAAACCGCGTGCTGCGGCTTCATCCCGCCATTGCCACACACATACAAATTCCAACCATTCTCAGTCGCAATTATCCCAAAATCTTTACTTTGAGCTTCCGCGCATTCGCGAGTGCAACCAGAGACAGCAGACTTGAATTTGTGAGGAGCTCGCAAACCGCGATAACGCAATTCAACCTCGATCGCCAAACTCGTCGAATCCTGCACCCCAAAGCGGCACCAAGTGCTACCTACACAAGATTTCACAGTCCGTAAAGCCTTGCCATAAGCGTGTCCCGACTCAAATCCCGCATCAATCAACCGACGCCAAATTAGGGGCAACTGATCCACACGCGCCCCAAACAAATCGATCCGTTGCGCCCCAGTAATCTTAGTATAAAGCCCAAAATCCTTAGCAACTTCTCCCAAAACAATCAACTTATCCGGCGTAATTTCTCCACCCGGTACTCGCGGCACCACCGAATAAGTACCGTCACGCTGAATGTTTGCCAAATAGTAATCATTCGTATCTTGCAAACCGACGTGAGACTTCTCTAAAATATGGTCATTCCAGGTAGAAGCCAGCATCGAAGCAACAGCAGGCTTGCAAATTTCGCAGCCGTGGCTTTTGCCGTGTTGTGCGATCGTCTCATCAAAACTTTTCAGCTCTTGAGAGCGCACCAAATGGTACAATTCTTGACGGGAATACTCAAAATGTTCGCAGAGGTGATTCTTGACGGCAAACCCGGCTTTCTTCATCTCAGACTTAAAGATATCAGTCACCAAAGGCACGCAGCCACCACAGCCAGTACCAGCTTGAGTGCATTTCTTGATGCTGGGGACATCAGTTAAATTGCGATCGCGAATCGCCTCACAAATCTGCCCTTTGCTGACATTATTGCAAGAACAAATTTGAGCCGAATCCGGCAAACTATCCACACCCAAGCCTGCCGGCGCTCCGCCTTCGCGCGGGGGCCTCAACAAATCTTCAGGATGTGGCGGGAGAGCAATTTCATTTTGCATGAATTGCAGCAAAGTGCCGTAAGCAGAAGCATCTCCGACGAGAATTCCGCCTAAAATCCGGCTACCGTCTTGATTTAAAACTAATTTTTTGTAAATGCCTTGGAAAGTGTCAGCAACCACAATTTCTTTAGCATCGGGAGACTTGGCAAAAGCATCACCAAAACTCGCAACATCCACGCCCAAAAGTTTGAGTTTCGAGGACATATCCGCACCAGTAAAAGTGCTAGTGCTGGCATCTTGGCTGTCATCCGCTGCACTGCTCAAAATATCGGCGGCGACGCTGGCCATTGTATACCCAGGCGCAACTAAGCCGTAGATGCGATTTTGATAAAGTGCGCATTCGCCGATCGCATAAATGTCAGAATCTGAGGTTTGGCAGCTATCGTTAATCACAATACCGCCGCGTTCTCCTACTTCTATACCGCAACTTCTGGCAATTTCATCGCGGGGGCGAATCCCAGCAGAAAAGACAATCATATCTGTTGCCAATTCCGAACCGTCAGCCAACAGCATTTTAGTAACTTTGCCATCTTCGCTAACAATTTCTGTTGTAGATTTGTTGGTGTGAACCGAAACCCCCAACTCTTCTATTTTGCTGCGGAGAATCGCGCCGCCAATCTCGTCAACTTGCAAGGGCATCAGCCGCGGTGCAAACTCAACTACGTGAGTTTTCAATCCCATATTTTGGAGAGCGTTAGCACATTCTAAACCCAACAAACCGCCGCCAATTACTACACCAACTTGGCAATCTTTAGCGTGTTCTGACATCGCCTCCAAGTCGTCAATTGTCCGGTAAACGAAAGTGCCGGCAGTATCTTTGCCTTTGATGGGCGGTACAAATGGATAGGAACCGGTGGCCAGAACAATTTTGTCGTAGGGAACTTCTAAACCATTTGCTGAAGAGACTGTTTTTTGTTCCCTATTGATGGCAACTGCTTTGTCGCCGATGTGAATCTTAATGTCATTTTCTTGATAAAAGCCAGGTGCAACTAGAGATAAATCTCCGGCTGTTTTGCCAGAGAAAAAGCCGCTGAGGTTTACGCGATCGTAAGCAACGCGCGGTTCTTCACAAAAAGTAATTAAATTCCAGCGTTGGGCAGCATCCGAGCTCACCATTAACTCTAGGAACTTGTGACCTACCATGCCATTGCCGATCACAATGAGGTTTTTTTTCGCTGTCATAAGAATCTTTTTTATCCTGTTTATCAGTCGTTGACTTTATTAATATAAGACTTTTTTGTAAAGTTTTGTATGTATAGATACAAAAAATTAAGTTTTATGCAATTGTTGAATGCTCCCGATTGCATTTGTGCATGATGTGTGCGATCGAGTTAAGTCTGGTGCGTCAGTCGATTTTAGATTTTAGATTTTAGATTTTAGATTTACTCCACAGTTAAGTAGGGTGCGTCACGTAAGTCTTTTTGACAAAACGATTAACATTTTTACTGTGACGCACCTTACAGTTTTCAAATTTTTAATTATTATTTAAGCTCCCATGCCCGAATACTGCTTCAAACCCTGCCGCCAAAGCCAGCGATTCCACACAAAAAACACCACACCCCAACCCAGCATCACCAACAAACCGCGGCCTACATCTACGGGCAATCCTATTAAGATTGAAGCGGGAAAATGAATCAAATAAGGAAACGGCGTCCACAAAACTACTTCGCGCACGGGTGCGGGAAACACTTCTAGCGGCGCTATAAGTCCCGATAAAAATAGGTAAATTAAAAACCAGAATTGTTCTATCGCACTTGCCCTTTCCAGCCAAAAAGCAAACAGCGCAAAGGTATACTGGATCAAGAACCGCAAGCAAAAAGCCAAGACGATAACCAACAAAAACAGCAAAAACCTGCCCAAACTCGGCAGCCAAAAAGCCTGCGGGTAAAGTGCAAAAAACAGCAGCACTAATCCGCCTACAAACGGCAGCCTCGCAAACCTTTCGGAAACGTGAGATGCAAAGTGATGCCATACGGGATCGAGAGGCTGCAACAATCTATTAGATAGCGTGCCTTGCACTACTTCCTTTTCAAACTCCCAAATCACCCAAACTACATTAGTTTGCCGTACAATGAAAGCTGCTAAAAAGTAACGGGCAAAGTCTATCGCCTTCAGCCCGAATTGACCAGTTTGTGAGGCCTGCATCCATACGCCCATCAAGATAAACGGCAAAGCTCCCGACAGCGCCCACAAGAATAATTCTGCCCGGTATTCGAGCATATAAGCGTAGTAGGTAACTAGCAAAGTTTTAGCAATTCTGATGATTTTTTTCATATATGCAGAAGGAAGTTCGGCAACGGATTATGTAACGGATGTAACGGATGTAACGGATGTAGGGTGTGCACTGCGCACCGGTTGAGTTTGTGACTAACTAACCGTACTGGGGTTTGTAAAGGGGAAAATTCTTAATTTGCGATCGCACATTCTACCCTAATCGTACCCTGTAATAACTCATTACGTACCCTCATCAATCGGTGCGCAGTGCGCACCCTACAGCTCATCAATCGGTGCGCAGTGCGCACCCTACAAACTGCTGAATTTATCGTGATCTAGAACAGTCTGGAAGAAGAGAAAATCACACTTTTCCGGTTCGAAAAACGCGAGCGATAACCTCTTCAATTGGCGGATCGGTAACAGTCAAATCAATCACTTCTAACTCCGCCAAAATTTTAGATACGCTCACCGTAAGCTCCTCCCTTTTGACCAAAAACCGCACCGAATTACCTTCAATTGATTCTACCTCTCCGTAAGCAAAAGCGCTATCTTTTGCCAGCGGATGAGCTAATTTTATCTGAACTTCTCGATAAGGTGCAAACCTGTCGAGCAATCCGTCCAAACTGCCATCATAAACTAATTGCCCTTCATGTATCAACAAAACGCGCTTGCACAAAGCAGTAATGTCAGCCATATAGTGACTTGTCAAAAGCACAGTTGCTTGATAGCGCTCGTTATATTCTCGCAGAAATTGCCTGACGCTAAATTGTGCGTTGATATCCAAACCTAACGTCGGTTCATCTAAAAATAATACCTCTGGTTGATGCAGCAGCGCCGCCATGAATTCAGCTTTCATGCGTTCACCCAAAGACAGCTTTCGCACCGCCTGATTTAGCTTGCCTTCTAGTGAGAGCATTTCTGTCAATTCTCCGATTCGTCGCCGATAATCTGCATCGGGAATGCCGTAGACTGCGGCATTGATTCGCAGAGAGTCGAGCACGGGTAAATCCCAAATTAGCTGCTGTTTCTGCCCCATGACTAGGGTGATTCTTTGCAGAAAATCTGCTTCGCGGCGGAAAGGAGTGCGATCGCACACTCTGACTGTACCACCAGACGGATAAATCAAACCAGTCAGCATTTTCAGCGTCGTAGTTTTGCCCGCACCGTTAGCGCCCAGAAACCCCACCACTTCCCCCGGTTCGATACTGAAAGAAACGCCCTCAACCGCTTTGATATTGCGGTAAGTGCGGTTAAAAAAGTGCTGCACTGTTCCTTTGAGTCCCGGTTCTTTAATTGCTACCGGATAAACTTTGCTCACGTCTTCAACTAATATAATTGGCATCGGCTTAAGTTTTAACTTTTATTTTAATCTGCGATAAGTAGGTAGGTACAAATAAAGATGACATAGGGAGGGCGGGTTTTGTACTCATCAACTCTTTTGGATCATGGATTTTTAGCTAAACCCGCCCCTACAATATACTATGTTTTTGTGGCAATGACTTACTTATTGCGATCGGCTTGTGCCAAGAACAAGAGGGCGGGTTTTGTACTCATCAACTCTTTTGTATCATGGATTTTTAGCTAAACCCGCCCCTACAATATACTATGTTTTTGTGGCAATGACTTACTTATTGCGATCGGGCTTGTGCCAAGATGGAACAAGCTGTAGAATCTTACAAGATATCCATTACCACATTGCACAAAATTTACAACTATGGTACTCAAACCCGATACTTCCGGCATCTCTCGTTTGGTAGGAGACAATACTCCTGAAAATATTACACTTACACCCGGACAACTTGCCAGTTTTCCTGGGGGAGTTTGGATGCTGGGCGGCAATGATACTGTCAGGGGATCATCAGATGCAGAAAAGATTTTCGGCAACGATGGTAAAGACAGTCTGTTAGGCGGTGCCGGCAATGATTTTATTTACGGTGGCAAAGATGATGACGACATTTTGGGAGAAACAGGCGACGATTTCTTGACAGGAGATAGAAATAGCGATTTCCTGGATGGCGGTGCAGGAAATGATTTACTGCGCGGCGGACAAGGTGTTGATTTGTTAGTTGGCGGTGACGGTAACGATACTTTAATTGGCGACAGAGATGTGGATATTTACAAAGGTGGTGCGGGAAGTGATGTGTTTGTTTTTCGAGTCGATCAAGCTGGAATCATAACCGTTGGAATTGAACTTCCTGACGCGGTAATTGTGGACTTTGATAAGTCTAGCGATTCGATTGGAATTAGTTTACCATTTACTAGCAATAATATCTCATTTGAACAGGTAAGTTATAGCTTAAACGATCCGAGACTGCTATTGCTTGATCCGGCAACTATATCGGGGGGAACGAGTTTGTTAGCCAAGGGCGGCATCTCGCAGCAAAATCTCGATCCAGATGGCAACGGCCGTGTGGAAGCTACTAATATTAGATTCGGTGTTACTAATGCTTTGTTAGGAACTGTGTTGAATGTGACTCCGGCAGATTTAACTGGCCGTTTTATTAATGCTAGTTCTGTGCTTTAATTAGTAGGTGTATGGTGCGCACTGCGCACCTTACTCATAACTAATAACTAATGAATCATGAGTAACAACTAACAACTAACAACTAACAACTAATGACTAATGACTAAAGTTATAACTTGCCCTTTTCCATTGCCCACTGCATCAAACCGGGGAACAATCGATAAGCTTCCGACGCCAAAAAAGCAGGGCCGACGGTAACTTCTGCCCGCTGATTCTTCACAGCATCCCAGATAGCTTTAGCAATATCTTCTGGCTGAGAAGCCCAGTCAGATTTCAGCATTTCGGTCATTTGCTGGCGGCGCAATTCGACTCCCGGTTCGTCTCGATCGCGAAATTGAGCTCTTTCGAGAAAATCGCTGTTAATCAAGCCCGGATGCACCGCGCAAACGTGAATTTCTTGGGGCGACAATTCCAATCGCAAAGATTCTGTTAAACCGGTTACTGCATATTTGCTGGCGCAATAAGCAGTCATTTGAGGTAAGGGCATTTTGCCGCCAATGGAGCCAACATTGACGATTGTACCCGTTTTTCGTGCGAGAAAATGTGGCAAAAGTTCTTGAATTGTGTTGACGCAGCCCCAAAAATTGGTATTCATTAATTGCTGCCAATCTTCGGAGGTGGTTTGCTCGATCGCCCCCGCGAGACAAATCCCGGCATTGTTCACCAAAACATCGATGTTGCCGCAGGTATCCAGGGCTTTTTGGACGATCGCCCGCACTTGTTGAATGTCCCCAACATCCCCCGCAATCGCCACAGCCGAAGTGCCTTCACGCTGCACCTGAGCCGCTGCTGCTGCCAATCTCTCCGGCTCGCGAGCCACCATCACCACATCGTAACCTTTGCTGGCAAATAACAGTGCTGTTGCTTTGCCGCTTCCTTGAGAAGCGCCTGTAATCAAAACTGTAGGAGCCATAGATAGTTATAATTTGTAAATTGGGATTTCGTTTGCTGCTGTATTGGAACTATAACAGATGTAAAGTATTTTTGGGCGCGCTCTACATTGATAGTTTTTGTTTAATATTGCAATTTTTCCTGCTTGGCGATCTGGCTTTTTTTACGAACCGCGTTGGCGTAGCCTGCGCGAAGCGCTTAGACGCAGTACGCGAAGCGGCGCGTAAGCGCTCTTATCGCGAAGGAAAAGAGGAGAAGAGAAGGGAAGAGCGAGAGTTGAAAATTGTGGGAGAATTGCTATATAAATTTTATTTTTGCCAATAACCAATTACTAATTCCCGAAAAAATGAATGTTCCGAAACCACCGCCGAATTGGTCGATCGCTCTATTGTTAATTATCGGCGTTTTGGCTGTCTCAACAGCCTCAATTTTAATTCGGTTGGCGAACATGAAAGCAGGCGCGGGCGGCCTCGGTTTTAGTCTGGTACTCGCCGCTTCTCGCTTGACTTTATCTGCTTTAATTTTGCTTCCTGTGTGGTCGAAAATTCAGTGGAATTCTTTGCAGCCGGGAGCTCGGCGCTATGCTGCGGCGGCGGGTTTGTGTCTCGCCCTGCACTTTGCTCTCTGGATTACCTCACTTTCTTATACTTCGATCGCCGCTTCCACAGCCCTCGTCACCACAAATCCGGTTTGGGTAGCGCTGTTGTCGCGCTTCTGGTTTGGTGAAAAAATCAGCAAAATGTCGATCGCTGGCATTACTATAGCGCTGGTTGGGGGCATGGCGATCGCCCTGGGGAGTGCAGGCGCAGCGAATGCCGGCAGCAGCCAACTGCTGGGCGATTTCCTGGCTGTGGCGGGTTCTTGGGCTGTCAGCTTGTATCTGTTGCTGGGCCGGGAAGCTCAGCGGCGGGGATTGGGTATTGGCGGTTATATCGCGATCGCCTATACTGTTGCTGCGATCGTCCTGCTGCCTCTCCCCTTCGCCTTCTGCACCAGTTATGCAGGCTATCCGAACATTGTATATTTGTATATTTTGTTAACCGCCGCCTTGCCTCAATTAGTCGGCCACACTATTTTAAACTGGGCTGTAGTGCGGATTTCCCCAACTCTGGTAACTCTTGCCATCTTGTTTGAACCGGTTGGGGCTAGTGGTTTGGGTTATTTGTTGTTTAGGGAAGTGCCCGCGCCCGCTGTACTCGCAGGTGCTGCGGTGCTGCTGTTGGGTGTAGCAACGGCTACCGTCGGAGCAAATAAAAGCGCAGTCAACACTTAACTGTTTTCAGCATTGCCACTAGAGTTAGCGTGAGTCACAATAAAACAGATTAGGGCTTGAAGACACAAATAAGTGGGGAGCCTCTCAATGAATGTAAAAAGCGTTTTTCAGTGCGAGCTTAAGAGCTCGCTTGTTTACATATCTAGCGAGCTCTTAAGCTCGCACTCATACAAAAGCACTCATTGATACGCTCCCAATAACTCGTCAGTTAAATATCGGCTCAAAACTATCCAATGTCAGACTAATGACTAATGACTAATGACTCCTGACTAATGACTCCTGACTAATGATCCTCGGGTGCCTTTCGGAGAAAAAAATTATGCTACCAGAACAACTACAGCGAATCATCGGCTACTTTCTAGAAGAAGCCACAGAACAGATCCAAATCATCGAACAAGGCTTGCACGGCCTGCAAAACACTGTGCAAGCTCCTCAAAGGATACACCAACTGATCCGAGCCTCGCACTCGATTAAAGGGGGAGCAGCTATGCTCGGATTTAGCAGCATTCAGCGCATAGCCCATCGTTTGGAAGATTATTTAAAACTACTTAGAGAATGTCCGATCGCCATTGATAGCAGGCTGCAATCCCTGTTAACCGCAGTTTTTGATATTTTAGCAGCCCTCGTGTCCAAGGTTTCTAAAGGTTTTGGGCTCAACCACGAAGACGCAAACCAATTGCTGTGCGTCGCCGCGCCTGTTTTTGACGAACTCGACGCTTACCTGAGAGTGCTGATTCCTACTCGCCTGACTGTGAGAGCTACTACCGACGAACACATTCACGTTTTTTCCGGTTACTGCACTTCGTCGGGGGAATTTTCCGCCGCTATTGCCGAGCGCGTCGGTTTGCTGGGAGGCACTATTACCCGCCACGAGCCCGAAGGCTTGGGCGTGCGCCTTTATATTGACATTTACTTGCCGCCTTACAGCCGGATCGAAAACATCCGCCAAGCTGTCGAACTCTCAGGCGCGATAATCGGGACTGTTCAGACGCAGCGCGACTTTTCGCTGCTGGCGAGTGTGGATTATCCGGTTTACCAAAGTGCGATCGAACGTCCCGCAGTTTGCACCGGATGCCGCTATTATTACGGCAGAAGCGACGGCGGCCACCTGCTCAACTGTACGATCCATCCCCGGGGCCCGGAAGCCGAAGATTGTCGCGATCGCGAACCGGAATAAGGATTGTAAAATCACGACTCCGAACTAATATTTGGCACCAGGGAAAACTTTAGTAAAAACTAATATTATCCCTGACCTCTTTCAGATTGCCTGATGCCAATTGCTCTCGCGACGATAACTAACACCTTCTTCCTGACCTCCGCTACATCCGTTACATCCGTTACAGAATCCGTTGCCGAACTTCCTTCTTCTAAACCTCCCCTAAAAGCTGATACCGCAACTCTAATTAATTGCTTCATGCTCGTCGGATGTGCCACTGCCCAGATATTGATAGCCAGACAAGTAATTCCCATAGCCAGCAAGATGTATGTCGGAGGCATTACCACCCCGATCGCAAACCAGGTAAAAACGTGAAAGATCATTGCTGTAGCCCACAGACTGGCTACAACCGCAGACGCCCAAACTTGGATTCGAGGTCGGTTTAGTCCGGTCAAAATCCCTGTCTGCAAAGTAGTCAGCAAGTTTGCCGGAACTAAAAAGGCACAGATAGCTATGCAGTAGCTATGCGAAAACTCATTAACAGTATTGAAGTCGAGCATCTGTCTAATTGTCGGGCCTGTTGGATATACTCAAAGAGCTTAACGTGACTTGACTTTTACATCTTGTCACCCTTACCTTAACTTAATATTTTACTCAGTAGATCGCTCTGCAGACGCATTTCTCCCTTGTTTTCACGATGGCAAAATATTACCACAAATATTAAATTTGTGGAAAAATATTAAAACGACTTGAACAATGGCAACAATTGCTGCGATAATTAATATCGGGATCGATCGCACTTGCAGAGCCAAGTCCGTAAAAATATCTAGAAGGCTGAGTTCAGTATAGCAGCAACACAACTGCTGGGTGATGGATGACTCCATCATTTTGCCAAGCTGATTCTCGGATGATTGATTGTCAGGATTTGTCAAGGGCGCGAGCTGTGATGCGATCGCACAATATAAGCTTATTGAAAATCCTATTTTAGCTTCAGCTAAAATAGATAGAACACTCTCAAAATTTTACAGCGGAAAATAGAGAAAATGAACCGAAAAATCACAATCCCAGCAATTGAAGAAGTTGATTTGACCAACTGCGACAGAGAACCCATTCACTTATCGGGACACATTCAGCCGCACGGGGTTCTCCTGGTTGTGCGAGAACCTCAACTAGAAATACTGCAAGTCAGTGAAAATACGCAAGATTTGTTGGGAATCGATGCCAAAAGTGCGATCGGTCAAAATTTAAGCTTGTTATTCGATCGAGTTCAGCTAGAAAAACTCAAGATTTGTTTGCAGAAGGAAAACTTAAAAACTGTCAATCCCATTAAACTGTCTGTCGAAAAAGCAGGCAAGTATTTAGAATTTGACTGCATTCTCCACCGATCGGAAGCAGTTTTGGTAGTCGAATTAGAATTGGCAACCACCACAGAAAACCTTTCCGTTTTTAGCTTTTATCATTCAGTCAGATCCACTGTTAGCAAAATTCAAAGCGCCCAAAATCTCAAGGAATTATGTCAGCAGACTGTAGAAGAAGTCAGAAGAATCTCTGGATTTGATAGAGTTATGGTCTATCAATTTGATCCAGAAGGCAATGGCGCTGTAATCGCTGAAGACAAAACAGAAAACCTGAGTCCTTTCTTAGGATTAAACTACCCCAGCACAGATATTCCCAAACAAGCCAGAAAACTGTATTCGTTGAATTGGCTGAGGTTAGTACCAGATATTAATTATCAACCAGTCCCCCTCGTTTCATCAAACAATCCTGTTACCAACGGGCCCGTAGACCTCAGTTTCAGCGTATTGAGAAGCGTTTCTCCCATTCACCTAGAATACCTGCACAATATGGGCGTTGCAGCTTCGATGTCAATCTCATTAATCAAAGATAAAAAACTGTGGGGATTGATTGCTTGCCACAACTATACACCAAAATACCTCAACTATGAATTGCGCGCCGCCTGCGAATTTATCGGGCAAGTAATGTCCTTAGAACTGCAATCAAAAGAAGCAAACGAAGACTACGACTACAAACTACACTTAAAATCTATTCAAACCAAGATTTTTGAAGACATATCCACCTCCGAAAACTTGTCGCAAGTGTTAGTTAAATGCCAGCATAATTTGCTGGAAGCAGTCAACGCCCAGGGAGCAGCAATAGTATTTGGAGACAATTGCTATCGAGTCGGGCAGACACCTCCGGGAGAATCGCTCAAATACTTAACTGATTGGGTGCAAAAAAACCTAAGAAAAGAAATATTTTATACAGACTCGCTGACCAAATGCTATCCAGAAGCTGAGGAATTTAAAGACACGGCCAGCGGGTGTTTGGCTGTCGCAATATCGCCCACTCAAAAAATATACGTTTTGTGGTTTCGCCCGGAAGTAATTAAGACGGTACATTGGGCTGGAAACCCGAACAAATTAGTTCAAATAGATGAAGATGGCGGCCACCGACTGTCTCCTCGGAAATCCTTCGATCTGTGGAAAGAAAATGTGAGTTGCCAATCACTGCCTTGGAAACAATGCGAAATAGACGCTGCATTGGAACTGAAAAAAGCCATGATTAATATCGTGCTGCGCCAAGCCGACAAACTCAAAAAATTAAATACAGCACTAGAAGCATCAGTCGCCAGAGAACGGGAAAAATCTGCTCATTTAAAAACAGCGATGTCGGAGCTTCAGCGGACGCAAACTCAATTGGTGCAAAGCGAAAGAATGTCAAGTTTGGGACAGTTGGTGGCGGCGGTAGCCTATGAAGTTACTAACCCGATTAACTTCATCTACGGAAATCTTAGCTATGCCGACGAATACAGTGAAAAACTAATCAATTTATTGCAGCTTTACGCTCAGCACTATCCCTCGCCTTCGCCAGAAATTAAAGCTGAAATAGAAGCAGCAGAAGTAGAGTTTATAGTTGAAGACTTACCGAAGTTGCTGGGTTCAATGAAAGTAGGAGCTAACCGCATCCGCGAGATAGTTCAGTCGCTGCGAAACTTCTCTAGAATTGACGAAGCAGAGATTAAACCAGTTGACATTCACGACGGATTGGACAGCGCCTTGCTGATTTTGAGCAACCGACTCAAACCGAAGCCCGTGAAGCAAAGCTATCCCGTAGGGAATCGCCCTGCAATTCATCTCATCAAAGAATATGGCTCTCTGCCATTGGTTGAGTGTTACGCAGTTGAGATCAACCAAGTATTTATGAATGTACTGACAAATGCAATTGATGCTCTAGAAGATGCCTTTCTCCACAAAAATTTATCGCCGCACAGCGGGTGCGAAGAAGGCCAGGCTAAGTGCGGACAAATTCGGATCGTGACAGAAGTTTGTCCGGGAGAAAAAGCCGTAACAATTCGGATCGAGGATAACGGTTGGGGCATGGAAGAAACAGTTAGCCAGAAAATATTTGAGCCGTTTTTTACCACAAAACCGGTGGGTAAAGGTGCAGGAATAGGTTTGGCCATTTCCCACGAAATTGTGGTGGAACAACACGGCGGCAAATTGAGCTGCATTTCAGCCCCCGGAGAGGGAACAAAGTTGATTATTCAGATTCCCTTGAGCCAAACTTATCCCAAACCGATTGTTAAGTGAAAAAAATGCGCTCATCTCCCAAATTCAAAAATCGAAAATTCGATTAAAATACAAAAGCAGCTAAGTAGATTTGAGCCAACTCTGAGGAAGCAACTGTGACTGAAAAAAATACCGCCCAATGGGATGCCGGCAGATTTGTCAAAACCTTGGCTTATTTCGGCGTTATTCCCTTCATTGGCAGCATTAGCTGGCTGCAACAACTGTTCGGAAGCAGCAGCAACAGTAAAAAAGACAAACCCAAACTAATATTAGTAGCTGGTGCCACAGGCGGCGTGGGGAAGCGAGTTGTCAAGCGGCTGCAACAGCGGGGATATCAAGTGCGCTGTCTCGTCAGAGATACCAAAAGAGCAACAGAAATTCTCGGCAAAAATGTTGAATTAGTCGAAGGAGATATCACTCTCGCCGAGACGCTAACGCCCTTAGTAACCGAGGGGGTAGATGCAGTTATCTGCTGCACCGGCACCAAAGTTCAACCTGTAGAAGGAGACACCCCAACCAGGGAAAAATACTATCAAGGCATCAAGTTTTATATGCCGGAAGTTGTGGATGTTCCCGAAATAGTTGAATACAAAGGCATCAATAATTTAGTGCAAGCTGTTCGCAGCCAGCTCGTTAAAGCAGGCGAAAAAATCATTTTTGACTTCACAAAACCTACCCAAGATTTAAAAGAAACTTGGGGCGCTCTCGACGATGTTGTGATGGGCGGCACTAGCGAAAGTTCGATCGTCCTTACAGACAGTACAGCTATATTCACGGGCAATGTTTCCACTGCCAACTCCGGCGGCTTTGCTTCCGTGCGGACTCGCAACTTCGATCCTCCGGTCAATCTCGCAGGATGTAGCGGCCTCCTGCTGCGCGTCAAAGGGGACGGTAAGCGTTACAAATTAATTGTGCGCAGCGAGGCTAAATGGGATGGCATTGGCTATTGCTATTCGTTCGATACTGTTTACAATACCTGGATTACGATCGTGGTTCCCTTTGATAAGTTGATTCCCGTATTCCGGGCGAAAACTGTCAAAGATGGCTCGAAATTTGATGCTAGTAGTATTTATTCTTTTCAGTTAATGCTGAGCAAGTTTGAATACGACGGCGCCCTGAATCCAAAATTTACACCGGGTGTTTTTCAACTGGAATTAGAATCTATTAAAGCTGATGGCGGCCAGACTTTGCCGCGATTTGTGATGGTGAGTTCGGCTGGAGTTACTCGCCCTGGGCGCCCTGGACTGATCTTGGAAGATGAACCGCCGGCTGTCAGGATGAACGATATGTTGGGGGGAATTTTGACTTGGAAGTTGAAAGGGGAGGATTGCGTGCGATCGAGCGGCATACCTTATACTGTTGTCAGACCTTGTGCTTTGACTGAAGAAGCGGGCGGCAAAGCTTTGATATTCGAGCAAGGAGACAATATTCGGGGTAAAGTTAGCCGGGAAGATATTGCAGAATTGTGCGTGCAAGCTTTGGAAGAACCGCAGGCTTGTAAGGTTACTTTTGAGGTAAAAGAGGGGGAAAATTCTAGTTCTCCGGGAGATTGGCAGGGTTTGTTCTCTGGGGTGAAATAAGTATTGTTTGTAGGGCGACTTTGGTGCGTACAATGGGATTTGGTGTGCGTTGCTTAGGCCCTCGATCCCCCCTAGCCCCCCGAAAGCAAGCAGGGTGGATTAATTGTCAGCGGGGGAATGTATGATAGAAGAGCTAATCAAGTCGGTTCCGTCCGGGTAGACTATAATTATGGAATGAATCAGCAATGAATTTAATTGAAG
>JANYGO010000347.1 GCA_025362325.1 Cyanobacteriota bacterium | reverse complement strand
TTCAAGCCAAACAACTCGCCAATCGCCTCAAAGGTGAAGGAATTTCTCACATTTTTGCTTCCCCTTTTTTGCGTACTGTCCAAACGGCAAATCACGCGGCGGAAGCTCTCGATTTGTCAATTAAACTAGAGTGGGGACTTTGCGAATGGCTGAATCCTGAATGGATGACAGAAATGCCGGAAACTGAATCTGTCGAAGATTTGTGCAGGCGTTTTCCCAGGATTGATGCTTCTTACAAAGGCGGTATTGCTAATTATCCCGAAACCGCTGAAGCTTGTCTCAAAAGGGCGGGGGAAACTGCTAAACGCCTCGCTGCTGAGTTTCCGGAGGATATGTTATTAGTAGGTCACGGTGCGTCGGTTTTGGGAACTGCGATCGGGCTGGCGGGCGGTGCTGAAACGGAAATTAATGCTTCTCTGTGCTGTTTGGTGAAAGTGGTGCGGGGTGAGGGCGAATGGTCGATCGCACTTAATGGCGATACTTCTCACCTCACGGACTCTGAAACCGTTATCCGCTTTAATTAAAGTTGAGATTTGTGCAAAAAATCGCATTCTATGCTATGTGTACGGGTAAGGTGCGCAGTACACGCCCTGCGTTTATTTGATCTCGATCGCACATTTTAAATTCAAAATCTTAAATCGGTATGGCTGGACACAGTAAATGGGCGAATATTAAACGCCAAAAAGCGAGAGTTGATGCCGTTAAAGGCAAGGTTTTTGCTAGAATATCTCGCGAAATAATTGTCGCCGCCCGCAGCGGAGTTCCCGATCCCGCTGGCAATTTTCAACTGCGCACGGCTATTGAAAAAGCGAAGGCGGCTGATATTCCTAGTGAAAACATCGAAAGGGCGATCGCCAAAGGTGCCGGTTTAGCCGGGGGGAGTTCGGAATTAGAAGCTATTCGCTACGAAGGTTACGGCGTTGGCGGAGTTGCGATTATGATTGAAGCGCTGACAGACAACCGCAACCGCACGGCTGCTGACTTGCGAGAAGCTTTTACTAAAAATGGCGGCAATCTGGGCGAAACTGGTTGTGTGGGCTGGATGTTTGACCACAAAGGGGTTTGTACGGTACGCGGCCCGATTGATGAGGAAAAATTGTTTGAAGCATCTCTAGAAGCTGCTGCGGAATCTTACGATTTGATATTAATTGATGAGGATACTGAAGGTGCAGAGGTATTTACAAGTGTGCCTAATTTGGAAGAACTGGCTGATGTTTTGAAACAAACGGGTTTTGCAGTTTTACAGTCGGAAAATCGCTGGATTCCTAGCAATACAGTGGAAATAGACACTCCTGAAAAAGCTCGATCGCTCCTTAAGTTAATGGACGCACTGGAAGATTTGGACGATGTGCAAAGTGTGACGGCTAATTTTGAAATGACCGATGAATTGATGTCTTCGATTATGATGTAAAATCCCTAGGTTTGTAGTGAGGACTTTAGTCCGCATCCATGACTAGCAAAATTCGTAGGGTGCGGATACATCGACAATCCTCAAAAAATAGCTACAATCTAATAGCGACGCACCTGTTATTTTCAAGAACCCAGGAAACAAACCTAATATTTTTCTGGTAGCAACCTTTTTTATAAATGGTATAAATCCATGCCAGATAACAACGAAATCAACCCAGACAGCACCCAGTCAGAAGAAGTTCCGTCAGCAACCGAAGTAGCAGAAACTAACGATCGATCCAAATCGGATGTGCAGGCTAAACCAGAGCATACATCCAATTGGTTCGGTTCCGTTTTCGGAGCCGTCTCTGCAAGCGCGAGTGCGGTAGGAAATGCGGCGGCGAGTGCTGGAAGTGCGATTGTTGATACGGCTAGTGCGGTAGGGAGTGCGGCGGCGAGTGCTGGAAGTGCGATTATTGATACGGCTAGTGCGGTGGGGAATGCAGCCGGCAGTGCTGGAAGTGCGATTTTTGTTAATACGGCGAGTGCGGTAGGGAATGCGGCGGCGAGTGCCGGAAGTGCGATTGTTGATACGGCGAGTGCGGTAGGGAATGCGGCTGCGAGTGCTGGAAGTGCAGCACTGCAAGTTCCCAATTTTTTTGGTTCAGCCCTCGGTTTGATTTCCCAGAGTCCTATTCTGAAAAAACTGACTGAAAAGTTCAAAATCGACTGGTTAGTTAATGCTATAGATGCTGTTGATGTCGTGAAGGCCGAGGCGAAAGTTCGAGAGTTACAGCGCCAATATCCTCACGAGAAACCCCAAGAGATTGCACATCACTTGATGGTGCAAAAAGCCTTGCTAGCGGCAGGAACTGGCTTGGCTAGCAGTTTAGTCCCCGGCACGGCTTTGGCTTTGGCTGGCATGGATTTAGCGGCAATGACGGCGTTATCTGCCGAGTTGGTTTATCAAATTGCTGCTGCCTATGGCATGGATTTGTGCTCGAGCGATCGCAAAGCAGAAGTTGTCGCTATTTTCGGTTTATCCTTGGGTAGCAATTTAGCGATCGAAGCTGGAGTTACCCTTGTCAGCAATATTCCCTTGGCGGGTGCCGTGATTAATGCTAGCGCCAGTGCAGCAATGATTTACGCGCTGGGATACGGTGCTTGTCGGTTTTATGAAGCGCATCTCGATTCCTCGGAAATCGAAACTAAGCTGGAAGATTTACGAGAAGTATTGCAAGCGGAAAGTGAGCAATATTTAGAAAAAGCGATCGCACAAGAAACGGTGATGGATTGGATTTTGGTGTATGTCGTCTATGCGAGCAAAAAATTCACCCGATGGGATGAGTTATTACCGGAATTACGAGCGGCGAATTTAAATCCCAGGACTTTAGCTGAGATTGAAGCTGTGACAAATAAGTCTAAATTACTTCCCAAGTTGGATATTTTACTCGAACAACTTGAACTCGACTTTGCCGAACCACTTTTAAAGCGATGCACTGAGATCGTCGAGGCTGACGGTGAAATTAATGAACAAGAGGGAAAATTTTTGCTGACAATTCAACGGGCTGTTTTGAGCAAAAGAAAGCAAGCCCAAAAGCAAGCCCAGCAAACTTCGATCGAGGATGCGGTATCGGAACCCACTGAAGCACAAACTGAAGTCCAAGCTGCATCACAAACTCCCTCTTTATCTTCGGATTCTTCTACTAATAAATTGAGTTCAAGTATGCTGCAAAACTTCAAAAAAATCTTAAAAGTTGCTACACTATTAGACGTGCCAAAGATTGCTGATTTAATCGATACTGAATCACAAACTCCCTCTCGCTCTTCTCATTCTCCTTCTGCTAAATTGAGTGCAATTCTGCTGAAAAAATTCAAGCAGATTTTAGCAGGTTCTACGCGGTTAGAAGTCCCAGAGATTGGGTATTTAATCGATCAGGTCGATCGCATGACGGGAGAAGAGTTTGAGGAATTTTTAGCCTGCTGTTTCCGCAATCTCGGCTATGCGGTCGAAATGACACCCAAAACGGGGGATTTTGGTGCGGACTTAATTCTCTCTAAAGCCCGCAAGAAAACCGTTGTTCAGGCAAAACGCTATCAAGGCAAAGTGGGAAATTCCGCTGTGCAAGAAGTGGTTAGTGCGGTTAAGTATTACGGGGCGCAGGATGCGATCGCCATTACGAACAGCGAGTTTACATCCAATGCTCATAAACTGGCTCAAGCGAATGGGGTACAACTCTGGGGACGAGAACAGTTAATTGATTTAGTGATTCGAGCTAAAAAATAATGTATCTAGGATTTACCCATAAAGCCAAAGAAACCGGGTTTTTATCCAGGCTGCGGGCAGTAACGAAGTATTTCCGAAAAAAACCCGGTTTCTGACTACCCGTGTGTCTTGGAATTATTTGCGGCCAGTCAGCAAATAAGTAACCATGTATCCCTTGCCCTTAACTTGAATCGCGCCGCGCTTCTGAAAAGTATATTTATCCTTTAATATTTCATAGGTTTCGGCGGTGACTTGAATGCAGCCGGTAATTCCGTGGGATTCCATGCGTGAAGCATTCCGGCAGACAACTTATTAGTGAGAACCAGAAATTTACCGCCGGAATGCTTCGCCCCTACGAATATATTGGCAAAAATGAGATGCACCCGATGTAACTATCTCGCATTACCAGATTTTTGCCATCCGCAAGACAAATCCCGGTAACTCTGGATCTGTGATCACTGTTTCAGGATTATCTAAGATTTCAGGTTCGCGATCGGGACGGTAGATGTAGACTTTTATGTTTTTGCGATCGATCAACAAGCCCAGCGATACACCGTTGTCAATATATTCTTGCATCTTTTTTTGCAATCCCTTGAGAGTGTCACTAGAAGACCGCAATTCGATCACAAAGTCTGGACAAATCGGGGCGAATGAGGCTTTTTGTTCTTCAGTTAAGGCATTCCAGCGCTCTAGTTTAATCCATGAGGCATCGGGGGAGCGGGTTGCTCCATTGGGCAAGGTAAAGCCTGCACTGGAGTCAAACGTTTCACCTGTGCCATCTTGTTCTGCCCAGTTCGCAAGTTGCTGAGCAATTTTAAGGTTGCGGTTCCCTGTATCTGAAAAGGCTGGTGGCATAATGATAACTTCCCCACTGGCTGTACGCTCAATTCTCAAATCGCGATTAACTAGACAGAATTCATAGAACTGTTCAACAGTCATCGATTCGATCGCAGGGAGATTGACGATCAGTGGGATGCTTTCGGTTTGAATTAGCAGCGTCGTCATGGTTTTTCCTCATTTGGTGCAGGCGTGACATCAAGAGACTGTTGCACTCAGACATGATAAGCGAGGAGACTGCACGTGCCCCTACATTAATCACCGTAGGGAGACGGCACGTGCAGTGTCCTCATTTCGGATAATATTAATTCCGATGCAACCGGAATTGATAGGACAGAATACCTTAAGCTTACCCTATCTTAGCTTGGCGATCGAAAGTCTTAGTCGATCGGGGAATCGCAGCCTTGTATCCGCTTTTGGGCGGTGTTAATCATCTTTTTTGCCTGTAAGTAAATAAGTAATCATGTATCCCTTGCCCTTAACTTGAATGGCGCCGCGCTTCTGAAATGTGTATTTATCCTTTAATATTTCGTAGGTTTCGGCGGTGACTTGAATGCAGCCGGTAATCCCGTGGGATTCCATGCGCGAAGCAATATTTACTGTGTCGCCCCAAAGGTCGTAAATAAACTTTTTTAAGCCGATGACTCCGGCAACTACAGGGCCGGTGCTAATCCCGATCCGAATGCTGAATGGTTCCGAATGCTCTAAGCTGAGAAGCCGAATTTCGTGCAGCATATCGATCGCCATATTGGCGATCGCCTCCGCATGATCCTCTCGCGCCGTAGGTAAACCGCCGACAACCATGTAAGCATCACCAATAGTCTTAATTTTCTCTAAACCGTGGCGATCGGCCAAGTGGTCAAAAGCCGAAAAAATATCGTTGAGCACTTTCACTACCGCAGTCGCAGAAATTCTCGATGACAATTCTGTAAACCCCACAATATCGGCAAACATCACAGTTACTTCCGCAAAACTTTCGGCAATATTTTGTTCCTTGTCCTTCAAACGCAGGGCGATCGCTGCGGGCAAAACGTTCAGCAGCAGTTGCTCGGATTTAGCTTGTTCGAGTTCCAACTGTTGGTAAGCAGCCTGCAACTGTTCGGCTTGGCGAATTCTTTCTCGGGCTAGTTTTTCGATTTGGGCGGTGCGGCTCAAAGCTGTCAGCATATATGTCACCGGAATCAGAGTCCACAGCATCCCCATCGTCAGCGTTCCCCAAGAACGCCAGTGCTTGCGAGTGCTGCGAATTTCCGGCGTTGCGGACACGTACAGAGACCACTGGCGGCCACTAATTTTCAGCAGCCTTTGGCAAGCCGCATACTCCGGGCCTGGATTGTCAAGAATCGGACAGTTTGACTTGACTTGCCGTTGGGCACCGGCTGATGCGGTCAACACTTGTTGGCTGGAGGATTGGAACAGCAGCGCAAATTGCTGAAGTTGGCCGTCAGCAGCCAGATTATTGAGAACCCGGTCTCCCTTGTGCGGTAACAGCGGCGGTGCTTCTTGCGGCTCTGGAGCGTCGCTGGCGAGATAAATGGTGAGGTAGTCGGTGTTGCGTCCTTTTAAAGAGGTTTGGAAAATATCTTTGCCTCGAAATACGCCCAGAATAAATCCTTGTAGCAGTTGGCGGCGGGATTCCAGGGTAGTCGGTTTAGTGCTGTTTTCGTAAATCGGAACTATTGCCAAAAGACCCTGTTCTGGGGAATTGCCCTGAGTTAGGCCGGCGTAGCTGGTGACAATCATTTCTCCAGTATCGCGCGATCGATCGATCGCGCTGCGGATTTCTGGGTGAGAGGCGAGGTCAAAGCCCAATATTGTTTCGTTTCCGGCTGTCGGTTCGGCGTAGGAAGCCGGGAAGTATTCGGAACGCTGGCCGGCTTTGCGGAGTTCTCCTCGCGGGCCGCGTTCTGTAATCTCGAAGCTGGAGTCGGTTTCGGTTTTGGCTTTGGCTTCGTAGTTTCGCCGCTGGGAATTGGGGACGCGCGGGGCCCAAGCCAAAAGTTGCAGGCTGGGGTGGACGGCTAGGGGACGGCCGACAAACCGAGCAAAAGAGGAACGTTCGACGACGCTAAAGGCTTTCATGTAGTCGCTGAGGGCGAGAACTGCGTCTAAGTCGGAGTTGAGTTGGCGCTCAATGCCGATCGAAATATCATCGATGCGGCGGTGCATTTCGTAGTCGCGGCGCTTGTCTTCCCAGTTCCAAACCAAGGCAAATGACAGGGCCGAGAGTCCGACACCCAAAACGAGCGTCAACCCGGCTGGAATGTAGCGAGACCAGGATAAAGGTAGTTTTTTAAGCATAATTGCCTAGCGAATAAGGGCTGCAGATGATCGCACCGCGCCAGTGAGATTAATTTCGGCGTCTGATTGCCGTTAATTCAAAACCCTGATAACTCAAGCACCGACTGCAATTGGGAATTAAAAGTTAGATATTGAAACTTTTAGGTGAATGGACGATCGCTCGTGCTGGGAATTTCAATCCAGAATTCCGCTCCTTGTCCGGGCGCACAGATGCACCGCAGGGTTCCCCTATGTTTTTCTACCACAATCTGATGGCTGATGGACAATCCCAAGCCTGTTCCAGACCCTACCGGTTTGGTGGTGAAGAAGGGGTCAAACACCCGCTTGCGAACGTCTTCGGTCATTCCCTGGCCGCTGTCTGCGATGCAAATGACGATGCGATCGCACTGACTCAGCTTGCTTTCATTGTGGCTTGTCAACCCGGCTTTTTTCATTTCTGTGCGAATCACGATCGTCCGGGGTTGCGGTTGGTTTTCTAGAGCCTCGATCGCATTGCCGATAATATTGAGAAATACCTGGTTTAACTGCCCCGCACAACAGTCAATCTTCGAGATTTTTCCGTAGTCTTTAATAACTTCAATCCGGCTTTTTGGATTTTCTTGATGCAATCTGTGCTGCAAAATTAACAGCGTGCTGTCAATTCCTTCATGAATGTCTACCAACTTCATTTCTGATTCATCCAGTCGCGAAAAGTTCCGCATCGACAACACAATTTTACTAATTCTTTCTATCCCTACTCTCATAGAATTTAACATTTTTGGCAAGTCTTCCTTGAGGAAATCTAACTCTAGTTCCTTAACTTTTTCAACAATCTGAGGAGCTGGGGACGGGTAGGATTCCTGGTAGAGATTCAAGACTTCTATTAAATCGTTAAAATAGTTCTGGGCATGAGAAATATTGCCGTGAATAAAAGTTGCAGGATTGTTGATTTCGTGGGCAATCCCGGCCATCATTTGACCGAGACTCGACATTTTTTCAGATTGAACTAATTGGATTTGAGCGTGTTGTAGCTGTTCGTAGGCTTCTTGCAATTGGGCTGCTTGTTTTCTCAATTGAGATTCTGAAGCTTGGAGTGCTGCTGCGGAAATTTTGCGGTTGGTTATATTTTCAATCATCCCTAATTTGTAAATAGGTTTTCCTTCGCCATCTCGAATCAGAGTAGATGTCACGTTTACCCAAACAATTTTGCCTGTCGCCGCAATCTGGCGAATTTCGATTTGATAGCTCGCAATTTCTCCCCGATAAAGAGCAGCAGCAACTTGGAGTTTTTGGGGTCGATCTTCGGGATGTCCAATTTCTATAAATGTTTTATCTAACAATTCTGCAGCGGAAGAACCCAGCATTTGGCAGAAATTTTTATTAACTCGCACTAACTGGTTATCTTCTAAATTGGCTAAGTAGATCCCTATGGGTGCATCTTCAAAAATTTTGCGAAATAGTTCCTCGCTGGCCTGCACTTTAGCTTCTAGGGAAAGCCGAGCGGTGATGTCTTCAAACGTAGACAAAATGCCGACTACATTGCCGTAATTGTCGTGTAAAGGTATTTTATTTGTCTCCACCCAGCGCTGGGTGCCGTCGGCTTGCAGTTGCGGCTGGATAATGTGATATTCTGCGGTGTTGGTTGCCATGATGCGCTGGTCGCAGGCTCGAAAAAATTCTGTTTCTTCTGGCTTCCAAGGCATATCGTAGTCGGTGAGACCGACTATTTCACTGGGATGATTGAAACCTGCGATTTTGGCAAAGTTTTTGTTACCTCCCAAGTAAACTAAATCTCGATTTTTCCAGGCGATTAACTGAGGGATGTTGTCGATCACCAACCACAGCATTTTTTGCGAGGCGTGCAAGGCTTCCGTGCGCTGTAGGACGCGCTTTTCTAGTTCTTGATTGACTTGTTGCAGGGCAATTTTTGACTCGCCCAGGGCGATTTCTGCTAGCTTGCGATCGCTGATGTCGATTGTCACCCCCTCCCAAAGTATATCGCCGCCCGGTTGCAGTTCGGGGCGGGCGAGGCCGCGAATCCATTTCAGTTTTCCCGATCGAGTGACGATCCGCCCTTCATATTTCCAAGGTTGTAAAGTTTGCGCTGAAATTGCAACTGATTCTGACATGATTTTTAGGTCTTCTGGATGCACCAACGACCACATTAAATCTGAGTTATTTTGAACTTTTTCTGGCTCTAATTCGTAGAGTTCCCAACAGCCGGGACTGACATAAGTGAATTCATCGGAACCGTCGGAATGCAGCAAGTATTGATAAATCATTCCCGGCAGGTTGGCGGCCATTTTTTGGAATCTGGTTTCGCTTTGCCGCAGTGCTGATTCTGCCTGTTTGCGATCGCTAATGTCAATCAACAAGCCGTCCCAAATAATGTCACCTTTTGTGCCCAATTCAGGTCGGGAAGCTCCGCTAATCCACTTAATCCGATCGCCCGGTAAAACAAATCTGCCTTCCCACCGCCAAGGCTCTAAAGTTGTAGCTGAGACAGCCACAGATTCCTGGAAGCTTTGCGCGTCGTCTGGATGAATCATTTCGATCGCGCCAATAGCTGAGTTTTGGAGTACATCTGGTTCTAATTCCCAGAGTTCGCGGCAGCCGGAACTGACGTAGGGGAATGACACAGTACCGTCTGCTGCTAACTGAAATTGATAAATCATCCCGGGAACGTTGGCGGCTAGTTTTTGAAACCTCGCTTCGCTTTGCCGTAGTGCTGTTTCTGCTTCTACGCGATCGGTAATATCGTAAAATGCCGATAAAATTGCCGCTTCACCGTTAAAATTAATCGCTCGCATCGACATTTTTACCCAAAACAAACTGCCGTTTGCTTTTTTGAGGCAGATTTGTTGACCGTCGCTAAAGCCCTTTTCTTTGACTAATTCTAGCATTTTATGGCGATCGCTCGCGTCAGCAAAAAAATCGATTTTTTTGCTGCCAATAAACTTTTGGGAACTCAAACCGAAAGTTTCCCCTAATGCTGGATTTGCGTACAATATTGTGCTATCTGATCGGCAGGTTATTAAGATGGGAACGGGAGTTGCAGCGGCGATAGCCCGCAATCTTTCTTCGCTTTCTTGCAGGGCTATTTCGGCTATGATTCTTTTGGTAATATCGTTTTGAACTCCGATAAAATGAGTTAATTTTCCCTCGCCATTGAGAACGGGGGAAACGGTTAATTCGTTCCAAAAAGGAGTTTTGTCTTTGCGGTAATTTTTGAGAACTACCTTAATTTCTGTTCCCGATCGCAAACCGCTGCGGAGTTTGTCTAATTGGGCGCGATCGGTATCGGCACCCTGCAAAAACCGACAGTTGCGTCCTATAACTTCTTCGCTACTGTAACCCGTCAGTTTCTCAAAAGCAGGATTGCAGTAGATAATAGGTATGTCATGGCTGTTAGCATCTGCAATGATGATGCTGTTGCTCGACGCGGCGATCGCCCGTTCTAGGAGAGACAGGTGGAAAGAGTCTGTTATCATAAGTGGCAATACCCAAACTCCCAAGGAGTGGACTGAACTATAAAAAATTTTAAATAGGTTGAGGTATTCTTATTTTATAGTCTTATTTTTAGTTTAACCTAACAAACTCAGCAGCCCCAAAAAGCCGACGGGGAAATTAAGAGCGGGCGAATGGAAGAGCGGGCATACAACAATACGGTTCAGTTAAGCCCGGAGAGCCCCCCTAGCCCCCCTTAATAAGCAGGGTGGATTAATTGTCGAGAGGCTAAATCAAGGCTATGAAGGCTATTGACCGAGATTATGCGAGGCATTTAACAGGTTTATCTGGACCCGATAAATCAAAAAGTAACTCACTCAAATCTTCAATTTGATTAG
>JANYGO010000333.1 GCA_025362325.1 Cyanobacteriota bacterium | reverse complement strand
TCGATCGCATTTTCAAAGATACTGCGGTATTTCTCTTCCGCCTGTTGCAGTGCGAATTCTGCCTGCTTGCGATCCGTGATATCGGTCAACGTGCCGAGATAGCCCAGAACTTCACCGCTTTTGGTCATTTCTGGCACTGCTTGGCAAAAGACCCAGGTTGTGAAGTCACCGTTGCAAAAACGGTACTCTAACTTACAGGGCAACTTGTCTGTGACAGCGCGATACCACTGGCTCAAAACACGCTCGCGGTCTTCGGGATGCAAACTTTGCGCCCAACCTTCGCCTAGTGCCTTTGGCGCAGTCAGTCCCACCATCTCCAAAAATCGCTCGTTGACGTACAAGCAATCTCCAGCAGCGTCGGCGCGAAAAATTCCGACCGGCAGTATTTTGGCCAAAGTGTAATAGCGGTATTCGCTTTCTAGCAGGGCGCTGGCAGCTACTTTCGTCTCTGTGATGTCAAACATTGCGCCTTGAAGGATGACAGACTTGCTTGCTTCATCGCGAACTGCCGTCGCTTGATCGCGGAACCAGACGACTCGACCGTTGCGGGCGATCGCGCGGTATTCTGAAACCAGCGACCCCTCGCAGAAGATATCTTCTCCATCAGTGAATTTCTGTGTGGCGTTTTCAACTAATACCCGATCGCGGTCTTCTGGGTGAACGAGTTTCAGCCACAAATCTGGGTCTGCCCTCCATTCAGCTACAGAATAACCTAGAAAAGTCTCAATTTGCGGGCTGATGTAAAGTTTGGCAGCGCTGCGGTTGAGGGGAGAAATGTAGGTGACAGCGGGCATTTGTTCTACAAGGGCGCAGTATTTCGCTTCTACGGTGCAGAGTGCTGCTTCTAGGCGCTGCCGCTCTAATTCAGCGGTGGCTTGTCCGGCAAAGATGCTGAGAATTAGTCGAAATTTAGTGAGATGTGCTTCTAGCAGCGGGCGATCGTGGAAAATACAAATAATTCCTAAAGGTTCGCTGTAGGAGTTTTTGAGCAAGGCTCCCAGGAAACTGCGCGCACCTGTAACAACCTGTCTGCGGTCTTGTGGGAAGGTTTCCAGGAGGCTGTCTGGACACCCGTACATTCCCTGCTCCAACACTAGCGCTTCGGGAGTATGGGCGGTGTCGCACTCAAAGTTGGGCTGCTGCTGTCCGTCGCTCCAAAAACTGATAACTTGCAATCGATCGGGAGTCGGAGCGGTGCGTTCGATCGACTTCCTCGACTTGGAAACAACGGCGCTGCGAACTCCGAGTGCTGAGGCTAAGTGGCGAACTAAGCCATCAAAGAATTCTGCTCCTCCGGGCGAATCAGTACCTGCTAGGATGTCGCTCAGCAAGTCTGCTTCTAATTTCGGGAAAGAGTTGACTTTGCAAGGGTTGTCTGCATTCGGGCGCTCGGCATTTTGCTCGATCGATCCCGAGCTGCTCAGACTTACGGTTTTGCTAGTTGCAGGCCCGATCTGAGGCGAAGAATTCCCTGTTGGGCGCTGTTGCTGGGGGAGGAATAGAGCGCGGCTAATACATAAAACTTTACTCAATAATCTGTCAGCGATCGGCCACAGATTTGAGTTGGAGAAAATCAAAAAGTTTTGCCAAATTTTCAATCCCGCAGATGAATCGTCGTTTAATTCTGCCAACTGCCGTTTTTCTGCTGTCGGCGGCAGACTGGGAGGCCTTCGCTGCCATTTGAGATAAATCACGGACGCCAAGGCTAAACTCGCCGATAATCCCAGAAGGTATGCAAGAATTTCAAAGTAAAAGAATAAATCTAGATCGAACATCGATTAGCACCGCTCGACAATTGTTGTAGTTATCTGAAGCCAATCTATTTAAAAATAACTAAGTATCGTCACGAATGGGTAACGAATACAAGGTAGGATCGGAGGTGAAGGCGAAAATAGAGTTAATACCCTGATGAAAGCGATCGTTTTTGAAACGCCCGGAAGCCCGTCCGTATTGAGACTGCAAGATATCCCCGCCCCTACTATACAAACAGAAACTGAAGTTTTGGTGAGGCTGCGGGCGGCGGGGCTCAATCCGATAGATACTAAGTTGCGATCGCGCGGCACTTTTTACCCCGAGAAAACTCCTCACGTTTTGGGGTGCGACGGGGCTGGAGTCGTAGAGGCTGTCGGTGCTGCTGTGCAAAGTTTCCAAGTGGGAGACGAGGTTTTTTTCTGCAATGGCGGTTTGGGTGGATCGATCGGTACTTACGCTGAGTTTGCCGTTGTAGACGAACGTTTCCTCGCCATCAAGCCTGCTGCTTTAAGTTTTGCTGAGGCGGCGGCGGCACCGTTAGTTTTAATTACAGCATGGGAATCGCTATACGATCGAGGGCGGATGCAACCCGGACAAAAAGTGCTAATTCTAGCTGGTGCAGGCGGTGTGGGCCACGTCGCGATACAGTTGGCTTCGTTGCAAGGCGCTGAGGTTTGTACTACTGTTAGTTCTGAAACAAAAGCCGAATTTGTCAAGCAGTTGGGTGCTGATTCAGTTATTTTATACAAAAATACCGATGTTGTCGATGAAGTTTTGACTTGGACTCAGGGACAAGGAGTTGACTTGGCTTTTGATACTGTCGGGGGAGAAACTTTTTACCAAACTATTCCGGCTGTCAAGATTTACGGAGATTTGGTAACAATTCTGGAACCCGATCCGGCTTTGGGGAATTTGAAAACGGCGAGAATGCGAAATCTGCGAATTAGTCTAGAGTTAATGTTAACTCCGATGCTGCAAGGTTTGGTGGAGGAACAGGAACAGCAGGCGAAGATTTTGCAGCAGTGTGCTCGTTTGTGCGATCGTAATTTGCTCAAAATTCACGTCAGTCAAACTTTCCCGTTAGCACAAGCTCAAGCTGCGCATGAATTGTTAGAAACAGGCTCAGTAACCGGTAAAATAGTGCTTGAAATTGCGGGTGGTTGAGATTTTGGGCGAATCGAATTCGCGGGCGGTTGAGATTTTGGGCGAATCGAATTCGCGGGCGATTGAGATTTTGGGCGAATCGAATTCGCGGGCGGTTGAGATTTTGGGCGAATCGAATTAGTGGTTGAGATTCCCGGCGAATGGAATTCGCGGCGACACATACGAAACCCGCCTCCGCGGGTTGAAGAAATTTTAGATTCACAAATCGCGGGCGATGGAGATTCCCGGCGAATGGAATTCGCGGCGACACATACGAAACCCGCCTCCGCGGGTTGAAGAATCATGGACGATTGAGATTATCTAGTGATTTTTGAGTCAGTTCCCAATGAGGAATCATTGATTTTTGATGGTGGTGAACAGCTTGATTTCTGATATATTTAGCTACAATGTCGATCGCATCGTGGCTAACGGTAAATGCTCCGTAGCTGCCTTGCCATTTAAAAAATTCACCAGGTTTAATTTCGTGAGTGATGAAATGGGAAGAACTACCCTTGACTTGCTTAATTATCTCAAATACCGCCAAAGTTGTCGGAAAACCTGTTAACAGGTGAACGTGATCTTCTATACCACCAACAGCAATCACCGTGCATCCCAATTGCTGACATTCTGCAATAATTACTGCATAGATTACTTGTTGAATATCAGGAGTAATCAAAGGCAATCTATCCCAGGTTTACCAAGTAAAATGGATATATAACTGCGTAAAATTGTCTCTCATTTTGATGCAAACTGTGTGAAGTTTGTCTTCAACCCACGGAGGTGGGTTTTGTCTGTGTCGCCGCGATTTCAATCGCCGGGGCATCTTCAACCCACGGAGGTGGGTTTTGTCTGTGTCGCCGCGGTTTCCAACCGCCGAGGCATCTTCAACCCGCGGGTTTTGTCTGTGTCGCAGCGGTTTCCAACCGCCGGGGCCTCTTCAACTTAAGTCGTATACTCCGCATTAATCTTCACGTAGTCGTAACTCAAATCGCATCCCCAAGCCTTCGCAAAACCGCCGGCATTCCCGACACCAACCTGAATTAAAACCGTGTCTCCCTTCAGATATTCACCAGCAGCGGCTGCTTTCATGTAATTACTCGCAGCAGATTTATCAAACTCCTTCGGTTGTCCATTTTCCATCATCAAAAAATCTCCCAATTGAATCCGCAAATTCTCTTGTTCAAAAGCAACGCCCGCGCGCCCCGCCGCCGCCGCAATTCTGCCCCAATTAGGATCGCGTCCAAAAATAGCAGCCTTCACCAAAGAAGAACCGACAATTGTTTTGGCAATTTTACTCGCAGAAACTTCGTCGGCGGCGCCACTAACTTGCACTTCCACCAAACAAGTTGCACCTTCGCCATCGCGGGCGATCGCCTTTGCTAAATGCACGCAAACTTCTGTCAGCATCGCCTCTAATTTTTCCGCATCCGGGCCCATTTCCGTAATCGCTGGCGTGCGAGATTGGCCGTTAGTCAAAGCAATTAGCGAATCGTTGGTACTGGTATCGCCGTCAACAGTAATTTGATTGAAACTCCTGTTAGCCGCCCGACTCAGCATTTCCTGCCACAAATGCGACGACACTGCTGCATCGCAAGTTACAAATGCCAGCATTGTTGCCATATTTGGGTGAATCATTCCCGAACCTTTGCAAATGCCGCCGATGCGCACGGGGCGATCGCCAAACATGGTTTCCAGGGCGATCGTTTTCGGCACTAAATCAGTCGTACAAATAGCCTTGGCAGCCGCATCAGAACCAGTTTCCGATGCCTCAGCAACCAATCGCGGAATTCCCGCCCTCAGCGGCTCCATTTTAATCCGCTGTCCGATCACACCAGTGGATGCCAAAAGAATCGATTCAGAAGGAATATTCAGGGCTTCTGCCAACAATTTCGCGCTTTCGAGGGCATCTGCTAAGCCTGCTTCGCCAGTCGCAGCATTTGCTTGTCCCGCATTGCACAAAATTGCTGTGGCGCTGGGTTTCGCTTGCAAACGCTGGCGGCAGTAGTCCACGCAAGCAGCCCGGACTGTGGATGTGGTGAAGACTCCCGCGGCGATCGCGTCCACCTCTGACAAAATTAAACTTAAATCCGGCAAGCCTGAAGGCTTCAAACCCGCTGTAATTCCCGATGCTCGATATCCCTTCGGTGCTGTAACTCCGCCGTCAATTTTTTTCCAGTCTGACATGATGACCTCCCTAGTAGCCTTCAATCTGCTGAAAAGGGATTATATCAAGTTTCTCGGTACAAACGTCTTTTATTCTTGGTGATGTATAGGTTTGAGGCGAGCCAACTCTCATGCAAGCTCACTTTTTGCTCACAAGCACTACAACCGAAATCTTCCCAATTGCCAATTGCCAATTCCCAATTGCCAATTCCCAATTGCCAATGACTACTGACTACTGACTACTGACTAATGACTAATGACTAATAAAATTAATCGCGACTTCTTCTGTAGAGCTAGAACTCAAGAAGAAGTCGCGATGGTTTTGTAACTGGCATGATTAATTTATAGCTGGCAAACAACAAACTCGATTCAACTGTCTCGCTGTTGAAAAAACGAGTTATTTGCGATCGACACTCGCCTGAGAACCAGTATCTAAACCAACTTCAGCAGCCGCACGGCTCAGCAGAGATTCCTGGCGGTTCTTAACGAGGTGTTGTTGGCGCATCATCAGGCTGCGGGCTTGTTCTTGAGTAGACATAACTGGTTTCTCCAAATGTAGGTAATAACGGAGCGGGCAATTGCGAAAATTGAGCTTTGCCTTAGCTCATGCTGGCGTTGCTGCGATCGTAACTGTCTTTAAGGCTGGGCTGTGCCTTGCCTTGAATGTGACCCCAGTAGTGCGTATCTTCCATCCCGACTTCGGTGGCGGTGCGGTTGAGCATGGATTGCTGCCGGTTCTTCACCATGTGGTGATGGCGCATCATCAGAGAGCGGGCTTGATTTTCGGTAGACATATGCGGTTCCTCCGTCTTGCTTGATTAATTTTGGCTGGTTTTCTGTTCCTATTTATGACTATATCAGATAATTCTGTATCTAAAGCTACCGAATAGAAATTCTTACAAAACTTTACAATAGGGCGAGAAGTGCGATCGTACTTCTCGCCCGTAAAAAAGTTGTAAATGGCGATCGACCGGCACGATGTCAAAAAGAGGGTAAAGCGTTCCCGTTCCCCGCAGGGGTTCGGTGAAGGGTAGGGTCGCTATCCAGTAAGGAATCGCCCTGACGGAGCTTAGCTTAAATAGCAGTTGGCAAAAATTGACAATATTTGCCATAATTGAATAGTTAGAGATGTAAAGGTTTACAAACTATGACAACACTCAACATCTCGCTGCCTGAATCGATGCGGGACTTTATCAGCGAACAGGTTGCTAAAGGTGGCTACAGTACCGCCAGCGAATACATCCGACACTTGATTCGCCAAGAATTAGAACGAGTGGCAAAAACAAAACTTGAGACATTACTGTTGGAAGGCTTAGATAGCGGTGAATCTATTGAGATTACGGATGAGTGGTGGGAACAAAAACGCAGTGAACTCGTTGAAAAAGTCCGCAAACAGAAGACATGACCAGACGAATTGTCATTAGGCCAATGGCTAGTGTTGACCTTGATGAACAGTTTGCTTATATCGCTGGAAATAATTTTGATGCTGCATTGAGATTCTTTGATGCGGCAAGGCAAACTTTCTCGCAATTAGCACAAATGCCTGGTATTGGTAGCCTTTATAGTATTGAAAATCCGCGTCTGGTTGGTTTGCGGAAGTGGGCAGTTAGGGGATTTGACAAGCATCTAATTTTTTATGTAGAAAGGGATGAATGTATTGAGATTGTGAGGCTACTTCATGCTGCTCGCGATCTTCCAGAGATTTTAGGAGAGGAAGAATAGTTATTAGAAATTGCGCTCGACCTTTTGATGCCAAAAAGTACGCGCTCTTCGAAGCTATCCCTCTTCGTGAATCGCCCGTCTAAGAGTGAAAAAGTAGTCAAGGGCGATCGACCTTTTGATACCAAAAAGTACGCGCTCTTCGAAGCTATCCCTCTTCGTGAATCGCCCCTCGCCCGTGAAAAAGTTGTAAAGGGCGATCGACCGGCACGATGTCAAAAAGAGCGATCGCCCGCCTAAGAGTGAAAAGGGATCTCGACTTTTCGATGCTAAAAGAGCGATCGCCCGCCTAAGAGTGAAAAAGTCGTAAAGGGCGATCGACCGGCACGATGCTAAAAAGTACGCGCGGCGAAGCTATCCCTCTTCGTGAATCGCCCTTTCCCACAAAAACCGTCCCTACAATCAAAAGCGAGATCCCTTCTTGCCCGCAAACACTACGCAGCGATCGGGCAAAGACTGAGAGTTGAACAATCTACCTTAATTCTCGGCCGCAATTCAACTTGAACTATAGTCTTGAACTCTTCATTTTGTGGGGCTACAGAAAATTCTAGTTTGCCGTTAATATAGTCAGTTATTTCAATGCTTTTCACGAGTTCAAAACACATAATTTCCACGGTTAAATCAGTTATTTTTAATTCAATTTGCACTGATTCTTGAATAATATTTATCCCAAATTTTAGGGTGACACCTAATGGGTCTGTCACTTCATAACACCAATAACCATCTGAGGGTTGAGAAATTTTCGGTTCTTCACAAAAGAATTCGAGTAAAGCTAGTTCATCAAATCCACCTTGCAGCTTAATTTGGGTCATGTTTTTACCCTTATAGTCAGTTATTTTCCATATATTATAGCACTGACAAAGTGGCGCGTTCCATCGGGCAGGACTTCCCACGAACTTTGTACTTGGGCAAATTTTCCGGTTCTACCTGGTAACAGCGAATCTCTCAACTCTGTATCTACTTCACCCTCCTCTTCTGTATTCTTATTAATAAAACTCTCAATCTAGCGCTTGATAATATTAGTTTCTTGTTGTACTGTTTGCACAAGATGATTTTGAATAAGTTGACGTGATTCTGAATCGTCATCAAATCCCAACCGATTTAGTTGTTGACGATTTTGTAATGCTCTTTTTGAGTTATGAGCGTCTGGTTGTATGTTTGCATTGAATAAGTAATCAAGTTTTCGATCGTTAATGATGCAGGGTATTTCTGCATCAGCGGGTTGATGGGATTCTGTCAATGGCTTATTTTTAATATAAAAGTTTTAGGACAGATGGAATTGTATCATTTTTAGACTCTATAAAAAGGGCGATTCACGAAGAGGGATAGCTTCGAAGAGCGCGTACTTTCGATGCCAAAAAGAGCGATCGCCCGCCTAAGAGTGAATTCATGAGTAAAGTGCGATCAACTATTGCAAGATGCCACAAAGAGCGATCGCCCGTCTAAGAGTGAATTCATGAGTAAAGGGATCTCGACCGGCACGATGCAAAAAGTGCGATCGCCCGTCTAAGAGTGAAAAAGTGGTAAAGGGATCTCGACTATTGCAAGATGCTAAAAAAAGCGATCGTATAAACCCTCGAAAATCCTGACATTTGGTTGTATAATAGACAAACCAGCCTTAACAGAAAGTAAAAACCTATGTCACAGGCAATCCTCAACCAAATTTTCGATCGGCTTGAAATGCTAGATTGTTTAGAATTACAAGAACTCGATCGCGCTATCCAAAAATATCTTGCTGACAAACAGCTAATCAGTCAACAGGGTAAATTCCCCAAAAATCCTAATCAGCAACAATTATTTAGACAGTGGGATGCCATTCCTGATGAAGAAGCGGCGGCATTGAAAGCTGAGTTTACCGCTGAAGATTTAGCTTTTGCGGAAACCGCTTTAACAGATTATCTTCCTCAACTTCAGCAACAGGATAAAATTTGATGTTGGGAGAAGTTTATTTAGCAGATCTTAATCCAACTAGAGGATCGGAACAAGCGGGGATTAGACCAGTCATTACCGTACAGCGAGATACGTTAGACCGCTTTACTACAACAGTAGTGGTAGTTCCCGTAACAAGTAATCTGCGGCGTGCCAAGATACCGGGGACAATTATTTTACCTGCGGGTGAAGGCGGTTTAACACAAGAGTCTGTGGTGCTTTGCTATCAAGTGGTAGCCCTCGATAGGCAGCGATTAATCCAAAAATTGGGCAATATTTCAGCAGATTATTTATCAAAATTAAAGGTGGCATTGCAGTACACATTACACATGGATGAGCCAGGAGAAGAATAGATTGAGTTGCTAGCGATCGACCTTTGGATGCAAAAAGAGCGATCGCCAGTGAAAAAGTTGTCAAGGGCGATCGACCTTTGGATGCAAAAAGAGCGATCGCGCTTTTGGCCTTGAATCAGTGAGTTAGTCGTGAAGCGAAGCTATCCCTCTTCGTGAATCGCCTTTACTCAATCGCAGCCGAGTGCCGTCTTCATCCCTGACAAAAATACCGATCGCTCCTAATCTCAAGGATGCTATCATAGATGAACAGTTACTATGTCTTTATGGGTAAATGACATGAACGCTAAAGAATTGCTCCTTAAAGAAGTGGATAATATTCCAGAATTTATATTAGAAGAAGTTTGGGATTTT
>JANYGO010000239.1 GCA_025362325.1 Cyanobacteriota bacterium | reverse complement strand
TATATTCTGGGCGAACTCTTTAACTTTTTATTATATTCAATTTGCATCTTCACAATCAAGGCGTCAGCTACAAAAAGCTCGGATTTACTTCTGAGGCGACTTGCCAGAAGATAGCAGCATCAGGTAAAATCGCTTGTGAGAATTTTTAGATAAAAAATCAATCAAAAAAATGTGCAAAAGGGCGATCGACAAAACCTGCATAGTAAGCCTGCTGGCTGTCACCTTAGCCATAGCAGGCAACAGCTTTTTACCTTTCACCAACAATGCGAGTTTTGCGGGCGAAATCGCCCAAACTAACGAACCAGAAAGAGTTCCTGACGGGAAGATGGTTCCCGTTAATGGCAAAGCCAATGTGAGATTAACGAATAAAACGAACGATCGACTATTTTATCAAGTAGTGGGACAGACGACCCGCCGCAGCTTAGCCGAAAATTCAACAGTCACGCTGCAAGCACTGACACTACCAGCGTCAATTTTATTTAAGCGACCAGATGACGCATTATTAAAAGTGAATATGAAACCTGTTGGCGAAGGAACAGTAGACGTAACATTAGACGAGACAAATGATTTAGGTTTGGATAAAAAATCTTTAAGCATTCGGAATGACGGCGCATTTTTTCTCAGATAAGACGGCTCTTCAACCCACGGAGGTGGATGAGTGTTTGTATAGACGCGGTTTCAACCGCCCGGTTCTTCAACCCACGGAGATCGGTTTTGTTTGTATAAACCTGGTTTCAACCGCCCGGTCTTCTTATCCCAAGCGTATTGATCTAAAATCAATTTGACGATCGCTTCGGCAACTCGACCTCAGCTTCAATACACCATCCGAGTCCCTATGTCAATCAAAAAAAATCTTTCCATAGCGCTGTTAATTTTCATCCCCATTTCCCTCGCCGCCGAGTATTTGCACTGGGGCTCGCTCACAGTTTTCATCACATCAGCTTTAGGCATTATACCTCTGGCGATTTGGTTGAGCACAGCAACAGAAGAAGTTGCGATCGTCACAGGGCCCTCCATCGGCGCCTTGTTAAATGCAATCTTCGGCAATGCTACGGAATTAATTATTGCCATAGTTGCCCTAAAAGCAGGCTTAATTGACATCGTGAAAGCCAGCATCACCGGCACCATTATCAGCAACTTACTCTTAGTCATGGGATTTTCCATGCTGCTAGGGGGAATCCGCTACAAAGAACAAGAATTTAAGCCAATTATCGCGCGGGTGAACGGTTCCACAATGACTCTAGCAGTGATTGCAATTCTGCTGCCGACAATGGTAATTTACACATCCAATGGAGTAGAACCCTCAGCCATTCAGAATCTTTCGTTAATAACTGCGATCGTCCTAATTGCAGTTTACGCACTAACGCTACTATTTTCCTTAAAAACTCACAGCTATCTTTACGAAGTTGGCATACTAGAGTTAGAAGATTCTGAAAATACCGATGAATCTACTGCGCACAAACCGAATTTGTGGCTGTGGATAGGGGTGCTAGTTGCCTCAACTGTTGCCGTTGCTTTTGAATCAGAAATTTTCGTGGGCGTAGTCGAAGAAACTACCAAAGGATTGGGATTGACGCCACTGTTTACAGGCGTAATTCTGTTGCCGATTGTGGGCGGCGCGGCGGAATACGTAACGGCGGTGGGAGTGGCGATGAAAAATAATATGGATTTGTCGGTTTCTGTAGCGATGGGTTCGAGTTTGCTAGTTGCTTTGCTGGTAGCGCCGGTGTTGGTGATTATCGGTATCGTGATTCATCAGCCGATGGATTTAAACTTTAATCCGTTTGAAGTGGTTGCAGTTGCCGTTGCGGTGACAATTGCTAATCTAATTAGTCTCGACGGGCGCTCTAATTGGTTGGAAGGAGTGCTGCTTTTAGCAACATATATTGTGTTAGCAGCGGCATTTTACTTTCATCCAGTTACTTGAACCAGGTTTGTAGTGAGGACTGAAGTCCTCACTACGAACCTAATTACCATGCGACTAAATCGCGCCACTTATCTACAGTCTTGTTTCCCACTCCTGGCAACTGTTCCACATCTTCCCAAGACTGAAAAGGGTGCTTTTCCCGCGCCGCAATAATTCTCTCGGCTAACTTCGGGCCAACTCCTGGTAAAGTTTCTAATTCTTCCTGAGTTGCGGCGTTCAAATTAATTAACTTTTTAGGGGCGGTTTGAGGTTTAGCATTCGCAGATTTTGATCCTGCTTGGACTGACTCACATTCTTTTTTCCTAGCGTCGATTTTCTGTTTGATGCGGGCGGGAATTCCTAAGATTGCACCTTTGTACAGCCGATCGAACTCCCGCTCAAAATGGGCCCCAACTACGGGGCTGTCGATCGCCAGCAGCGTCTCATCATTCCCGTGATTTGCCGCCTCACTCCAGTTGTGAGAGCCTGTAAGCACCGTTTTACCGTCGATCACACCGAATTTGTGGTGCAGGCGATCGCCCATTGGCAACAGCGGCACTCCCACCGCAGTCAGCGGCTTTCTCCACGGGCGATTGTCAGATTCCAACCGGCAATCTTGCATCAAAGTCGCCCCCATCATGTCTAAACCTTCGCTGTAAGGGCGATAAATGAAATTTGAGTCAATCAAAGCTCGCACTGCCACACCGCGCCTAGATTCAAGTTCTAGAGTATTTGACAACCGCTGGGCGGAAAATACAAACAGTGCCAAATCAACCGACTTTTTCGCCTTTACTAAAGTTCGATCGATCAAACTGTTAACGCTTTGTTCCCAAGGCAAAGTCGCACTCGTCGGCGAAAACTGCACCGAAACAGTTGCATTGTCAACTATTACTTTTTGGACGGGGCGAAACGGCTTTTTGATGCCAAATTTGCTGTCCGGTTTACCTCCGGGCCCGTCGCCCCACATGATGTTAAATTCTTGAGTAAATAGTTGCGCTAATTTAGCACTTTCAATTTTCAGCAAATTGTTCGCATTGCCGCGACTTGCTGCTGTCTTGAAATCGCCGTGGATATCACTGGTGGTAAAATTAGCCGAAGTTACGATGACTATTTTGCCGTCAATTACTACAAATTTGTGGTGCATCAAACCGCTGCCTTTACTGCCGTCAGCAGTATCATCAATTACAGGAATTCCGGCATCTTTGAGAATTACCAAAGCATCGTTTTGCTTGATTTCTTCCGGGCTTAATTTGCCGTCTTTATTGGTATCGGCTAGTTGGACAAATTCATTGTAGCGATCGCGCTCTCGATCGGGCAATTTCGCTAACTCATGGGCTGTATAATCGCTCCAAGGGCGACTGTACAGATGTTCGACAATTAATCTGACTTTAATTCCCGAGCGCGCGCGATCGACCATTTTTCGTGCAATACCTGGCAAGCGAAACTCCTGAACCGCTACATCTACAGTCGATCCAGCACTTGCTACAGCCTCGGCGATTAACTTTTCTAGATCGTCTCCAGCCCTAGTTTGCGCGCGATAAGGCTCTGTATAACTCGAAGTGAGGGACTGATTGAAGTATACTTGCAACAAGGGGTCTTGAGGCAGCGGAGCCAAACTGGGAGGTAAATTCTGCACGTCCTGCTTTGCTTGTCCGCAGGCCGCCAGGGCGATCGTCAGCAGTCCAGCCCAACACAAACCTGGTAAATTATAATCAAGTACAGCCACAAAATTTAAAATTTTATTGAGGTCATCGGTCTACTCACAATTCAAAGATATTCGATCAAGTAAAGTTAAAATATATTAAATTTATGAAAGGGAATAGATTTTGCGTCTTGTAGAACTGCCGCGATGCCGGAAGCATCACTGGTAGGGTAGCAGCATTCAGGGGCGTGGATCAAACCCGATACTGCTGCTTTATGGCTAAAAGAAAAACAATTTTTGATTGCGGTCACAAAGGATATGGTAAAGCGTGCCATCGCTGCACACAAGAGTTGGTGGCGCAGCAGCAATATGTTGAAGTGCTGGTCGAAAAACAAACCAAAAAACAAGAGAGGGAAGCATCATTTGCTAGAGATGTCATCGATCTCAGAGGTTTACCCGACCATGTAGTCACTAAAGCTCGCGCTATTATAGCAGCTTTGGGCGAAAATAAGAATTACAGAGATTTCGGCGGCAAACGCCTGCGTCACAATCGTTGGATTGTGAGTATTCCTGTAACACGCAACTACAGAATGCTTTGTGAAGATTGCGGCACTTTCTTAATTCCCCAAAAAGTTTTGTCCCACGAAGACTACAACGTTTGTAAACCAGGAAGTCATTAGACGACAGTTGACAGTTGGCAGTTGTTAGTTGGCTTGGCAGTTATTAGTTGGTAGTTGGCGGTTGTTATCAGTCAGGATTTAACAATCATGAGTCATTAGTCAATAATCATTAATACCTTTAGGATAAGTGCCTTATTCATTAGGTAGTCATTCATTCATTATTAGTTCATCATTTAATTAAAACAATGCAAATTTACCTCGACTATAGTGCTACAACGCCGACACGCCCAGAAGCAATTGAAGCTATGCAAAAAGCTCTCACTCAACAATGGGGAAATCCTTCTAGCTTGCACGAATGGGGACAAAGGGCGGCGACTGCTTTAGAATTAGCGAGAATGCAGGTTGCTAGCTTGATTAATGCGCTACCGGAATCGATGATTTTTACTTCGGGCGGTACTGAAGCGGACAATTTAGCAATTATGGGAATTGCGCGTCTTTATACAAAGCCGCAGCATATCATTATTTCCAGCGTAGAGCATTCGGCCGTATCAGAACCGGTGCGACAACTCGAAGAATTGGG
>JANYGO010000152.1 GCA_025362325.1 Cyanobacteriota bacterium | reverse complement strand
GTTGGGCTACTTTCCTGATTGATGTATCACCTTGTTCATAGGTTTTAACTATTTTTTCACGAAACTCGATCGAATAAGCTTTCATTTTTTATGCTGATATACTGAATTTAGTGTACCACACATACATGGAATCTGCTGTAGCACTTATAGCAGTGGACAGTTGACAGTTGACCGCTCGACAGTTGCATAACCCGAATCAAACCATTGATTCGGTACGGGTATCGGCTCTATTCATCAAGTTATTTATGTCCTCACCGATGTGGCGGTTGCTATACACTAAACCTTTTGCACTCATTTCCAGAGTATCTTGAAATTATCTGCGTTGATCTGCGTTGATCTGCCTTAAATCTGCGGTTGACCGATCGATCAAAGATTTATGCAATGTTCCATACTCAGAAACCCGCTTTTTGTCAAGCCCTGGCTTGAGTCCTGAGAAAAGTGAAATTAAGCCGATCGCCCTCCTGTAACTGCCGATCCCTCTGTGCTGATTTCGCGATATGATAAAATCATGGCAACCATCGACATCCTAGGGGTTCGGCACGCTTACGATTTGACGGCTCCGACTGCAACTTCCCCGGTTCTGGTATTTGTCCACGGCTGGCTGTTAAGCCGCCGCTACTGGCAACCTTTGACCGATCGCTTGGCACCAAACTATCAGTGCCTAACCTACGATTTGCGCGGGTTTGGCGATTCTCAAGCCGACGACGGCGACAGCGAGATCGGGCATTCCCAAGCGCTCAATTCCTGCTACACTCCCGCAGCTTACGCTCGCGATTTGGAAATTTTACTCGAAAAACTGGATATTTCTAATGCTTGGCTGGTGGGACACTCTCTCGGCGGTACGATCGCTCTTTGGGGAGCCAGCCAATTGTCCGATCGCATTAAAGGCGTGGTCTGCATCAATGCAGGCGGTGGCATCTATCTAAAGGAAGAATTCGAGCGGTTTCGAGCGGTGGGCAAACAGCTAGTAAAAATGCGTCCCCGCTGGCTGCCTCACTTGCCCTTAGCAGATTACGTGTTTGCCCGCGATTCTGTCGCAGGCTCGATCGGTCGCTCCTGGGGACGGCAGCGTTTGAGAGATTTCGTAGCGGCTCATCCAGAGGCAGCTTTGGGGGCTTTGTTGGACTCCACCACAGAAGCCCAGATTCACCTGTTGCCGCAAATAGTGTCCCAACTCAAGCAGCCTGTTTATTTTATTGCCGGCACTAAAGACAAAATTATGGAACCAAAATACGTGCTGCATTTGGCTAGCTTTCACTGGATGTTCCAAGGTTGTGGCGAGAATGTGCTTCAGCTTGATTGCGGTCATTTGGCAATGGTGGAACAGCCGGATGCAGTGGCCAGTTACCTGCAAAATATTCTTAAGGAACATGATTAGAGGGCATGGGGCATGGGGCATGGGGCATTGAGCATTGGGCATTGGGCATTGGGCATTGGGCATTGGGCATTAGAACTTACAAATAACCAATAACCAATAACCAATAACCAATAACCAATAACAACTGACTTCTTCCTTAACCTAAAATCTGTTATGTTTAAAGAGGTAAGTCTGCCCGATCGCCCTTTTGGGACAGACGTTTCGATTAATATAGCGGCTTTCAACTCTAAATTCTAATTCTACTTAAATATCTGTGCGCGTTAACCTCACCGATCGGCAACAACACATCCTTTGGGCAACGGTTCGCCACTACATAGCTACAGCGGAACCCGTTGGCTCAAAAGCTTTGGCGGACGAATTCAACCTCAGCGTCAGTCCAGCGACAATTCGCAATGCGATGGGGACTCTTGAAAAAGCTGGACTGCTTTATCAGCCCCACACTTCAGCCGGACGAATCCCGTCTGACTCCGGCTACAGAATTTATGTAGACCAGTTGATTCAGCCCTCTGATACCCTCGCCCGCAAGGTAGAACAGGTACTAGATCAGCTTAATTGGTCGGACGGTCGCATGGACGCGGCACTTCGCGGCGCTGCTCAAATCCTGGCAACAATCAGCGGTTACATTGCCATGATTACCATACCGCAAACTAATATGGCTTGTTTGCGACACTTGCAACTGGTGCAGCTAGAGCCTGGAAAGGTGATGCTGATCGTGGTGACGGATGCCTACGAAACTCATTCGGTTTTGGTGCAATTGCCCAAAGGCGCAGAAGGTAATTTGCCTGATGTGGAAATTGTCGATCGCGAATTGCAGATTTTATCGAATTTTTTGAACAGCAAGTTGCGCGGACGATCGCTCTCGGAACTCTCGACTGTAGACTGGAGCGAGTTAGACCGAGACTTTGAACTGTACGCTGAGTGGATGGAAACCATGCTTGTTGCTTTGAGCAGCCGTCAAAGCAATCCAACTTACACGCGGATTCTGATCGGCGGTTTGGCAGAAGCGCTGCGCTTGCCGGATTTTTCGCAGTTGCAGCAAGTTCAAACCCTGGTGCAATTGCTCGAACAAGAGCAGGAACTGCTTTGGCCTTTGATTTTTGAATCGCCTGAGTTGGACAGGCCAGGGAAGCGGGTAACGGTGCGTATTGGCTCGGAAAATTCCTTAGAACCAATTCGCGGCTGTACTCTGATTTCTTCGATTTACCGCCGGGGATCAGTGCCGGTGGGTAGTGTTGGGGTTTTGGGCCCGACGCGGATGGTTTACGAAAATGCGATCGCGGTGGTGGAAGCTGCGGCGGATTATTTGTCAGAAGCTATTGGCGGAAATCGATTGAATTTTCCTGAAGGCTAGCGAGGCCGATCGCATAATCCTTTATTAGATGCACCCTAATTTGATAGCTCCAAGCCTTAACTGGCTTGGGGTTTTATTTTGTGTTTGGGATGCACTCGCAACATGAAGAAACCGGGGTTTATTGACAAAAAACCACGCTTTCAGGTTCAGGCTGGGCAATAAACTCAAGCGCGAGCGCTTCACGAGAGATTTTTCTCAAAAACCAGGTTTCTGCCTCCATGAGCCGATCGGAAACTGGCAGGAGTTTCGGGCTATCGACTTGACGGCGATCGGGGCTTGAGATGGCGCCAGCGAGCGATCGATAAATTGAGGACGCGGGCGAGGGCGATTGTAGATCCCAAAGGCAGATGAATGTCCAAATATTAAGACATTTTTTAGAGTTCGTCAAAAAGATCTAAAAAAGATTAGTCTTGATATGAAAGCTATATTTCTTTTGAAAATAGCCCGGGTTAGACAATTGCAAGTAACTTGCAGCACATTTGGCTTGATTGCAACTCCATAAAAGATGTAACCGCTGAGTTAAGATAGAAATAAAATTTAGGTAATTTTCTTTTAGCATTCAATGAAATCGACCGATAAAACTAAGAATACCTTTGCGATCACAACCCCTCTGTATTATGTAAACGATTTACCTCACGTTGGCAGCGCTTACACGACTATGGCTGCGGATGCCCTAGCCAGATTTGAACGCCTGCGGGGCAAATCTGTTTTGCTGGTGACGGGGACTGACGAACACGGGCAGAAAATTCAGCGCACAGCCGAGAGTTTGGGGCGATCGCCCCAAGCTCACTGCGATTTAGTGGTTCCTGGGTTTGAGGCGCTGTGGAAGCAACTCGACATCCAGTACGATCGCTTCATCCGCACAACTTCGCGCCGCCACGAGTACATTGTCAAAGAATTTTTCCAGCGCGTCTGGAACTCCGGCGACATCTACTTGAACCAGCAACAAGGCTGGTACTGCGTCTCCTGCGAAGAATTCAAAGATGAACGAGATTTGTTGCCAGGAAATCGGTGTGCCGTCCACACCAGCAAGGAAGTTGAGTGGCGCGATGAGGAAAATTACTTTTTCCGCCTGTCGCGCTATCAAGACCAACTGCTGGCCTTGTACGCAGAACGTCCCGATTTCATCGCGCCGGAAAGTCGGCGCAACGAAGTGCTCAGCTTCGTCAACTCTGGACTGCAAGACTTTTCGATTTCTCGGGTGAATCTGGAATGGGGCTTGCCGATACCGGTTGACCCCAGTCATACCATTTACGTCTGGTTTGACGCTTTGCTGGGATACGTCACAGCCTTGCTAGATCCGGACAGCGACCCGATGTTAGAGAATGCTTTATCTAAATGGTGGCCGATTGACCTGCACTTGATCGGCAAAGATATTCTCCGCTTCCACGCAGTTTACTGGCCGGCAATGCTGATGTCAGCGGGTCTATCGATGCCAGGCCGCGTCTTCGCTCACGGGTTTTTGACCAAAGACGGCAAAAAAATGGGGAAATCGGAGGGCAATACTTTAAACCCAGTCGAATTGGTCAATAAATACGGCGCTGATGCAGTGCGCTACTATTTCCTCAAAGAAATTGAGTTCGGAGAGGACGGCGATTTTAACGAAACTCGGTTTATCAATACATTGAATGCTGAGCTAGCAAATGATTTGGGAAATTTGCTGAATCGCACCTTAAACATGGCTCGGAAATATTGCGATGGTTACGTTCCAAATGTGTCGGCGGCAAACATTTCCGATGACAACCTTCTCAAGGGTTTGAGCCTGGATTTGGGCGATCGAGTAGCGGTTTTTTACGAAGAGTTGGCTTTTAGCAAGGCTTGCGAAGCTGTGCTTGCCTTAGTTCGAGCCGGCAACAAGTTTATTGACGTACAAGCACCTTGGAGTTTGTACAAGCAAGGACAGCTCGAAAGTGTCCAACAAGTGCTATATTCTGTTCTGGAATCTGTTAGACTGGCATCTTACCTTTTATCGCCGATTATTCCCAATATCAGCAATGCTATCTATCAGCAGCTAGGTTTTTCAATAGACTTTAACGATCGGATTGCCGTTAACAGTTTAGCGACTTTTGCAGTTCATGCTGCCTGGGGCGCTTTACCGGCAAACCAAACTCTGGGGGAACCACAACCTGTTTTTAAGCGGCTAGAACTGCTGGAAACAGTACCTTCATAGTTGGCAGCCAGCGCTCGGGGTGCTATAACAGATTATGAATTAGCACTTATTTCCTTACCAATCTTTCATAAAAATTGAGGCATAACAATCATGTTGAATAGAATAGAAAGCAATGACCTTTTTACGCCCGAACAGGTTCTAGAAAATCGGGGTCGAGTAGCAATTTTTATTGATGGGTCTAACCTTTTTTACGCGGCTTTGCAGTTGGGAATTGAAATTGATTACACTAAGCTGCTGTGCCGTTTAACTGCGGGCTCGCGGCTGTTGCGCTCTTTTTTCTACACGGGTGTCGATCGCACGAACGAGAAACAGCAAGGGTTTTTGCTATGGATGCGTCGCAACGGCTATCGGGTGATTTCTAAGGATTTGGTACAGTTACCGGATGGTTCTAAGAAGGCGAACTTGGATGTAGAAATCGCTGTGGACATGATGGCTTTGGTGGGGTCTTACGACACGGCAGTTTTGGTCAGCGGTGACGGCGATTTGGCTTATGCTGTGGATGCTGTGAGCTATCGCGGTGTACGGGTTGAGGTGGTGAGTTTGCGATCGATGACCAGCGACAGTTTAATTAATGTAGCCGATCGCTATATCGATTTGGAAATGATTAAGGACGACATCCAAAAAACATCGCGCCCTAATTATGCTTACCGCCCATTGTCGGGTCTAAGCTTGATGGACGAACACGACGACAGATAGGGAATTTGGTAATGGGTAATGGGTGATGGGGAATAGGGAATGGGTAATAGCTGATGGGTTGAATAATTGAAAATTAAAAGTTAAAAATTTAGATCGAGTATGACAGATTTTTGATTAGTGTTTTTAATTAGCCAATTACCAATTATCCATGTCCAATGCCCTGTTTTCCCAATGCCCAATTATCACTTACCAATGATTAATTTCAAATCTGAAATTTCCATTCCCAAATCCCCAAAGTTAATGCTGCTATTTTTGGCAGCATTAATCTTGGAGATTGGTGCTTGTGCGGCTCCGCAAGAGACTCAAAAAAACAAATTAGCTGAAGATATCAAGACTGCTCAGCAGTCAAACAGCACTTTAACTTTGAACAAAGTAACCCTAGAACAAGCAAACGAAAAGGGCGAAACGTTCTGGAAAGTAAACTCAAAAACTGCCGTTTACAGCAAAGACAATAAGATAGTTAACGTTCAGAAACCCGTGGGCAAATTGTTTCAGGACGGCAAAGAAATTTATGATATTCAGGGAGACACTGGGCAGGTATTTCAAGAAGGAAATCAGGTTTTTCTCAAAGGTAATATAGTCGCTACTGACCTGAAAAATGGCGTGGTATTGCGGGGAAACGAGTTGGAGTGGCGACCGAAGGAAGATGTTTTAGTTATTCGCAATAATTTGACTGGAGAGAACAAACAGGTGAGTGCTTCAGCGAAGGAAGCGCGGGTTTTCAGCAGGGCTAAGAGGATGGAGTTATTCGGCTCTGTGGTGGCGAATGTTAAAGATCCAGTTTTGCAATTGCGCACCGAGCATTTAGTGTGGTTTGTGGAGCAACAAAAGGTAAACAGCGACAAACCTACTCAAATTGACAAATACAAAGACAAAACGGTAACAGACAGGGGTTTTGCCGATAAAGTAGATGTAGACTTAAAAACCAAGATTGCGACGCTAACGCAAAACGCTCAATTAATGCCATCAGACCCGCCACTGCAAATAGAAAGCAGTTTGATGAGTTGGAATTTTCCGGCGCAAAATGTGGTGTCGCCGGGGCCTGTGAAGATTTTTCACCGCGTGGAAAAGGTGACGATGACTGGCGATACGGGACGGGGAGATTTAGATAAAAAAATCTTTTATTTGACGGGAAATGTGGTGGGAATCGGGGAAAAGCGTCAATCTCAATTAAATACCGATCGCGTAACGTGGTATTTGACTAACCAGACGTTTGATGCAGAAGGAAATGTGGTTTACAAGCAACTAAATCCGGTGTTTAATTTGACTGGGCCGAGGGCGGCGGGAGAGCTTAAAAATCAAACTGTGATTGTCAAAGGTGACGGTGGTGGTGGCCAAGTGGTGACGGAATTTGTACCGGATGAGAATAAGGGAATTTTGGACAGTAAATAGGAACATTGCGATTTTTTGGGTTTGATCGTTCGGACTTTAGTCCTTCTTTCTGCGGACTAAAGTCCTCACTACGAACCTTTAGAGATTGCGGGTAATTAACCGGGTATGGTATGACGAGTTTTGATACGGCTAAAGAAGTAGAAAGTTTCAAGGCTGTACAGCTTATAATTAAGATGGGATTGAGTAAGGAGGGCTTGGGATGACGACAACTTTAGAAAAGTTAGAACGACTCGATGAACCTATCTTAATTGATGGAATGAGCTGGAGAGAGTTTAAAGCTGTTGAACAGTTGCTCGATCGCCCTGGAATCAGGCTGTCATTTTTAGATGGGGTATTGGAGATTAGACGTATGCCGGGAGAAAAACATGAAACTATTAAAGAACGAATTGGTTCTCTACTCGATCTTTATCTACTCCTAGTTGGAATTGATTATCAGCCTACTGGATCGATGACACTGGAAAGTCCATCGAGATTGGTGAAACGAGAAGCTGATAAATCCTATAAATTGGGAGCTAACCGAGAACGTCCTGATTTAGTGGTGGAAGTGGTGGTGACTAGCGGTGGGATTAATAAGTTGGAAGCTTACAAACGCCTGCAAATTTCTGAGGTCTGGTTTTGGGAAAATGGTAGGCTACGTTTGTACGCGCTTTCGGAAGATGGATATGCAGAAGTCGATCGCTCTTGTGTTCTCCCAGACTTAGATATTGTACTATTGGTACGGTGTATCAATATCGAAAATCACCTTCAAGCCATGCGCGAATTCAGAGCAGCAATTCAAAGTGCTTAGAGAGCCTGTTTTAGGAAAACTAAAAATTATAAAATCAATAGGATCAGAAGACGAGGCGGTTGAAACCGCCGTTTTATCTTCCTTCTTCTTTCCTTCTTCCTTCTTCCTTCGATTACAACTGACCAAAACCTTTTTTAGGCTTATTTTTTTTCTTTTTCTTCTGGCCACCCATTCCCGGCATTCCCTGCATTCCCGGCATTCCCGGCATTCCGGGTAATCCTCCCATACTTGTAAAGTTACCTTGACTCATTTGCTGCATCATGGTACGCATTTTCTGGAAATCGCTGACCAGCTTGGTTACGTCGTTTTCTGCGTAGCCCGCGCCTTTGCCGATGCGGCGACGACGGGATGGAGAACTTGCTAAAAGTTCGGGGTTGCGACGTTCTTCAGTTGTCATGGAATTAATCATGGCTTCGGTGCGTTTTAGTTGCACTTCTCCCTGCCGCATTTGTTCGTCTGACAGTTTGTTCATCCCCGGAATCATTTTCATGATGCCGCCGAGGGAACCCATATTTTTTAACAGTCTGGTTTGTTTGAGAAAGTCGGTAAAGTCAAACTTTGCCGTGAGCATTTTCTCTTGCATTTTTTCGGCATCGGCGATGTCGAATTCTTCTTGCGCTTTTTCTACTAGCGTCAAAACATCGCCCATACCGAGGATTCTCGATGCCATGCGATCGGGATAAAATGGTTGCAATGCTTCCACTTTTTCGCCGACACCGACAAATTTAATCGGGGCACCGGATATTTGCCGCACTGATAAGGCTGCACCGCCGCGACTGTCGCCGTCTAATTTGGTTAAGATTGCGCCGGTAATGCCGATTTGTTCGTGAAATGTGCGGGTTAAATTTGCTGCTTCTTGGCCTGTCATGGCATCTACAACTAACAGTGTTTCGTGGGGTTGTACTGTTTGTTTGATGCGGGCCAATTCTGCCATCATGTCTTGGTCGATTTGCAGGCGGCCTGCGGTATCGACGATGATTGTATCGACGCCTAGTTGTTTGCCGTGTTCGATGCCTTGGCGGGCAATTTCTACGGGGTCAGTATCGGTGCCTAGTTCAAATACCGGTACGTCGATTTGTTTGCCGAGGGTTAGCAATTGATCGATCGCGGCTGGTCGATAAATGTCGGTTGCCACTAGCAGTGCGGTAAGATTTTGCTTGCGCAGGTGCAGGGCTAGTTTGGCGGTAGCTGTGGTTTTCCCGGTTCCTTGCAAACCGGCCATCAGGATGACTGTGGGCCCGGATTCGGCGGTGGCGAGGGGTACGTTGGTTTCCCCCATGACGCGCACGAGTTCGTCGTGGACGATTTTGATGAATTGTTGGTCGGGACGGACGCCTGAAACGACTTCTGCCCCTTGTGCTTTGGCCGTTACCTCTCCGACGAAGTTTTTGACGACTTGGAGGTTGACATCGGCTTCCAGGAGGGCGCGGCGGACTTCTTTGATGGCGTCTTGGATGTTGGATTCGGAGATTTTATTCTGTCCGCGCAGTTTTTTCCAGGTGGATTCGAGTCGATCGGCAAGGGCTTCAAACATAGGGCATTGTTGGCTAGTCAGTCTTTTTCATTTTAGGGCTAAACGGGGATGTTTGGATTAATGTTTTGCTAAAAGTTAGATTTTTTATTTTTTAACCGCTGATGAACGCTGATTAACGCTGAAACTACTTCAAATTCATGTAGTAGGGTACGTTTGGACAAAGCCTACTTTCTGGAATATGATTAAAGTATTTTCGTCACCTCGCCACAATTTTAATGTCTGCTTATGCCCAAAAAGATTCGAGAACTCAAAAGCCTGCTGCTAAAAGCTGGGTTTACTTATCGTTCGGCAAAAGGCAGCCATACAAGATGGGTTCATCCTTTACTATCTAATGAACCAATTACCATTGCTGGAAATGATGGCGATGATGCGAAACTGTATTTAGAGAGAGAAGTTAATCGAAAAATTGGAATATTGAAAGCAATTGAAGAAGAGGAACCTGAATCATGAAATTACCCTATATAATTGTTATTCAATGGTCGGATGAAGATAAATGCTACCTAGTTCACTTACCTGATTTTCCATCTCAGCAGTTCCACACTCATGGAGATACCTACGAAGAAGCTTTGCAGAATGCAGTAGAGGTATTAGAGCTTTTAGTTGAAGAATATCAGGTAGATGGTAAATCTCTCCCACAACCTAAAACTTTAGTAGAAAACTTGCTGTTTGCTTGAATATTGATTTGAAGCGAGCTCCATTCCCAAAAAAACAAGCGATCGCTCTTTTATGTAGAAGGGCGATAGTTTTTATAATTGGATGTTTTGAAGTTATTTGATGTTGGTTTTTATGTATTCTGCGATCGCCCGTTGCAATTGAAACAGGGTGCGATCGCCCTTTTGCACTTTTTCGATTAACAACCTCCGTCTCAAGGATTCAACGGCTTTGAGGAATTCTGAAGGGGATAATTCTAGAAGGGCTGGCTTTTTGGAGATTTCGACTGGTTTGTTTTGATTTGCCAACCAGGACATGACTTGTTTTTCGGAGTCTGACAATCGCTGAAAATGTTGGTGCAATAAATATTCTAAGTCTCCTAAGACTAGGCTATCCTAGGATAAGAAGTCAGAAACATTGCCGCTAAATAAGTCTTTAATTGCAGCGGCTGCTGTATTCAACCACAATGGATTGCCTTTGTAAAGCTCAATCAATTCTGACCATTTTTCTGATTCAAGTAAACCTTTTTCTGTGAATATGTCTCGCGCTGATTCGCCTAAGCCATTGAGTTGCAATGTTTGACAATTTTTCTGGTGGCTTTCTAATGCTGCAATTTCTCTGGGTTTTTCCCAACTAATCAAAACTATGCAACTGTTGTGGGATGATTCTGCTATTTGTTTGAAGAATGCGCCGTAGTTTTCATAACCCGGTTGGTAGTTTCCTGCTAGTTGTTGGCTGCTGAAGATTGTTTGCACATCATCGAGGATGATGAGACAGCGATAGGAACGCAAATAGTTGATTAAATCTGGTAATTCGGTTTCTTGCTGTTGGGATAGGAATTTAATTATGTCGGTTTGGAGTGATTCGAGGTGTGGCGCGTTGTGGAGGCTGCGCCAGATGATGCAGTCGAATTCGTGTTGAATTTGCGGGATTAGTTGGAGTGTCAGGGCGGTTTTGCCAATACCGGATAAGCCGAGGATGGTAATGAGGCGGGTGCGGCTTGAAATCCAGTTTTCTAGGGTGGAAAGTTCGGATGTGCGATCGAAAAATGTGGAGATTTCTGGTGCGTCGCTTAAGTCGATGCGGGGCTGTTTTGCTGTTGGTTGGGGGTTTTGGGGTGTTTTGGGCGATCGCACTTTTTCAGAACAAATGTTAAGGTTTTTATTAACTGTTATGTTCTCGCCTGTTATATGTTCAACAATAGTTGATTGATAATTATAAACTATACCCTTTTCTAATACAGCCCTAAAATTTGTTTTAGTAATATCTTTTTTCAATCCTTTAGAAAGTAATTTCCAAAGATCCGATCCGACATTTCTAACATGACTTGGACTTGAGTAAACTTCTTGAGCAATTTGCGTGTAAGTTGTGTCTTGTAAAGTTCCCCGCAGGATAGCTTCTTGCACGTAATCTAAATGCTTTCCCGTCTTAGCAAAAATTAGCTCATCTGCCAGTGTCAAAACTTCGGCAATATCCATAGATTAGCGAGAAGCTGGAGTTTACGCCATTTATTATACCTGACATTTCGTACAATCGTGACATTTTTGATTTTGTCATCTATCTAAAGTCAGGACTTTTCCTACACAGCTCATCCTTTATATTAATTGATTAAGGTATTAGCAGGATATTTTTATGAAGCGAGTGCGGTGGCTCAGCGGTTTGTTCTCGGCTGGGGTGTTGTCTTTTACTCTAGCGACAGTTGGCGCACAAGTGGCCCAGGCTCAGCGCCCGATCCATATACTCGACCTGCAATGTCTTGTTACAGGGGGTTACCTTGATAATAGGGGCTACTTACAATATTTTGAGAGGAAGCCTACAGACCTTGTCATAGGCAGACAGATATACACCAGTATTATGAGTGTACGCGAGGCCAGTTGGACTTGTAAACTTCCAGGCGGTCGCGCTTCTCTCCGATTGGAGTATGGAGTTGACGATAGAAGTGAGATTTCACCACCAAAAATCGAGGTTTATGTAGATGGAAATCAAGTAGCTTCTCAGGTGGGGAAGCTTGGGAGGATCAATACAATGCTGGTAGATGTTAGTAATGGTAAAAGTTTATCTGTTGATATCTCTTGTTCCACAGCTAAAAATTGTAACAACAGGAATTATCACTTCTTCAAATTTAATCTAGAGCCGGGGGCAAGCTCTCCAGGGAGTAGATAAATTATGAGTATTAGCCGCCGTCAATTTAATCGGATCGTTATCTGGGGTGGCGCTTCTTTTGCTGCTTCCGCCACATCCGGTATCTTTTTCCCCAAACCTGCCGAAGCTTATTCCCTAGAATTTCCGATTAGTGCTTTATCAGCCGATCGCGTTTTTAACGGCATTCAAAAATATTGTGGAGCACAGCCCATCCCCGGCGTTCTAACACCAATCTTACAAGGAAATACTAATGTTAGCAGTAAAGTAGAGCCAGCAGCGGCCAACGCCATTCGCACCGCAGACAAAGAATTTGTCAACCGCAATTTTACCAGCAAAAGAACCGAATTAGCCGTAACTGGCAGCGGTTCTAATTTTGCATCAGATACCAGTCGGCTGTGGGGCAGGCAAAGACAAGAGCAAGTCGGCCCGAATGTGGGCTTTGGCTTCGTGCAAAAGTGGGAAGATCAATATAGCGATTCCAAAATTTCTGGGCCGACAATGTGCGCTATTCATAACGCTCAAAGAGTCTTAGCTGACCAAAGATTAACACCGCCAGAAATCGCGGCTTCTGTATTGCCAACTCGATCGCGAATAGATGATACAACAGCTTGGGGAGGAGATGCCGATGCGTCTGCTGGGAGGAATCCCGGTACTGTTTTTGCTCAATACGATACAGCGGCGGGTACGGTGACATCTCGCTACGATTTAGTTGAACCGGGGCCGAGAGGTTTTGGGCGGGTTGAGTATATTATTGAAGCGGAAAATCAGCCTCGGCGGGTGATTTTGGTGACGGTGAGATTTTAGGAGGAAATCAGCATTACGAAGATTCTGTAGGGGCGGGTTCGCCAAGATTTCTAATTCACATCCAGGGTATTTATAAACCCGCCCCCACCCACGAATAGGGCCGGGGCGGGTTTATTTTTCCTGTTTGTTTGTGTCAAATATTGTTGGTGAACCCGCCCCTACAGGATTAATTGCAATATGATATCTGTGCCCTACTTCATATATCGCACTAATAAACTTCACGGCGATGAGCAATAATAGTCACAACCACCTGTTTTTGCTCATCATCAATATAATAGACCACCCGATAATCTCCAACGCGATATCGATAGTATCCATCCAAGTCACCTTTGAGCATCTTAATATTTGGATGGGTGCAAGGGTTGATTTTCAGCATCTCAAAACACCTATCCAGCTTCCGTTACAGTGACGCTGATGCTTCTTCAAAAAACTCCTGAGCATCAAGACTGACAACAACCGAATATAAATCAATATTTGGCTCATTATTTTCGTTTGAGTTGCTCAACGGAAGTCACTTTACCTGCTGCTACATCTTTTTTGGCATGATTAAAAGCCTCTCTAAAACCCGAAATCTGCAATAACTCGACAGTCGCTTGATTGCTTTCACGTTCTGCTAAATAAGCTAAAAAATCAGCAGCAACGAGCAGTTTTTCAGGAGACAATTCATCTATATATTCCTTTACCTGCTCGCGAAGTTCTTGGGTGTTCATAGTTCATAATTGTGGAAAATTATTAGATATGCTCGATCAATGATAGCAAATTTATCAAGCATATCGCGTTCACGCCTGTCCCCTGTTTTCGCCCAGCTACTTACTTTTGCAATTGACCAATCAAATCTAATGCTTTTTGAGCATCTGCGGCCATCCCTTGAACCCGAAATAAACGAGCGGCTTGCTGCAAATCTGCGATCGCCCCTGGCCTATCTCCCATCCTCACCAACGTAATGCCTCGATTAGCATAAGCCTTAGCATAACTGGGATTGAGTTGAATTGCTTGGGTGTAATCAGCTAGGGCAGAGCGATCGTTATTGATGCGAAATAGCGCCAATCCTCTGTTAAAATAAGTGTTAGCGCGACCGGGATTGATTTGCAGTGCTTGGTTGAAATCGTCGATCGCCCCTTTTTGATCGCCCAAGTCCGAAAGCGCTAATCCTCGGTTGTTGTAAGCCGCTGCAAAGTTTCGATCCTGACGGATGACTTGAGTATAATCTGCGATCGCCCCCGGTTTATCGCCCATTGCCGACAAAACCAGCCCCCGATTGTAGTACGCATCGAGATAACTGCCATTTAGGGCGATCGCCTTGCTATAATCAGCGATACTTCTGGGAATTTCCCTTAAATCAAAATACGCCAGTCCCCGATAGAAATAAGCTTCTACATAATCCGATTGAGTTTGAATCGCTTTCGTAAAATCGGCCACAGCCCCTGGCGCATCTCCCCGATCAAACCGAGTCAAACCCCGAACATAATAAGTCTTAGCATCTTGGGGATTGTTGAGTTTCAGAGGTGCATTAGCGGTGGGAGAGGTATTTATCAAAAGTGCCGATCGATTCAACCCAGCTTCCGATAATTTAGCGAGAAAAGTGTTAATAGGAATCGCTGAATTAAATCCTGTTTTAGTAATGGCTTTATTACCTATGAGGAATTTTTTGTCCGTATCTGTGACATCATCTAAATCCTGATCGCCCTGTCCGTGAATCCCAACTACGCGCCCTTCTACATCAAATACCGGCCCCCCACTCATTCCCCCTTTGGTGACAGCGTTGTAGCGCAAAGTATAACCTTGTGGATGATTCGGGAGACGGCTGGTAACAAAGCCCGGTGAAAATTCAAAATTGCGATTGGTTCCGTACTTTTCTTGCAACTCATTAGCTGGATAGCCAAACACAAAAATTCCTGTACCAACTGCCGCTTGTTCGGAATCGCCTAAAGTTACAACAGGATAAGATTCTGCACTGTTAAATGTTACGACTGCTAAATCTGGAGCATTCTGGCCTTTCTGCAATAGTACACTACGGGTTACTTGATAATCTTTTCCTGTAGAACTGTGAATTGTATAAGTAAATTTAGGATTGACAACAACGTGATTAGCTGTCATTACAGTGTAAGTCGTGCCTTTTTTAGCAATAATAAATCCAGTGCCGCTACTCACCATATTGGGAGATTTACCATTGATTTGAACGGTGACTGATTCAGCTAATTTTGCAATTTCTGGCGAAGACATCGCGAAAATCGGTGCAGGCGCAAACATGACTATTCCTGCTACCGTTACCGTTCCTGCTAGGATGCTGGCGAGGGAATCAAACCGCGAATAACTCCTATTCATAGGTAATTGCTGAAGAGTGAGATTTTTTATACTCCGAATAGTATAGGCGAAAATGAAATCTCCGCAGGCTAGAAATAGTGGAGGCTTTCAGGTTATTTCGATTATTCTGACAATTCGTACACTTCGTACATTTTCGGCATTTCTGACATAAGTGACATCGCCCCTCTAATTCTTAAATAATTAGCAACCTCGAACAGCATTGCGAAACAGTTTCAAAGCTTCTTTTTCCTCCGACATTTGCAAGCACTGACTCAGCAATTCTATATCCAAATCCGGCAGCAGCATACTCCGAGAAACCAGATCGTAACCCTCCGAGTTCAGTTGGTAAAGCGAAAATACTCCATCTTCCCAAAACCAAACTTCCGGGATATTAAATCGCCGATAATATTCCAGCTTATTGATAGTTCCGCTGGTAAAAACAACCTCGATCGCCAAATCGGGCGTTTCCCGCTGCCGCCTATCTTCGCCAAAGTAATAAGATAAATCTGGTTCCTTACTGCTGCCTTTTGTTTCCCCTTGGAGTGTGGCGCTACCCGTCGGTCTAAAACTAATATCTCTTTCTAAAAAAAACTGACCTAGCAGTAATGCCAGCAGGCATTTAATGGTTTCATGGTCTGGCGAAAGTGTCATAATCTCTACATATCCGTCCAGGTAAGACAAGCGAACACTGCGAGTATACTCTAGCAAGGAATCTAGAGCTTTAAACTGCTCCCAAGTCATCGACAGTGGCAAAAATAACCGCTGTTCTGGGAGTGCAGTTAATGGAGGGTGAATTTTAGCGGTCATTTATATTTCCCCCTAACTTTAGTTACTACTTCTAGATTAGCATGAAAAACGGCTAAAGGAATATTTCAATACATTAGCTCATCCTCAATATCTATAGGGACACGGCAATACCGTGTCCCTACCCGGAACTAGCCCGATCGCCCCTCAAATCCGCCTACAAATAGCTAAGCCAAAAACTGGAACTGGGAACCGTTTACTGCCAAAGCAAACGGACTAGCTTGTTCAAATGCACCCGTAAGTTCAAAGTTATCCGTGTTTAAAACAACTCCCAAAATCTGTCCGTTTCTGACGTTGCGAATCACCATATCGTTGATAATTCCGTCGTTGTCGTAAGCAATCAAATTGTCGTCAGTGAACAGGAGGTCTAATTCTGTCAAACCGTCAGTGAGGCCAATGCGATCGCCATCGTCAAAGTTAAAATCGGTAATGACATCGGCTCCATTGACTCCAAACTGTTCGTTGCTTCTGAGCACAAATATATCAGCACCAGGGCCTCCCGTCAGCACGTCAACTCCCCGATCGCCCACCAAGAAATCGTTGCCGTCATTGCCGTCTAAATCGTCGTCTCCTTGCCCTCCCCGCAGGATATCGTTCCCCGGCCCTCCAAAGATAATGTCGTTTCCCGCGTCGCCCCTAACTACGTCGTTGCCATCATTTCCATCTAGAATATCGTTATCTTTACCCCCGTAAATTATGTCATTTCCACCGCCACCTCCGATAACATCATTGCCGTTATTTCCTAACAGCCGTTCGTTGGAATCCGACGAACCTGCGATCGTATCGTTGCCGTCGAGTCCCCAAACTCCCCAAGGAAAAGACGACAAATTTCCATCTTCTACATCAATCTCATCTGATGTAGCAAATCCCAAAAAACGCGGCCCGCCGCCAGCAGATACAGGAAATCCCGTCAAATCGCCGATGAGATTGTTAATCGTTAAAGCCATAGGTATGTCCTTTCAAAAATGCTGATATCTGTATTATATATTTTAATTAGTAAATTGCCAAACAGCAACTTTAGTGTATTTTTACTAACTTTCTTTTATTGCCTAAATTAGTGACTCGCAACCTACTTGCCAATTACCAATTACCAATTACCAATTACTAATTACCAATTCCTAATTACTAGCGCTGTGCCTCGTTTAACCCAAATCTGCTAGAGATCTCGCCTCTGAGTGAAATAGCATTAGTCGCTGACACTATCCGCTACTGCCCACCGCTTATAATGGGTGTTACCCAGCCGGTGAGAAAAACGTTAATATCACCTATAACGTCAAAACTAAGAGATTGTTTTTGAAGAAAAGTAAAAGTTTCGGGGTCGATCGCCCGTGAGAACACCCAGTTTCCGATACCCATACACAAACTTTACAAACAGGTTCTAAGTTCTTGACAAAGCCATAAATCCCCGATCGCTTCCATTCTTTAACAAAATCTACTGCTTTCAGGTGTTTTACTCATGCCTACTCCTAAATCGTCTTCCCATCAAAACAACACCAACTCCGTAAAATCACTGCCAACCCCTGGTATCGCTCCAACAGACCAAGAAAGCGACAATCTGCCAAGCGAACCAAGCATGGAACAGATACTGGAAGCTTTGGCGGCCCAAGTACCCAGTGAATCTGCTGAAATTGAACGCTTGAAAACGTGGAAACAAGATTTAGAGCGATTGTTTCAATTTCTAGGCGATCGCCGTGTTTTAATCGCAGTCATGGAACCGGGAACTTTTGCCATGCGTTACGCTAACACGGCATTTTGCCGCTTGGCCGGTTGGGAGGGCACGCCCTTGGTAACTCAATCTAATAACGGTTGGTTTACAGAAACTGGCATCAGTCTGCTGGAACTGTTCGAGGATTGGGATGCCAAAACAGCAGAGCAATTGTACCGCCGTCACCTTTTGCACTGGGTATTTAAGCAATTTTATCAAATTGACCTCGACGGTTTGCGGGTGCTAGACGAACCTGTCACGGCGAGTATAAAAAATTCCGAACATCGAGAACCTAAATTTATTGAATTTTGGCTGGGGTCGGAACAGTTGAAAATTACTCGGATTGACTCAAAAGTTGATGAATTTACGGATCTTCCCTTAAATTTAATGCCTGTTGCAGAACGGGAAGCTTGGCTGATGCAGCCGAATCAACTGGCAAATTTAGCCGATGGACTAAAGTTGGATAATTACCGTGTCGAAGGTTTGCTGCTGCTAGAAGGTTTTGATGTCACCGTACAGGAGCAAATTCGGCGGCTGACTCAGTTATTGATCGATCGAGATTCCATGCTGCGGCCAGACAAATTTGAGAGAATCGATCGGTGTTTGCGATCGCTCTTTAATGCTGACGGCACTTTGCTGCTGCGCCCTGACAGCGAACACGTACAGCTATTAGTTGCCAAAGACGGCCAACATTTGCAGCCGATTGCTTATTCAATGGAATCCCTAGAAGCTTCTCACTTTTTCAAGGCCACAACCGCAAATCAAGTTTGGAACGTGCCAGACTTGCGCAGGGAGTGCCGCACCGAGTGCGATCGAGCTTTGCGGAAAATGGGCACTCAATCGATGCTGCTAATACCGCTGGTGGTCAAATCAGTCACCCGCGAGGGGTGCGGGCTGCGGATTTTGGGCGTGGTGGGGCTGTTGTGCGATCGGGCAAACCACTTCAACAACATTGACGCCCAACACGCCCAAGAACTCATTCCCGCCTTCATTGCAGCCCTGCGGCAAGCCATCCAGCAGCGGTTTACCCACATTCACAACATCCACCCGGCAGTCGAATGGCGGTTCGCTCAAGAAGCAGAAAGGCGCAGTTGGGGACTGCCCCAAGAGACGATCGTATTTGCAGACGTTCATCCCCTGTACGGAATTTCCGACATTCGCGGTTCCAGCGACGAAAGAAACCGAGCCATTCAAACAGATTTGCTCGAACAATTCCGCTTAGGTTTAGCCATAGCCGATGCCGTTTGCGAAACACAAACTACCCACCTCGGCGAGCAACTGCGGCTCGACTTGCTCGACTACATCGAGCATTTAAAACAAAAAGTAACAGTCGATATGGAAGTGCGAGCAGCCGAGTATTTAAACGAGCGTTTAGAAGTATATTTTGACTATTTTGTGCAGTGCGGGCCCAGGGTTCTGGCAGCAGTTGAAGCTTACCGAGCCGCCTGTGAAAACGAACACAACTGCGTTTATGGCGATCGTACCCGCTACGATCAAATGCTAAATCTAATCGGCAGCAAACTCCAAGAAACCTGGGCCCGCTGGCAAGAAAAGATGCAGCAAATCCTCCCCCACTACTGCGACATCGAATGCACCGACGGCATGGATCACATGATTTATGTCGGAAAGTCGATCGACCCCAAATTCAGTCAGTTTCACCTGCACAGTTTGCGGTACGAACAACTGCGAGCAATTTGCGACTGCGGCCGCACAGTTTTTCGCCTGCAAGCCGAGTCTCAAATTAACATGGAACTCGCACATTTAGTCTTAGTACAGAATACCACCATCGACATTTTTCACAACGAAAACACCGAAAAAATGTTCGATGTCAAAGGCACGCGCGACATCCGCTACGAACTCGTCAAAAAGCGCATCGAAAAAGCCGTTGACAAAGACGCTCAAGAACGGATTACCCAGTCAGGAATGCTAACCGTAGTTTATTCAACCGAAGACGAATGGGAAGAGTACCAACAATACTTGCGCTACTTGTCTCGCGAAGGTTGGGTAGAAGCAAAAGTGCAGACCGGTATGGTAGAATCACTGCAAGGAGTCAGCGGTTTAAAATTCGCCCGCGTCCGTATTTTGCCGGACACAAAAGCTCTTGCCGAATATCGCGAAGTTACGGTTGTTACCGATTGACAACCAGTCCCCCCAACTTCCCTTAAAACCGGGACTTTCCTCGCTCCAGTCCCCCCTTTTTTAAGGGGGGTTAGGGAGGATCGAAAGCATTCGGAACTCACACACAAGACCGATATTACACTTAAGGTTTTTGTTGACACCAACGAACAATACCGTGTTTTTTACTTAGTGTCTGTAACCTGTGATTCGTGACCGAAAAATACATGATTTAAATCACAACAACTCAAGATAAAGTAGTGTTAGTTTACTGATAATTAGATATAAAACTTTTTAATTGAAATTATGTTAAAAATCTCAGAATACCAAATCGATTCTACCCTACACGAAGGCGTCGAAACAATCATCTATCGCGGACAAACACCGAGAGACGGGCCCGCAGCAATTCTGAAAGTCCTCAAAGCCGAATATCCCACACTCGAAGCCATTACCAGGCTCAAGCACGAATATCAAATCCGCCAAAATTTAGACAGCGAACAAATCGTCAAAGCCATCAGTATCGAAACCTTTGACCACCGATTAGGAATGGTTTTAGAAGACTTTGGCGGCGAATCCCTCGCCAAACTCCTAGAGAAAGAGATATTGAGTCCGCGAGCAAATTTAAACATCGCCATTCAAATAGTCAAAGCCGTACAATACCTGCATTTTCAGCACATTATCCACAAAGACATCAAACCCAGCAACATCATTATCAACTCGCAAACAAAACAAGTCAAACTCACCGACTTCGGCATCGCCACAAAACTCAACAAAGAAAACCCACAATTCAACAATCCCAACTCAGTCGAAGGCACATTAGCCTATATGTCACCCGAACAAACCGGGAGAATGAACCGCACCCTCGACTACCGCACCGACTTTTATTCCCTGGGCATCACCTTGTACGAAATGCTGACAGGAAAATTACCTTTCCCCAGCAACGACCCCTTAGAATTAGTTTACAGCCATATCGCAGTTCAAGCAATAGAACCGCATCAAATCAATCCAGAAATTCCTGCCACAATCTCTGAGATTGTGATGAAATTGATGGCAAAAAACGCCGAAGACAGATATCAAAGTGCAACCGGATTGTTAGCAGACTTAGAAACTTGTTTGCATCAGCTAGAAACCACAGGCGAAATAGCAGATTTGCTCCCGGGACGCTTAGATATTCTCAGCCAACTGTTAATTCCCCAAAAATTGTACGGTAGAGAAAAACAAGTCAACGAACTATTAGCAGCATTTGAACGTGTAGGGGCAGGTTTAGCCAACAATTTGTCAGAAAAACCAACAACCTCAGAGCAAAACCCGCCCCCATCAGGAACCAGCGAATTAATGCTAGTTTCGGGTTACTCAGGCATCGGCAAATCAGCCGCCGTCAACGAAGTTAGCAAACCCATTACCAGGTCAAAAGGTTACTTCATCAGCGGCAAATTTGACCAATTCAAACGCAACATTCCCTATGCCTCATTAATCCAAGCATTTAATTCCTTGCTGCGGCAATTGCTAACAGAAAGTGCAGATTGTTTGGAAACATGGCGCACGAAAATATTAACAGCATTGGGAACAGACGGCCAAGTAATTGCCGACGTAATTTCCGAACTTGAATTAATTATTGGCAAACAGCCAGAAGTGCCGGAAGTCGGCCCGACAGAAGCACAAAATCGCTTCAATCGGCTTTTCAAAGAATTTCTGCGGGTTTTCGCGCAAAAAGAACACCCGCTAGTCATATTTTTAGACGATTTGCAGTGGGCTGATTCAGCAACCTTGAAATTAATGCAACTGCTGATTACTGACCCAGAACAGCAATATCTGTTACTAATTGGTGCTTATCGAGATAATGAAGTTAGTCCGACTCACCCGTTAATTCAGACTGTCGAAGAGATTGAAAAAACTGGTACAATTGTCAACAATATTGTGCTGCAACCGCTGGATTTAGCAAATGTCACTGAATTAATCGCTGACACACTTAACTGTTGCACAGAAAAAGTCATAAGTTTAGCAGAGTTAATCTGGAATAAAACGGGTGGCAATCCTTTTTTCTTGACGCAATTACTCCAAGCACTTTATCAAGACAAGCTTTTAAAATTTGACTTTACTGCCATTACAAATGAGGGAAGTAAAGGGAGCTGGGATTGGAGTATAGATGAAATTCAAGCCATTGGCATTACTGATAAAAGTGTAGTAGAACTCGTAGCTTCTCGCATTGAAAAGCTGCCACAATCCACGCAGGAAATATTAAAATTAGCAGCTTGTGTGGGTGATAAATTTGCGCTAGATGTGCTGTCTATTGTCAGCGAACAGTCGGCTAACTGGTTGACTGACAAAAGTCAGTCAAGATCGGGATAAAAGCTGACCCAGACTGGATTAAAGAGAAAAAGAGGGATCAACTGTTTTTAACAAAAAAACCAGTATGAATCGAAATGATCGATCGCCCCTCTCATCTTCATCAT
>JANYGO010000101.1 GCA_025362325.1 Cyanobacteriota bacterium | reverse complement strand
CCCTTAAGAAGGGGGACTTTGAGCGCTTCCTCTCCCCCCCTTCTTAAGGGGGGCTAGGGGGGATCTGGGCCTATATCGTCAAACAGCAGACCGGTACTACATTTAATCCTAAGTTGACACTAATGGGTTCTCGCCTAATTCCCTACAGACAACGCAAACCGAGAATTATCACATCTCTTTCCACGCCATCAAGTTCGGCGACTTGCGGCAGATATCCCCACTGCTGAAAGCCAAATTTCTCGAACAATTTTAAACTCGGCTTATTGTGTACAAAAATTATGCCTATGAGTGTTTTAAGTTGCAATTGTGGACTCCGCACGATTGCCGATTGCAATAATTTTTGTCCGATTCCGCAGCGCTGGCGATCGGGCGCGACGTAGATGCTAACTTCTGCGGTATGCTGATAGGCGGCGCGTCCGTAGAAAAGCTGAAAACTCAGCCAGCCCACGATATTTTGTTCTGATTCCATTACCCAAATCGGCAAGGAATTGGGCGAGTGTTCTCTGTACCACGCGAGGCGGCTTTCGACGGAAACAGGTTTTAAATCTGCTGTGGCCATTCTCCCTGGTATTGCTGCGTTGTATATTTGGACAATTGCGGGTAAATCGCTTTCAATTGCATCGCGGATTTTCATGGGTTAAGGAAGTTCGGCAGCGGATGAGTGTAACGGATTTAACGGATGTATTTGTAGGGTGCGCAATGCGCACCTTACGGCTATAATTGGCGCGTCAAACCATTTTTTGCGTAATTCTGTAATTAACCGTCAACATTCAGATTGTACAGTTCCATGACATCGCTAACAGCCATCCGCGAATTTGCTCCCAATGTCAGCGGCGATGTGTGTCCTCGCTGCAAGTGTTCTGCCGCCGCACAGCCGATCATTGCTGCGTTGTCTGTACAATATTTTAATGGCGGAAACAATACTCGCAAATTGTGTTTGGCTGCTGCTGCTTGTAAGTGTTTTCGCAGTCCGCTGTTGGCTGCAACTCCGCCTCCGACTACAATAGTGGTAAGTCCGAAATTTTGGGCACAGTCGATCGCCCTTTTAGTTAAACCCTTGGCTACTGTTTCCTGAAAACTAGCCGCAATATCATTAATTGTAGACGCACCCAAGACGCCTTCGCCACCAGCATTAATATCTTGTTTTTTGAGTTTCTGCACTAATTGCAAAACTGCTGTTTTCAACCCGCTAAAACTGCTGTCATAGGGATGGTAGCCGCCACCTGGCAGCGAAATTTTGCCTTCGGGTAGGGAGTATGCTTGGGGATTGCCCAGGGCTGCCAATTTGTCCATCAGCGGCCCACCGGGATATCCTAGCTGCAACAGTCTGGCGACTTTATCAAAAGCTTCACCCGCCGCATCGTCGCGTGTTTGTCCTACAGTTTCGTAAACGCCGCAATCTTTGACGTAAATTAAGCTGGTGTGTCCCCCGGAAACTAACAAGCACAAAAACGGCGGTTGCAAGTCTGGTTCGATTAGGTAAGAAGCGTAGATGTGCCCTTCGAGGTGGTGGACGCCTAAAAAGGGTTTTTGGTGGACTATTGCTAAGCTTTTCGCCGCTGTCAGCCCGACTAACAATGCACCTACTAAACCGGGGGCACAAGTCGCTGCAATCCCGTCAATTTCTGACCAACTCAGGTTGGCTTCACTCAGACACTGGGCAATTACCTGATTTAGCATTTCTAGATGGCTCCGCGAAGCTACTTCCGGGACTACCCCACCGTACTGCTCGTGGATCTTAATTTGTGATGCTACAACATTGCTGCAAACTTGACGATTCTTAACAATTGCTGCTGCTGTTTCGTCACAACTTGTTTCGATCGCGAAAATGGTTGCCATTAACTGGTAATTTTATTTGATAGGTTAGCTATTGCTAGCTTAACGAATTTGGCGCAAGTCCCCCGCTATGCCTGTACTCAGGTTATAGCTGGCGGGAGCATCTGCCCTCCCAAGGACAGGTAAGGCTATCATCTCATGCAAGCTGTGGAATATCCTCGCGGTATTGCTAGCGTCGGCACTGACTGATGAAACCGGAATCCCTCATTCTATTGGGCTTTGCCACTTCAATGATGGATGCTTTACACTGTCAACAAATGCGGTAATCTGGATTACAGATCGGCAAGTTGAAATGCTTGTAAAAAAACTTATTGTTTTGTAACAAAAGGAAACAATTTCATGCGACGATTGTTTGCTGCAATTTTAGTGGTTAGTCTGTGGATCAGTTTTGCTCCAGTTGCTTCGGCTTACAATTTGGTGCCGTGCAAGGACTCTCCCGCATTCAAGGAACTGGCTAAAAATGCGCGTTCTACCAATGGCGACCCGGCATCTGCCAAGGCAAGATTCGATCGCTATTCTCAAGCTTTGTGCGGCCCGGAAGGATACCCGCACTTAATCGTAGACGGCAACTTGAGCAAGGCTGGCGACTTTTTGATTCCTAGCATACTGTTCTTGTATATGGCTGGTTGGATTGGTTGGGTAGGCCGCGCTTACCTGCAAGTTACCAAAAAATCAGCGACTCCAGAGGAAAAAGAGATTATTATCGACGTTCCTTTGGCAATTTCCTGTATGCTGAGCGGCGTTTTATGGCCTCTGGCAGCTCTCAAAGAAATCACCACTGGTGAAATGTTTGCCAAGGACGACGAAATTACTGTTTCCCCCCGCTAAAATTGGGAAATCCAGAAGAGCTAATCCCTAACAGTTAATTAATTAACTGCCAATTAGGAATTAGCGTCACGATCGATCGGCAATTACCAACTGTCTCAAATTTTCAGGAGCAGAATTTATGCAATATTTTGTCAAGTTTCTTTCGACCGCACCAGTATTGGCTATCCTTTGGCTCTCTATTCAAGGTGCGGCTTTGATTGAATTTAACCGCTTTTTCCCTGACTTGCTTTTCCATCCGATGCCTTAAGATTAGACCGAAATTAGGTCTCGAAATCTCTGGCTAAAAAGTTGAGAGTTTTGAATTTTGAGCTTTGAGTTAAAGGTTAATTGAAAGCTCAAAGCTCAAAACTCTCAAACTCTATAGCCTTTCTCAGTAACAGTGCGGTGGGCATGGGGCATAGGGCATGGGGCATAGGGCATAGGGCATGGGGCAGGGGCATAGCTACTAAGAACTAAGAACCAATAACCAATAACCAATAACAACTAACAACTGACAACTGACAACTGACAACTGACTAATGATTAATATTTTGAATCGATGAAGTCTTATCTCGCCGCAGCAATTCAAATGACTAGCTTGCCTGACCTGCAAAAAAATTTGGTTCAGGCAGAGGAATTAATCGACCTGGCAGTGCGTCGGGGTGCGGAGTTAGTTTCCTTACCAGAAAATTTCTCGTTTATGGGAGAAGAGGAGGACAAGATTGCTCTTGCAGATGCGATCGGACTCCAAAGCGAAAAATTCCTCAAAACGATGGCCCAACGCTTCCAGGTGACGATTCTGGGCGGCGGATTTCCGGTGCCGACGGAGGGGGGGAAGGTATACAATACTTGTTTGCTGGTAGACCCAAACGGTAGCGAGTTGGCAAGGTACAAAAAAGTACATTTGTTCGATGTGAATGTGCCAGATGGGATTACTTACAGGGAATCGAACACGGTGAAAGCTGGTGAAGATTTGCCGCCGGTTTATGTGTCGCCGGATTTGGGGACGCTGGGACTTTCGGTGTGCTATGACGTGCGGTTCCCGGAAGTGTACAGGCATTTGTCACATAAGGGTGCTGATGTTTTGTTCGTGCCCGCGGCGTTTACAGCTTACACTGGCAAGGATCACTGGAAGGTTTTGTTGCAAGCTAGGGCGATCGAGAATACTTGTTATGCGATCGCCCCGGCGCAGACTGGACACCACTACGGCCGCCGTCAAACTCACGGTCACGCGATGATTGTAGACCCTTGGGGTGTGGTTTTGGCGGATGCCGGTGAGGAACCGGGTGTGGCGATTGCAGAAATTAATCCCGATCGACTAGAACAAGTCCGCCGCCAAATGCCTTCGCTGCAACACCGGGTTTTTATGTGAGTTACGGCAGCTTGGTACTTGGCAATTTTGACACCAATTGCTGTCAAAATTGCGGTTTCCGTCAGCCACCAGACCTGAATA
>JANYGO010000357.1 GCA_025362325.1 Cyanobacteriota bacterium | reverse complement strand
TAACTCGATTTCCCGATCGCCCTCATCAACATCTTCCCCCAATTCCCTATCGCTGCCTGCATAAACTCCCTCACCAGTAAAAACGTCTTTAACAGCATAGGCTCTTTCATCTTCCGGTTCGTTGCAATAAATCTGTTCCAGTTGGGCAATAATCTCTGCTAAAGGTCGAGTGTTGAGTACATCTCTCACTTGCACTGCTACTGGATCGCCACTGAGCAAAAAACTATTGGCTAACTCGATCCGCTCTAAATAATCTACGAAATCATCGAGGGTTTGAAGATGAGCAATTTGTATTTCTAAAGCTTCTAGTGTTGGTACAAATCCTAACAGTTTTGCTGAGTTTAATTGTTCTTCAAACTGAACTGCTACATAGCCAATTCGATCTTCTGTTGCTTCTGGGGGAATGGCGATCGCACTTTCCCCAAGCCACAGAGGACGGCACTCCAATTTACCGATGCCTGGGAGTACCAAATCGGCGACATCCCATCGAGCGCAAACTACAGGCTGCCAGCTATCTCCTTGCTCTAATTGGGGCTCGTAGGCTTGCCACTTCAAGTAACTGCAAACTGCATAAACAGCTAATGTATTGAGGTAAACTCGCTTAGCCACTTCCCGCTTGGTTGATGCGGGAGAAAGTTGCAGCGTTTGTGTTGCTAATTGCTTCGCCAGACGGTGAGCTTCGGTACCGAGGGGAACTGTCAATCGGGGGGCTTCTGTGCTGTTCATTTTTCACACCTCTTTTTGGTATCCTAACTCTAGAGCGATCGCCTGGAGTAAAGGGCGACAGTTCCTTTCCCAATGAGATTTTAGAGTTTGATAGTTGATGTTATGTTCTCGGGCGATCGCGCTAAATTTATCTGGCGGGTTTTTTAACAAAACTCTGGAACTGAGTAACTGACAGTTACAATTTGGATAGGTTTGAGGATGGCAATTCCGCAGTTTTTCATGAATATCTTCCTCGACGTACTGTTCCAATTTTAGACCAACCTGCTGTTGTTGTTCTCGTTCTATTTGTTCGATATAAGCATCAAGTCCGCTGCGTGTGGGAATCTCAAAATTTGTTGTGGGTAGAAGTTCCAGCAGGGAAGTTTCGGTTTGATTATCTGTAATAGGTGCGTCTAAACTGCGATCGCTCTTTTTTTGCGAGTATAAATCTTTAATTCGCCAGGAGAGGTAACTGTTGACCCATTGCAGCAAGCGCTTTTGAATCAAAGGTCGATCGCGATCGAAGTCTTGACATAGTTGTCGGTTTATCCATTCAAAGGTACGATTCAAAGCGTCTAAATAGTCTGGGTGATGCGATTTACCTAATCCCGGTAGTTGTTGAATTTCAACGAGCAGCAGATTCATCACTTTTCGCCTTTTCGCGCTTTTCAAAGGGTGCTGGCACGCCTCTGCAATCAGTCGGTACAGTTGTTCATCCATAGATACAGTTGCAATAAAGGGCTACCTCGCGGGGTGGGGGCGGGTTTATTTAACCTGTCTGCAAGCTTTAAAGCTATTGGTGAACCCTTCGACCCTTCGACTACGCTCAGGGCGACGCTACGCGGTTCCTGAGCGGAGTCGAAAGGCAGGGCATCGCCCGCCCCTACAAGATGGGTGACAATGATGCCGTCAGGTGGATTCTACCCCTTTTATATCAAATCCAGTAGCATCGGAATTATTCAGAACTCTCTTCTCTCCCTCTGTGTCCTCTGTGTTCTCTGCGGTTAAATCATTCCGATGCAACGATCAACGATATTATGGGGTGTTCGCTAATTCTAATTCCTCTTCCGATTCATCCCGGACTCTGAAATAGTAAAAAAGATTAGCAACAGCCAAATCTGATGCTTTCTCCAAATTCGACAATACTAAACTTTTATGACCTGCTATTTCCCCTTGCTTAATGATATAACCTTCATAATCTGGACGCTGCTTTGGATCGAGCATTAATTCCAGTTGAGCGCGCAGCGCATAAAAATGAGACTTCGGCCGCAATTTTTCATAGAATAACTGTTCGTCGGGTATTGCTAAAGCTGTTGCGGCTGAATTTTTATCCCCAATAACAGCCGAGTCAGATTTACTGAAATCAGCACTTTGTAACTGTTTTAATTCACTTGGCGGCAAAGCTTTAATCCATTCAATTTGATTTTGCCAAATGTCTAATGCGGCTAAATCGTGGTTGTGAATTCGCGTGATTTCAGGAAAAAGAAAGTCAAGCTCTTCGTCTGAGTCACAACAGTGTATAATACCGAGGTTATCTTGACGGATTTGTTGTTGCAGTTGAGAAATACGATCGCCCGCAGCACCAAATTCATT
>JANYGO010000336.1 GCA_025362325.1 Cyanobacteriota bacterium | reverse complement strand
CCCCTATCTTCGATCGCCTCTAGGAGATATTGATAGTCGGTATAGTTGAGAATGACTTGACTGATGTTGCCTTCGGTATCGAATATTAATTCTTTGGCAAGTGGATAGTCTTCTATTTTCATAGCTTTTGTCAGTAAAGCTGGATCGGTTGATTTTTTGTCAATTATAACACATTATATTTTGTTTGTTGATGCGGATTTTAAGGGCGATCGCACTTTTTGTCGTAAAGGGCGATCGCTCTTTTTTAACCACAAATAGAAGTGGATGGAAGAAAGGTCGATCGTACTTTTTGTCGTAAAGGGCGATCCTCCCGTCGTTTCCACAGCCGGGGCGGGCACTCTTGGCACCGCCCCTACAATAGCGCTAAATATACCTGTAAGGGCGATCCTCTCGCCGTTTCCACAGCCGGGGCGAGCACTCTTGGCACCGCTACATCCGATCGATCTAGGCTTTGAAGAAAACGCTAGCATTCAGGGCATCTTGAGCTACCCCAGATACTATAACCAAATAATTATCACCCACTTTGATAGCCGTAGAAGCGGCAGGTGTCGCGCCGTCAAGCTGCAAATTCACACGCTCAAAAGTCAGAGCAGAAAATGTTAGTCCTTCCATCAAACCAATTGAATCTCCAGGGCGGAAGTCCGTAATCACATCTGTTTGATTAATCGGAGTTGCATCTTCATCTACGGCGAAGAAGAAAGCATCATTGCCATCACCGCCTGTGAGAATGTCTTGGCCGCGATCGCCTATGAGTATATCGTTGCCCGCACCGCCATTGAGAGTATCATTTCCCTTGCCGCCCCGGATAACATCATTGCCCTCTCCTCCTATTAGAGTGTCATTGTCGTTATTACCGCTGAGGAAGTCGTTGCCAGCACCACCATCAATGCTATCAGAGCCTTTTCCGCCTAACAAAATGTCGTTGCCACCCAGTCCGTTAAGTGTATCAGCACCTTGATTGCCACTGAAGGTGTCATCGTTATTCGTACCTGTTAAAGAGTCATTACCGGATAGGGCGACGATTCCTTTGCCCATCGCCTCTGGGGGTATTGCAGTGTCAGCATTGTCTGTGAAGAAGTAAAATCCAGGCCCGCTAAGATTTTGCGGCAGTCCCGTAGGTTCGCCGCCGTCTGTGGCATTTGGTTTGGGTGAAAAGATGGATACTAACGGCGCAGGTGTCGGAGTTGTTGGAGTTGGAGTTGTTGGAGTCGGAGTTGTTGGAGTTGGAGTTGTTGGAGTTGGAGTTGTTGGAGTTGGAGTTGTTGGAGTCGGAGTTGTTGGAGTCGGAGTTGTTGGAGTCGGAGTTGTTGGAGTCGGAGTTGTTGGAGTCGGAGTTGTTGGAGTTGTTGGTGGTGATCCTACACTGATGTCAACCTTGCTGCTATTGTTGGTGGCATCAGGGTCATTGTTGTCCGAAGTAACCGCGACGTTGTTAGAGATAGTTTTTCCGGTACTACCAGAATTTACTGTGGCTTTGAGGCTAAGGGTCGCAGTGCCATTAACAGCTAAGTTGGTTAAGTTCCAGATACCAGTAGTAGGGTTGTAAGTCCCTTGGCTGGGGGTATTTCCTGTGAGGGTGAGGTCTGTTGGCAACAAGCTCGTTAGCTTGACGTTACTAGCATTGCCACCCAAAGAAATACTATTGAAAGTGTGAAGGGGAGAGTTTTTAGCAGTAACGGTATAGGTGACGGTATCTCCTTCTTTCGGTGTGGCATTGTCTACAGTCACATTCACCCCTAACTCAGCGTTCAATTTCCAACCCGTATCTTGAAGTACCCCAAGGGCAATTGGACCGGGAGTATGGACGGCTTCTCCTGGACCTCTTCCAGCTACCATCAAGTTATTGGGGTTCCCCAATGGATAAATAGAATCTTCTAAGTGACCAAAATCAAAATTGGTAGGGGATCCGGTAAGTCGGGGGCGGTTGCCGCCATTGGCTGCGATCGCATTTGCACCCCCAAAGAAACCATTGCCGCTAGTTAATTGAGCGCCTAACGCAATAGAAGGGGATGCATAAGTAGGGTAAAGGCGCTCGCCAGCAATATTCTCCCGGAAAGTATCGATGATGTTGGGAGTACCGTTTAGGTACCTTCCTTGGTTGGAAGTATCCAAAAAAGAACTTGGACTAAACCCCAGTGCGTGACCGAGTTCGTGCAAGGCAACTGTGGAAAAATCGAACTGTGTAGATACTGGTTTAGCATCAGTACCAAAATACCAGTCGGTTAAGCTATTCATCTGCACTTCAACGTCTGGATTTGCCGCACCATTAACGTCCGTGCTAGCTAACTGATTTGCCAGCGGGAACAAATATCTGATATTTGGTAACGGGGCACCAGTAAAGTTTTGAGCATCCCTCAAAGAGGTGTTACCAAGAGTTCCTGAACCTGAACCCAAGGATGATGACCAAGTAGCCTTAACTTCTACGTCTGCTTTTGATGTGTCAAGTAGCCGATTCCAGATATTAACTGCGTAATCAAACGCAGTTTTCGCTTGTGTAGGAAATAGTGTATCGTAAGTGACTTTAATCGCCAAAATCTCATCTCCTCAAAAATATAGTTCCGTCAAATCCAGCAAAGCCCGCCTTGCAAGCCTTCCTAAATATCTATCAGGGCGTTCATCTGCTTTTTATGCCGATCGCCCTATTTTTGTAACAAAACTTTACATTGCTCCCAACAGCAGATAAGCTGTATGCCCGATCGCCCGCCAGATGCACCATCAAACGTACCTGACAACCAGACACATCACTTCAGATTACTCCACAATCCTGAACCTGCATAGGGCTAAACGGCTCACCATTTGGCTCAGCAAAAAGGCTCATTTGGCTCATTTGTCTCATTTGGCTCACTTCTCGGCTCACCAGATCGTGTAACATTCTTTACTAACGCAGAGTTTCCGTAGGGGAGTACCAATGGCAGGCTTGCTCAGAGCATCCGAAGAAGGGCTGAAAATCATCGACATGGTACGACGCAATCTCGGATGGAATAAAGCAGATGAGCTCTGGTGTCAGGCTGCTCTCACTTCCAAAGCAACTTTAAAGCGATTTTGGACGCAGCAACCAATTAGACGAGAGACTTTTATACACATTTGCAAAGCTGTAGGTGTAAAAAACTGGCAAGACATTGTTGCGCGGGAAATTAAGGAACCAGAATTACTATTAGCCGCGATCGCAGATATCCCCCTAGACAACCAAACCGATCGCACCTTCCCCCTCCCAGAAAACTTACCCCCCGTCAGAAATTGGGTACAACGCACCAAAGAAATCGACACCTTAAAAACCCTAATTGCTCCTACTCCCCCCCTTACCAATGAATCGCCCACTCTTGCTCCCCCCCTTACCAAGGGGGGGCTGGGGGGGGTTCCCATCGCCATCTCAATTGTCGGATTACCGGGCATCGGAAAAACCACCCTCGCCAGCCAACTAATTCGCCAACTCCACACCGAAAATACCCCCTTCGCCTGCGCCGCTTGGCAATCCTTGGAATCCGCAACTGGCAAAGCACCCCCGTGCGATCGCACAATTGACTCCCTGCTATTCACCCTCTCCAACGGCGAGATTACCGCAGCCGTCAACGCTCAAAATGACTGCGGCAAAAAAACCGAAAATCTGCTCAAAATCCTCAGAGATAAACCTTGCTTAATTGTGTTCGATCGCGCCGACACACTTTTGAAAACAAAAGAAGCCAAAGCCGCCGGTTACTTCGCCGAAGATTGTGCGGAATATGCTTGGTTGTTCAAACAGCTTTTAGAAACCGAACATCAAAGCAAAATTATATTTACCAGTCGCGAAAGCTTGGCAGAATTGCCGCCAACAATTACTCGCGAATTTAGGCTCGACGGACTGACAAACAATTGTGCTGTTGCCCTATTGACATCATTTAATTTAATCGCTACAATAGAAGAATTGACCGAACTTGCCCAACGCTATCAAGGACATCCCGAAGCATTGCAACTGGTAGCGTCATTGATTCGCGATGACAGCGAATATCAAGGCAATGTCAGCAAATTCTTGCAAGAGAGAGACTGGTTGCTGACTCGATCGATTGAGAGTCTGCTTGATGAAATAATCGCCCGTCTCAGCGACATTGAGCAAACTTGCTTGAGCCGAATTTCTGTCTATCAAACCGCAGAATATCTGCTAAATTTTGCGGGAATTACTGCTCAAATGCCAGAAGTTAGCAAGTACGAACTCAAAGAAAATATTATCCTCGCTCTCAAACGCCGACAATTGCTGTATTATGATTTTCAGCGATCGTCTTACCAGTTGCATCCGTTAGTTCGAGAAAAGGGATCTCGCCTGTTGCATCAAAATCCCGAAAACTTTCGCGCCGCACACCGCCAAGCTTATCACTATTTTATCAGCATTCCCCTCAAACCGGAATCTGAATGGCAAGATATTGAGGATGTTAAGCCGTTGATGAGAGCACATTATCATGGTTGTCAAGCTGGGGATTTGGATGCAGCAGCGATCGCAATTTCGGGAGTTGATGAATATTTGAAAGATTGGAATTATCCAGAACAGATTTGCAGTCATCCGCAGCTACCATTGTTGGCTGATGTGCAAATTAATGTTGAAGATAGTACAAATTTTCTGGCTGAAACTGAGTCCTAGATCCCCCCTAACCCCCC
>JANYGO010000305.1 GCA_025362325.1 Cyanobacteriota bacterium | reverse complement strand
GTGATGCCGCCTGAATCGGTAGATGCTCAAAAAGTGCGGACTTTGATGAGAAAGAAGTTTGATATTGCTCTCGCCGACGGACAAGACCATTTGAAAGGTAAAATCTTCCGAATCGGTCATTTGGGCTTTGTGTGCGATCGCGATATCCTAGCAGCAGTTTCCTCTTTAGAAGTGGTGCTGCAAGAATTGGGTCATGAAGGCTACACTCCTGGTGCAGGCGTTGCCGCTGCTGCGAAGCTGTTGGCTGGATCTTAATCTGAGTTATTAAAGGATTTTGGATTTTGGATGATTTCTAAAATCTAAAATCCTTTTAATATGCTTGGGCCAACCAATCAAAGATTTTATCCAACTGTTCGAGAGTGACTAAACCGTACTGCCACAGAACCATCGGCAACGAATTCGGGTCTTTATCGCGCTGCCGCTGTTTGTCGCCGCGACGTTCGGCTACGGCTATTGAAGCGGGAGAAATCGCCAAATCTTCTTGTAAAAATCGAATTAATTTAGTGTAAGTAGCGGGTGCCATGTCATTTTTTCTCCAAGTATAGGACACCATTTTCTGATGTGAACCTGATGTTTGTGATTAGTAATAAGCCAGTTTTAAATCTGTCTTTTAACCGTGGCTTAGCTGTTTTAACAGTATTAGCGGTTGTTGAAAATGTGAACTCAGTGCTGGGTGGGACTTGAAAGCCCATTTTTCCCAAAAAGCGAAAGGTTTTGCACTTTTGCTGCTGGCCCGATTGATCGATAGATCGCGATCAAAACCTAAACTGAATACCTCGGTATTATGCAACGCGAATCTGAAGAAATTCTGTTACCTAAAACTAATAAACCAGGTTCAGAGTTTAGCTTCATCTGCGAAAATGCAGAATCCGCAAATTTACTGCCGCAATATTGGTCAGATATTTTGCTCGAACCCGAATCTGCTACCTGAGATCAACTTTGCCAATTAATTTAGCGCGGCGCATCTTACTTCAGATAGGTTTAGTAGATGGAGGTCGATCGCCTGAAGTTCCAGAAAATTGCCTTTCGCGATCGAGGTCTTGGAGACCGCTACCGTCTCTCAGGATTGGTAACGAGTCGCTGACTCGTCTCATACCTGCTACCCACAATTTACAGCTTCCGCAAACAAGCTCAAGTCCAGACTGACTGAGATTGACATCCTAGCAAATCTTTTTCTGTTTGTGCTGAATCTTACATTAATAATCTAACAGATTTTGTAAATTTTTGTAAAATTTATTAATTTTTGCTGGTTTTGCGAAGCCGAACTCAGCCGGATCTGAAGAGGGGGAGTTACCTCATACCATTTTAGATTTTAGATTTTAGATTTTAGATTGGGGAGGAGTTACTGGATCGGGGCTGGGAAATTCCCTAAATTTGCATTATTTGTCAAAAATGTTGTCAAAAACAAAGTTTTTAGGCGATTTTGCGTTTAATTAGAGAAATATGGGAAGAAACCGGGTTTCTAGCCCCATGTGTAAGCCCTGAAAATGCCCCAAGTGTTACTGGAAAAACTCGATTTCAATCCGATCGCCCACTTTGACACCGAGTTCAGCAGCCCGCCCACCCCGGAGCTCGATCACTCGATCGACAGGAGTATCCGGCCCGTAGGTAGGACAAGGCTCGGCTTTACAGGGAGGCGCCTCGGCTGCGATCGCTGTGACTACTCCATCCCGCAGAAAAATCATATCCAGAGAAATCTGGCAATTTTTCATCCAAAAATTGACCCACCGCGTCGGTTTAAACTCAAACAGCATTCCTCTGTCATCGGCCAGAGAAGTTCTGTACATTAAACCCATAGCCTGTTGTTCGGATGTTTTAGCGACTTCGAGTTCAATTGGGCGATCGGCTATCCGAGCTCTAGCAGAAACAGGCAAAACTTGACCGGATTGTGTCTGCGTCGGAGACTGCCAGGCCAAAGTACCGCTAACATCAGAAGAATTCCCGACAGGTAAAGCCGGCGAACATCCCAGCAAAAATATAATCACCCCAATACTCAGCAAATTAGCGAAATAACTCATAATGATTTTAGATTTTAAATTTTAGATTTTAGATTGGTAACGGGGAATTGGTAACGGGGAATTGGTAATTGGTAATTTTTAACCAATGACAACTGACAACTGTCAACTGTCAACCGTCAACTGACAACTGACAACTGACAACTGTCAACTGACTTCAAGCTTCGCGCATCACGTAGCCAACACCGCGCACCGTCTGAATCAAGCGCTTTTCGCCCTCATCTTCAATCTTGAGGCGCAGATAGCGGATGTAAACCTCAATCACATTCGACTCGCCCAGAAAGTCGTAACCCCAAACATTCTCTAGAATTTGTTCGCGAGTCAAAACATCGCGGGGATGTTCCATCAAATACTTTAGCAGTTCAAATTCCTTCATTGTCAGGTCGATCGCCCGTCCGTTGCGCAGGGCCCGCCTAGAAGCCAAATCCAAAACTAAATCGCCAAACCTCAACTGTTCGCTGCTGGTGTTATCCGGCTGCAAATATAAGCGCACCAACTGCAAAAAATCCTCACTGCGGTAAGGCTTGAGAAAATAATCATCCGCCCCAGCTTCCAGACAAGCCACGCGATCGTCCACTGTATCACGACCGATCAATAGTAGCACGGGCACCCGATTGCCGCTATTTCTGAGGTAAGAACATAGCGTCAGCCCCGACTCAGCGCCAAGTATGCGATCGATTACAATCAAAGCTGGCTGCAATTCACGGGCTAAATGTTGGCCTGTGGCGGTATTAGAAGCTATTACCGGTTCGTAGCCGGAGGATTTTAAGTCTAGACTTAAGTGTCCGGCGAGAACTTCGTCTGCTTCTACTAGCAGGACACAGGGATTGCGATCGAGAGTAATTGCAGCCATGGAATTGACCTGTGAATGACCATACCTGTTCTAGCACGTCTCAAGGGACAGTTGACCGCTCGACAGTTGTCAGTTGACCGCTCGACAGTTGACAGTTGTCATTGGTTGAAAATTCCCAATTACCGATTACCAATTACCAATTACCGATTACCAATTACAAAATTAAATAATCCATGAGCATAATCGTATTCGGCAGTATCAACATCGACCTAGTAGCAAAAACTCCTAGATTGCCGCAACCGGGGGAAACTATCATCGGTAGCAATTTTTTCACAGCCGGCGGCGGCAAAGGAGCAAATCAAGCCGTAGCAGCCGCCCGTCTCGGTATTTCCACCCACATAATCGGCCGCGTTGGTAATGATAAATTTGCTGAAGAATTATTGACAAGTTTACATTTTTATGGTTTAAATACAAACAATATATTAATTGATAAAAGCACTCATTCAGGTGTGGCCATTATCGCCGTAGACGAGACTGGTCAAAATAATATTATTGTGATTCCGGGTGCAAATCACAATGTCGGTGAAGCAGAGATAGAACGTCTCAAAAAACTGTTACCGTCAGCTACATCGTTGCTGTTACAGTTAGAAATTCCCCTGCAAGTTGTCATCAAAGCCGCCCAAGCTGCGGGTGAAGCGGGGGTGCGAGTGATTCTCGATCCAGCGCCGGCTGTGGCTGATTTCCCTATGGACTTTTACCCCCTAATCGACATCATCACGCCGAATGAAGTGGAAGCTGGCCAGTTAGTCGGTTTTGCGGTGAATGATACCGAAACAGCGATTATGGCTGCTAAACAGTTGCAGCAGCGAGGTGTCAAGAATGTTATTGTCAAATTGGGCGATCGCGGGGCGGTTGCTGTGACGGCGGATGAGAGCTTTTTTGTGCCGGCTTTTGCTGTGGAGGCGATCGACACTGTGGCTGCTGGCGACGCTTTTAACGGCGGGTTAGCGGCAGCGTTAGATGGCGGGCGATCGCTGTCAGAGGCGGTGGTGTGGGGCTGCGCAGCGGGTGCTCTGTGTACAACTAAAGTGGGTGCTCAGGTTGCTATGCCCGATCGCGCAACCTTTGATAAATTTTTGCACAATTTAGATCAGACGGCGGTTGAAACCGCGCCTACACAAACGATGTCCGCCGGACGCCGACTAAGATCAGACGGCGGTTGAAACCGCCCGGTCTTCTTTTATGGCCGCTGAATAATTGTTTCAACTACTCGGCGCTTGACTTTTGGATCGATACCAATCAGCCGCACGTATTCGCCGCCGTGTTCGGACAAACAAGTTTCCAAAGATGCAACTACATCTTTTTCCTGTGCAGTTTTAATTGTCGCACAACTTTGCCAGGAACCAGTTTTAAATCGGCGATTGTCTGCATATTCCATGCCAATTTTGCAGCCCCTTGCTAACAACTGCTGCACTTGTTCCAATACCTCGGAACTTAGCCGCGCCGCATGACCGTTACCACCTTCAGAACTTGGCTCGACGTAAGCCTTATAATATTTCGAGGATGGATCATTTAATTGGTTTTGCGTCGGCGCAGCAGCCGAAACATTGACGGTTCCGGGAACATTGAACAAGCGCGATTGGTTGTATTCATCTACTAAGCGCATTTCCTGAACCCGCTTTTGTTGGCCAACCATTGAACTACCCATTTCTAATAAATGAGCGAGGCTGAAATTTGGGTTGGGGAAATCTGGCGGCGCTTCCAAGGTGTTTACCAAACGCTTGGAAACTCGCTCGATTCCTATTTTGTGAATGAATTCGCGGATTTGTTCGTCGTAAATGCGCGATCGCAAAGCACTAAAAAAGTCGATCGCCTGATCTGCAAAATTATCCACCAAACCCACAATCTCGGTTTTCGACAAATTGTCCGACTCAAAAATTCCGCCGACAATCCCAATTTTATCATCGCGGCTGGGTTCCCAATAAAACTTTTCCATCCGCCCGTCGCGAATCAGCGGCGCGTACAGCGTAGAAAAGTCATTTCCGGTGACAATAATCGGCACTCGCTGCAGCGGTGTGTTGTCATAACTTCCCGGTAACTGCACGTTAGTGGGATTGTCAGCAATATTCATCAGAGTGGCATTGACCATCTGAGTATTGACAGTATATTGAGTAGTAGTATCGAACCTGCCAGCTCCAGCATCCAAATCGTTAATAAAAATTGCGCACATCTCGCCGCGCACCCGAATTTGCTCCGCAGCTTCCCGGTAGCGCAAGCGAATTAAACGCGCCGGATCTCCCGCATCGGGACTTTCTAATTCCCCGCCAGATATCATCACCGGTTCAAAGCCCATGCGCTGAAAAACCAGTTCGGCTTGAAAAGTTTTGCCTTCTCCTTTGCGGCCGTGAACTCCCAAAATTAGGGGAACTCTTACCCCGGGCAAATTTAAAAAGTTTTTAGTGATGTGCACCGCAACTTTATCGAGAAAGCTAGGAGAAATGTAATAACTCATCGGTAGATTTGTGAGGGATTTATTGCTGTTACTGTTATGATTTTATGACAAAAGTAACAGCCTACACCGCGAAGCTGGATTTTTACCGTACAATCGAGGTTTATATATTATCTGTTGTTAAGGAGCGATTCGTGAGTCCAGAAACCTTACTCAAAGAACCCTTAGTGCAAGAAGCCGAAGCCAGTTTGTTCAGTTCTGAGAGCTTCGACAGCTATGTAATGTCAACCTACGGGCGTTTTGCGATCGCCCTAGAACGGGGCCTCGGCTGTCGCGTTTGGGATACCGAGGGCCGCGAATATCTCGATTTTGTGGCGGGTATTGCTACCTGCACTCTGGGACACGCGCACCCGGCAATGATTGCAGCAGTAACTCAGCAAATTCAGATGCTGCACCACGTTTCTAACCTTTATTACATCCCCGTACAGGGCGAGCTGGCAAAGTGGCTTGTAGACCATTCTTGCGCGGACAGAGCTTTCTTTTGCAACTCCGGCGCCGAAGCTAATGAAGCGGCGATAAAACTGGCGCGCAAGTACGCGCACGAAAAGTTAAATATCTCGAATCCGACAATCATCACCGCTGTTGCTAGTTTCCACGGGCGGACTTTGGCGACAATTACGGCGACGGGACAGCCTAAATATCAGAAGGGTTTTAGTCCGTTGGTTCCCGGATTTCACTATGTGCCCTATAACGATATTAGTGCGATCGAACTGGCGATCGAGCAACTCGACAAAGATGAACGCCAAGTAGCTGCAATTATGATGGAAGCGCTGCAAGGTGAAGGCGGAGTTCGCCCGGGAGATATCGCTTATTTCCAACGGATTCGGGAAATTTGCGACGAAAAAGGCATTTTGCTGATTCTCGACGAAGTGCAAGTCGGGATGGGACGCAGTGGCAAATATTGGGGTTACGAAAACCTGGGGATTGAACCGGATATCTTTACCTCTGCCAAGGGGTTGGGCGGCGGTATCCCGATCGGCGCTATGCTGTGCAAATCTTTCTGCGATGTATTTGAACCGGGAAGTCACGCCAGCACTTTCGGCGGCAATCCTTTTGCTTGCGCTGTAGCTTTGTGTGTGTGCCAAACTTTAGAACGGGAAAACCTTCTGGAAAACGTGCAGCAGCGCGGAGAACAGTTGAAAGCTGGCCTCAACAAGTTGGCGGCTGCATATCCGTATTTAATTGCCGACGTGCGCGGCTGGGGTTTGATTGTCGGGCTGGAATTGCAGGCTGATATTGCACTGACATCGGCTGATATTGTCAAATCTGCGATCGCCGCTGGTGTGCTGTTGGTTCCCGCCGGGCCCAAAGTGCTGAGGTTTGTTCCGCCTCTGATTGTCTCTGCTGCTGAAGTCGATCAGGCTCTGCTGGCGGTGGAGTCAGCGCTGCGCTCTCAAGCGGTACACTAAATCTACTGAGTTGATTTTTGTTAGCTGTAATAGCGGTAAGGTGCGCAGTGCACACCCTACTAAAAATCTATCCGGGTAAAAATTAAACCCGCCCCGCTGCAAGTCTGTCGGGGCGGGTTTTTGACACTCCCCAACTATCGAGGTGTGGGGATTCTTGCTTCATCCCTCCTCTCGCTTGATTATTGCTAATCCCCTGTTTGGATACGTCCACAAGCGCACACGGACTGCCCGACCGCATTTGAAATGATTTAACTTAATTGTTTGTTCCTCTTTCCTACACGCTAGTCGCACGTAGCTGAGCATTGTAGACGGGGAGAACCCAATATTGGCTATCTAGGCGTTTGATCGCGTTGCCATTTCTCTCATAACATAGTATTCCAGAATGTGTCAAGAGAAAGCCGTCATAAAATGACGGGGCTTGTACCCAAAATTTTGGTCAAGTTTAAGACTTGTCCAAAAGCCTGTTTTTTTAAGCAAATACACTGTAGCGATGTGTATGGTGGAAAAACCAGGTTTCTTTAATTCCCCTCGGCGACTCCTAGCTCCGATTGGGGATTGAAATTTAAACCAGGAACTGATTTAATTGCTGCACGGAAGCAGCGATCGTATCGTTAATAGTTCGGCGGAATGCACGATGGACGAACAGCGTCGCGAAACTGATGTTAATATGCTCCGAGCGCTGCTGTCCAATCCTGTGGACTCAGGAATAGATTTGATTTTGAAGACTGACTTAAAGTCGATCGACTTTGGGTTCGTGCAAACACTGTACTTGGAAGTGCCGGCACTGACGCCAGACAGTTTGCTCAAAGCTGCTAAATTTTTCCAAAGGACGATCGAACCCTTAGAATCTGCAAAGGGCAATTCTAGAACCGGGGTAGCATATCTGGTTTTTTTAGCAGAAGTATTGCAAGCAGTGGCGCGCAGCCCTGATTCGCAGCACGTGTACGCGCTACTGAAAACCAATTTAGACAAACTCGACCAGAATTTTGCACAACTGCTGCGCCGCTGGGGAACTTTGGCGCTTGCTGCGGCCAAAGAATCCGAGGCGATGCGTATTGCAGCTTCGATCGGCAATCTGAGCAACAAAATTGGGCGGTTTCCCCTCGGTAGCAAGGCGAATAACTTGGAAATCGAAATCGCTGGTTACGAAACAGTTGCTAAGGTTTTTACTCGCAGAGAATTTCCCCAAGAGTGGGCAGTCATGCAAAATAATTTGGGCAATGCTTACACCGATCGCCCTAAAGGTGATAAAGCTCAAAATATCGAAATTGCGATCGCTTGCTTTGAAAATGCCCTGCAAATGCGGACTCGCGAACAGTACCCATCCCAGTGGGCGACGCTGCAAAACAATCTGGGAAGCGCTTACAGCGATCGCCTCCGGGGAGATTTGGCAGACAATCTCGAACGCGCCGTCGCCTGCTATCAAAACGCGCTGCAAGTTCGCAGCCGCGAGGCTTTCGGGGGAGAGTGGGCGAGCACTCAAAACAATCTCGGCCGCGCCTACAGCCGCCGGCTGCGGGG
>JANYGO010000282.1 GCA_025362325.1 Cyanobacteriota bacterium | reverse complement strand
TTACGCTATAAACCGCCTGCTCGCTGTAACTGCCCGGTAAGGTAAATTGCTTGCCTGAAGCTAGTTGCACGTCCAAATAAATCATCGGTGAAAATGTTTGAACTGGGGAAGTGCGATCGTAAGCCTCACCCGCAATCAGGGCGAACGAAACTCCTGCATCCTCCCAAGCGGGCAGCTCGGTTGCCGGATGGTGTCGAAACCAAGGTTCAGTTTCTTCGTATTCGTCGGGAAGCGCTATCCAAGTTTGGATGCCGTGCAGGATGGCTTCAAAGCTGCGCTCGTCGTCAGGGCTGCGTTCGGAGTGGACGATGCCTCGCCCTGCTGTCATCCAATTCACCGCGCCGGGACGGATTTCTTGAACGCTGCCGACACTATCGCGGTGCAGCAAAACCCCTTCAAACAGGTAGGTGACAGTTGCTAAGTTGATGTGCGGGTGCGGTCTGACATCCACGCCCCGACCGGGTGGAAACACCGCAGGGCCGAGATGGTCAAAAAAGATGAACGGGCCTACCAGTGTTAGAACGTCTGAGGGAAGCAGGCGGCGGGCTTGGAATCCACCCAAATCTTGAATGTGCGGTTCGATGAGATGCTGAATGCTATCCGTCATGATGTTGATGAAGTTTCGCTCCTTTTAAAGTTGTCTCAAGGGAGACTGTCCGCTCTTTTCTAATTTTTGATGTTTCAAAGAATTTCACTGATTTTTAGAGGCGATAAAAAAATTAGTGAAATCAGCGTAATCTCTCTTAATCCTGTTCAGCAATAGTTTCCGAAATGGGGCAATAGTTGTGGAATTCTTGCCTGTACAAACAGGCCGTTAAATTATTAGCCAATTAGCTCCAAACCCTTCGCAGGACAGGAAACACTATTCTTAATCCGCGCCGCCACCACCATTAGTAGCAAGGCCAAACCGTCGTCAGAGAGCCCATCCACCAATATCTGCATATCTAACAAAGACTCTAGTTGCTTTGGCACTGACATCTGGCTGCTGTTGCCACATCCCTCTCCCCCCATCAGCCGATTACAGAAGTAAACGCGGGCTCCCGGCTTAATCTCGTCCATTGCCTCGATTAATTTCCACAGCACCTCCGTAGAGATGCCTGTCTTGTCCCGCCGAAACTCAGAAATATGATTCTCGCTAACGCCTGAAAACTTGGATAACTGTTTTCCAGATATCCCGTAGCGTTCAATAGTCATCCTAAAAATTTCGGAAATCATTGTAACGTTTTGTGACAAAAATGTATGATTAGCCTTTAGCAGTGGTATTGTCCTGAAGTTATCGGTCAATAGCCCCAGTAACAGCCTAACAGCTTTAATAACTCAATCAATTATAACTCTGCCCGCATAATGTAGTGTCGGCGCCGTTTTATTTTGCCATGAGCACAGTAGACACCAACCGAATTTAAGCTTCCAGCCTTAACGCAATAAGGCTTGCAGGCTCATTATCGGTGATGTCTAATGGCTGCGGCTTGTTTTACGAAACGAAGTGAAGGATTTGAGTACAAATGGCAGAGTATGGTGTCGAGTCATATTTCTCCGTCATTTAGAGTCAATTTAACACAGTGTTTTCAGGGCGGGTGTGATTTTAATCACTATTTCGGTGCATCTATCTATAAATTTGGGATCTAAGAAGTGTCAAGAAACTTAACTGAGCCGATTTCTCTAAAATTACCCAAATGGCCTGAGCCTAATTTGAGTAACGTAACTGTGGGGAACCGACGGCTGAGTGTAGAAGAAGTTGCCAGGGTTGCCAGTTGTGGAACCAGAGTCCGGTTGAATGATGAAAGCGATGTTGCGGAACGAGTGCAAGCATCTTGCGACTACATTGCAAATGCTGTCGAGTCGGGAAAGCCGATTTACGGAGTCACAACTGGCTTTGGTGGGATGGCCAATACAGCGATCGCACCTGAAGAAGCCGCAAGTTTGCAAAACAATTTGATTTGGTTTCTCAAAGCTGGTGCCGGGCCAAAGCTGCCCACAGCTTGCGTCCGCGCCGCCATGCTGTTGCGAATTAACTCCCACCTCCAGGGCGCTTCAGGCATTCGGCTGGAGTTAATTGAGCGGACGATCGCATTTCTAAATGCAGGAGTCACGCCTCACGTTTGTGAATTAGGTTCCATCGGCGCTTCCGGCGATTTAGTTCCCCTAGCGCACATCACAGGCGCATTAATAGGTCTAGATGACAGTTTCACTGTTGATTTTAACGGCAAAGAAATGTCAGCAATTCAAGCGCTAGAAATATTAGGTTTACCAAGAATTGATCTGCTTCCCAAAGAAGGGTTAGCAATGGTTAATGGTACGTCTGTAATGACCGGCATTGCTGCCAACTGCGTCCGGGATTCGCAAGTAATACTTGCCTTGGCAATGGGTACTCATGCCTTGACAATCCAAGGATTAGGCGGAACAAATCAATCGTTCCACCCCTTCATTCACAAGCTCAAGCCTCATTTTGGTCAAGTGTGGGCAGCTTCCAAAATGGTCGAACTCCTCGCAGGTTCCTGCTTGAATCGAGATGAGTTAGATGGTTCCCACGAGTCTCGCGGCGCTCATCCGATACAAGACCGTTATTCGCTGCGTTGTTTGCCTCAGTACATGGGGCCGATTGTGGATGGAATCGCAGAAATTGCCCAGCAGATTGAAGTTGAAATTAACTCTGTTACTGACAACCCCTTAATCGATACTGAGAATCAAGCTTGCTATCACGGCGGCAATTTTCTGGGACAGTATGTTGGTGTGGGAATGGATCGGTTGCGGTATCTTTTAGGGCTGCTGGCTAAGCATTTGGATGTGCAAATTGCGTTGTTAGCTGCACCTGAATTTAATAATGGTTTGTCGCCTTCTCTGGTTGGCAACACCAGCCGTAAGGTAAACATGGGATTAAAAGGTCTGCAAATAGCTGGAAATTCCATTATGCCACTATTGACTTTTTACGGAAACTCAATTGCCGATCGCTTTCCCACTCACGCCGAACAATTCAATCAGAATATCAATAGCCAAGGATTCGCTTCAGCTAATTTAGCTCGTCGCTCAATTGAATTGTTCCAGCAATATATGGCAATTTCCCTAATGTTTGCCGTCCAAGCCGTTGATTTGCGAACCCATCAAGTCGCCGGTCACTATGACGCGCGGGAGTGTTTGTCGCCACTTAGCTTACCGCTATATGAGGCTGTGCGCGAAGTTGTAGGACAGCCGCCGAATGTCGACAAGTCTTACATTTGGAACGACAACGAGCAATCTTTAGATATACACATTGCCATGATTGCTGCTGACATTGCACAGGAAGGACGAATTGTGCAAGCTGTGAACCAGATTTTATCAAGTTTGAAGTAGGAAGAGGAAGGAGAAGGG
>JANYGO010000047.1 GCA_025362325.1 Cyanobacteriota bacterium | reverse complement strand
GCTGATTCTTGTAATATAGTCGCTGCCACTGCTTTTTATCTAGGCTTACTAATCGCAATCTTTGGCTCAGATTCATTGATATTTTCCTCGCTTTTTTTTACTATAGCATTTTCTGTACTCTTTGAGCGGGAAAGGAGTAGTTTCTGAAACCTTTGATTCATCACAAGGTTTAGATAATAACTTTTTAGCTAATCTTAATGTGATATTCACTTCTCCTAACCTGGCACATTACACAGTGAATCAGCGCATTTGGACAGGTTTGTGGAAGGATGAACTCTTTGCTAGGTTAGCTGCATTTAGTCAGGAAATTGCCAGTATTGCTGAGCATGATGGCAATCCTGTATTTAGAAAACTAGGAAAGTTAAAGCAACTGCAAGATTGGGCGCATTCACAGATTGACAATAGTGCCGAACCAGAAGTTAGACCAGATATTGCAATTACAGTGTTGCAGTTAATTGATGAAGTTGAAAGGTTACAGAATCAAGTTAAGCAAATAGAAACTCAATCAAAAACAGCGTAATTTTGTTGTAAAAAACTAGATACTAACAATCATGAAAGCTTACGAGTTTCCAGCAAAAGTCACAGATGAAGGGAAAATCGATTTTCCCGATACTCTCTTAAAATACTTGGCAGCTAACCAAGAAGTCAGAGTTATTGTTCTGGTGAAAGAACCAACTGATACAGCAGAGGAAAATAGTGATTGGCATCGTCTTGCTGCTGAGCAATTATTGGCGGGCTACAGCGAGGAAGATGCTATCTATGACAATATTTGAAATATGCCAAATTAGATCATTGGGTTTATTTATACGAGGCTTGTTGGTCAGGTGCGGATCTGTTAGATTGTCGATATTTGTTTAGGGATTTATCGCAGAGCGACGCACCCTACGATTACTTTAGTCCTATAATTATAAGGACTAAAGTCCGAACGATCAAACCAATCGCCACTTTATCTACCGCTTCACAATACTGTGTTCCCACTTCCAAACACAACTAGAAATCAAATTCGTGCAGACATGAGCCGTAATTGGCACTAACAAATTCCCCGTAGCTAAAACACTGTAACCCAATAGCAATCCGACAGCCGTTGCCCAAACAGCATAGGGCCACTGATCGATGCCTCCCAAGTGCAGAATGCCGAAGGAAAAACTCGATAAAACTAAACCAGTAAGATTCAATCCCAAAGCAGACAGCATTACACCTCGAAATAGCAATTCTTCGCTAAGTCCCGGCAGCAGTCCCAGCCAAATTAAATCGGGCCAAAATAGGGGTTTGAGGACTACTTCTAAGTAAATGTCAGCACTCCGGCGATAACCTGGCCAAAGGCGATAAACGATCGCACTACCGCCTGTAATTGCCAATCCGATCGCACATCCTTTGAGCAAATCCATTACGATCAATTTGACGGGCAAAAGCGATACCGATCCAAATATCAACCACAATTTAGCTACCGCCAGCAACATAATTGCTGTCACGCCCATTGCTACTAAAACTTGGGTGCGCGTCAAGGGTTCAATTTCAGGATTTTCGGGAATTTTTTCTGCCACTTAATCAATTTTAGATTTTAGGTTTTAGATTTTAGATTTGTTTAGTAGATTCAGACAAACACCGCAGGGAGGAGATGTCTGCACCCAAGGAAGCTGGACTAATGCCGGCTCGCAAAGCGACCAATACGCCGATCGCCTCTAAATATGAGTTTACCTGCAAAGCTTTGATTCCGAGTTTTTCTGGGGAAGCTTGCATTTGAGTTTTGTTGTCGCCCACAGCGATGATTTGTACTGTCGATCGCCCGCTCAAACTCAGAATAGCACTACCACCGCAGGCTGTAGCGGGTATCACCACCGCATCGACTCGATCGGCCCACAAACTCTGGGATGCCGACTCGAAATTTCCCCTGTTTGTATAGATGTTTGTTGTTGTGGGGCGGGCATCTTGCCCGCCCAATACCTGTGACAGGCAAGATGCCTGTCCCACAGCAGGAGTGACAAACTGGGGAGCTTTGCTGAGGCCCGCGAGCACGCAAGGTAAGAAAGTATAACCGATTTCCTCGGCAGCCGATCGCGGGGACAGGTGCGGATCGAGAGGCAGCGCAGACAGGGCGGGGGCGTGGGCGCAGGGGATTTTAAATGTTCTGACGATCAGGTGACTGATCACAGCTTCCGCGCCTGCTAGGGGGTCAACTCCTTTGCCGTGGCGGTAGTTTTCGAGGGCGAGGCTGCCTTCATCGTCGGGAAATCTGGCCACAACTGCGATCGCCTGGACTTTTGCTTGTGCGATCAATTTGTCGGCGGCGCGTAGTAAACTGTCGGGATTGCCGATCGTCCCCCAGGATGCCCCGGATTCTGAAGTACGTAATTCTACTTGCAAAGGGCGATCGGTCAAAATACAATCCGTTATGTTCAAACCTAATGTGGCTCTAGCAGCATCAACGGCTTGCAAGTGGCGCAATTGTAACTCCGGTTTGATCGCACAATCCATGATTAAGCCGATGCGATTTTGATGTATCGGTTGCAGGCCCCAGCATCCGGCGGCAAATTTGTCAAGGGCGTAACCTTCGACGTAGAGAGCGTTAGGTATTGGCCAATAAAGTTGAGCACCGTTGAGGACGTTGGGGTGAGTAATCAGGGTATCGGAAATTTGGGCGATCGCCCTAGCAACGGGCAGCGCATCGCCTGCAAAGCCCCCAATCGAGGCTCCAACGCCTGTGGGGACTATCAAAACCACTGTTAAAGGGCGGGGGTTCACGCTGTTGCGGGGGATGCTTCCACGAGCACGTAGCCTTCTACCACAGCCTTTTGCCGATCGACATCCACATCTGTGACAGCCCAGCGCAGGGGTTCGCCGTGCTTTTGCAGTTCAGTTTCAATGGCCGAGTGCAATTCTTCGGCGGTGTCGCGGAGGTCAACTTCTGCGGAAATGAAATGGGTAGTCATAGGGCGATCCATAGTGGTTTTACCGCGATCGGTACTTTGGTACTTACGTAAATTTTAGCTTAGTCCTAGGATTTACCGAACTGGCGATCGTAAACAATGTCTTCTTTTTCGGTTTCTATCTTCAAGTGCGATCGGGGAAAAGAAACGCACAGTAACACATAACCTTCGGCCTGAAGTTCGGGACTAACGCCCATGCAATCAACTTGCTTAACTTGACCCTCAATAATTTTAGCAGCGCAAGTAGTACAAACCCCCGAATTGCAAGAGTTCGGCAAATCAATCCCAGCAGCGATCGCAGTTTGCAAAATTGGTTGATCTTCCGGCACTTCTACGGTATAGGTGCTGCCTTTGTGAAGTAATTCAACGGTGTAAGTTTGAGACATATTTCGATTATTGGTTTTAATTCCCAATTGGAATTTAGGGTAGATTTACAAACAAAGCAATCAGTATTTTACCGCTGTTGGTGATTCTGTGCAAGTTGACAACTACATTATTTATTGCTAATAATTTTCATTAATTGGCTGAATGGGCGATCGCGTCCCGCCCCGCAAGCTACGGCATTTTGTCAAGCATTTTCTCACAAATTCAGTCCTAGACGCAGAAGCTAATTATGTAGTGGTAGGGTGCGTCGCTCTGCGATAAATCCCTAAGTTATATCGACAATCTCACCGCGACGCACCTTGCACTTCGGGCCCGTACAAATAATCCTCTGTTTCACTCCGCCCAACTATTGATTTGTAGCAAGACTTTTTATAAATGGTATAACTAATATTTACCATCAACCCAACAACTCATCAACAGCAACACTAAAACCCGGCAATACTAGCTGAGTGCTGATTGTAGAATCCAAGTTAAAAGTTAACTTTTGAGATTGAATCATAATCATTATCCAGCGACTTTCTGGAAAAACAATCCAAACTTCCAGACAACCAGAATCTAAATACTCTTGTGCTTTGAGAAATATATCTTCCGCAATATCAGTAGGAGAAACAATTTCAGCAATTAACAGCGGACTTTGAGGAAAAGTAGGAACATCGCCATATTCCGTAACAAGTTCAGCAGTCAGATAAGCAACATCAGGGCGACGCACTCGCCTGTCAGTACGACAAGGCACTTCCGTATAAACTTCGCCCCCTTGTCCGCTCGATATCTTGTAATTTCTCCAAGAAAAATCTAGTCTAGATTGGATTCGACTGTGTTTTACTGTCATACCATTTTTCTGTGCAATTTGCCCGTCCACCCATTCCATATTGTCGGGGGGATTGGCGATAAAGTCTTCTAGAGAAACATTTTCTGATAAAACCGCTGTCATTACCATAGCCATTAACTCCCATTTGCAAAATTCACTAATATTATAGTGCGACGTGGCTATTGGTTTGTAGTGCGGACTTAAGTCCGCTTCGGAGGACTAAAGTCCGAACGCTCAAACCAATAACAAATTTACTCAATATTAATTTGATTCGGTGGCTTCGGTTGATTTTGTTTGTCATCCTTCAAAGTTTTGCGTCCCGACGCAGCATAATCCTTGTACAAATCCACAAACATCTTTGTCAACTGCTGCAAAGAAAGTTGTTCCCCATTAATTTGAGCTTTCATATAAGCTTTCAGCACCTCAATGTAAGCCAAACCGAGAGCAAGCGTGAGAGTTGCCGCCGTTGCACCGGAGATAGCACCGCCGACAATAGTACCAGCACCAGGAATCATTTTAATCAAATTAGTCACAATACTTCTACCAACAGCAGTCACCCCGCCAGCACCGCTAATCGCAGACAGCATCGCCGAAATAAACCCCTTATCAAAGGGCATTCCAAAAATCACAGTAATATTAGCAATCATTGCCGTTTGCATCGCCATCAAAATCGGCGCATCAGCAAACGGTACAGGAGTTGCACCGATAATCGCAGAACCGGCAACATAACCAGTTACATACTTAAATGCCATGTCAGATTTGAGCGCAACATTAGCAATTTGTTCTTTAACAAAAGCTTTTTTAGCGACTTCCGGCAGCAATTGAAAAGTTGCATCTACCAACTTATCTAAACCGTGAGATTTTACTGTATAATCCTCATCAATTTCTTCCGGTTCAGCCATCACGGGGATGATTTGACTGACTGGCAAATTCATGTGTTCCAGTTGTTTGAAAAACTCGCTCGGCTTTTTAGATGTCGTCTGAGTGAGAACTAAAATAACTGGTACATCTTTGACTTCCATTTCCTTGAGCCAGCTTTCTTCGACAGATTCTATTCTATTGGCGCTGTGATTGATGCAGTACCAGATGACGTGAATGTGTTCTTTTGGGTGCAGGAGTCTTTGGTCTTCAATTAGTTTAGCAACGTTGAGCTGAATAACTTTAATTTGTTCGGCATTGAGTTCGAGTCCGGGAGTATCGTAGACTGTAATCGGACAATTCGGCTTGGTATATTGACGGATGCCTTGAGTTACGGGGCGGCCGACTCCGGTTTCTGCTAAACGCTGGCGAAAAACGGAATTGATCAGGGTACTTTTGCCAACTCCAGTTTTCCCGATGACTAAAACATTGCACTGTCCCACTTGGTTTTCTGCCTCTTTGAAGGCATCATAGCTTTTGTTTAACAAGTCGTCTAGGGAAAAGTCATCTGACATGGCGGTTTGCTCCGAACTATGACACTGTATATTATGAGTCTTAAATAGGACTTACACACGATAGTCAGAAACCGGGTTTTTTACGAAAATCCTTGATGGTAGTCCACAGATTAGGTAAAAAACCCGGTTTCTTTGGCCTTTGGGTAGTCAGAAACCGGGTTTTTTTACGAAAATCCTTGATGATAGTCCACAGATTAGGTAAAAAACCCGGTTTCTTTGGCCTTAATGCGTAAGTCCTCTTAAAAATATTGTAGCAATTTGATTTGAGAATGGCTGGAATCATAATAATGCCCGCAGAATATAATTCCGATGCTCTACAAACTAAAAAATAAGGCAGTAATTTACTATCTTTTAATATTTTAAGCTAACAATTCATCAACGGCAATGCTAAAATCTGCGAGAACTTGTTGAGTTTTAACTGTTTCGCCCGCTCGAAATCCCAAGATTTGATTTTGTGTCACCACGAATACTAAATGACTTTCCGGAAAAACTAGCCAGACTTCCTGACAGCTAGATGCTAAATATTCCTGTGCTTTGAGAAAGACATCTTCAGCAATATCTGTGGGTGAAACTATCTCAGCAACTAGCGGGAAACTCTGCGGCAAAGTTGGAACATCGCCCAATTGTGAAACTAATTCGGGTGTGAGATAAGCTACATCGGGGCGACGAACTTGTCGGTTTGTGCGGCAAGGTGCTTCGGTATAAACTTCTCCTCCTTGGCCACTGGAATCTTTGTAATTTCCCCAACAACGACTTAGCTTGGATTGAATTCGACCAGTTTTCAGTGTCATGTCATTTTTCTCTACGAGTTGTCCGTCCACCCATTCCATGTTGTCTGGCGGATTGGCTATGAAATCTTCTATGGTAAGATTATCCTGTACGGTGGCAGTCGCCAGCAGAGCGGTTTCCTCGATTTTGGGTAATTCGCTGATAGTCGCGAGCATAGGTATTTCCTCGATTTTAGATAGTTCGCTGATACTATTATGGCTAATGCGGTGGGAATTCTTGGGATGATTTGAACAGATATTGCTACAGGTAAGGTGCGCAGTGCGAACCCTACAAAGTATCTCTCATTGATTATTTCCCAGTTTTCTGATTAAAAATCTGACTTCTTCCAGCAGAGTATTAAATCGCTGGTCGTTTTCTAATTTGTACTGTTGAAAATCCTCATTCCGCCGCCGGATTTCTTCATCCCGTTGACTGTCTCTTTCTAAAAGGGCATTAACAGCGCCTACCAGCATATCGACATTGCGGTTAGTTTGTTCGATATTCAGAGTCGTTCGATCTACCGTGGCAGCCAAATCATCCATCATTTCGTCTGTCCAGCGTTCCGTTGTCATTGTCTTTTTCCTCGGCTTGTTTTATAGGGATATTTTAGGTAGTCCAATTATATTTTAGCGATCGCCCTTTCTGAAATGTTGTGCTACAAATTAGAAATGTTCCAGGACATATTTTTCCTGTGCATAAACATTCCGCAGCGACTCAACTGCGATTTTCGGCAACATAAACTTAATCACTCCCACCAATCGCCCCCAGTCGAACAATTCTGGAACCGAAACAGCTTGATGAAATTTCTCCGTATAGAAAGCTACCCAAAAATCCGGTGCATTTCTCTCTTTATTGCTCGCCATCCGCCGCTTCCAGTAACCAAAATCTAAACCTTTGGGCGATTCCACTCCCAAAATTGGCGGTAAGTCGGCATAGCTGACAAAGCGACTCATGCCTTGGGCGTGCACGTAAAGGATGTGTCGCCACCGCTCGATGCGATATATTTGTTCTACTTTGATTTTGAGGAGACGCGCGATCGACTCTTTCGTCGCAAACCGGCTCAAGGGATGCACGGGGGTTGATTTCCGCGAAAAGTTTGCTACCATAGTCTGTAATTGTTTTAGATGAGTAGTTGACGTGTCGTTTACGGGTGTTTGAACTCTCGGAAAGCGGGTAGTTGACCTCTGTGAAAGCAAGAGTTTGATTTGAACAGGCGATCGTCCTTGAGTTTTCCAGGCCTTGGGGCGATCGCTTTTTACGATAAAATTATCCGACCTATATAGAGCATCTGTCAAGAGCTTATGGGATTAATTAAATTGCGGATTCGAGAATTTGCGGACGAGAAGGGTTGGACGCTCAAAGAAGTGTCCGATCGCTCTGGAGTGGTGTACAGTTCGCTGAGAACCTACGCGCGATCGCCCGGATTAGCAACGATTGACGTGACGGCTTTGCACAAGTTAGCCAGAACATTCGATGTGATGATTGAAGATTTGTACGACATTGTGCAGGAATAGTCGATCGACCTTTACGATAAAATTATAATAAACTAAATCTAGTTTTCTGTCAATGGGTTTAATTAGATTGCGGGTAAAAGAGTTTGCGGCCGAGAAGGGTTGGACGCTGAAAGAAGTTTCAGAGCGATCGGGAGTGATATACAGCACTCTGACAACCTATTCGCGTTCTCCGGGAATGGCAATGGTTGATTTTACGTGCTTGCTCAAGTTGGCGCGGACGTTTGATGTGATGGTGGAAGATTTGGTTGAGGTCGTGAAAGAGTAGGGCGATCGTCCAAGCTAAGATAGAGACGTAAGCTTTTGACATCAGCCTGAATGCCTACCTTACTCCGAGTCGGCCCATACCGTTTATTCTGCTATGCAGGCGATCGTGATGAACCACCGCACATTCACGTTGAGCGTGATCGAGAAGAAGCTAAATTTTGGCTTAGTCCAGTTCGCCTTCAAAATAATAAAGGCTTTAGCCGTACAGAAATGAATGACATTCAGAAACTTGTTGAAGAAAATCAAGAGCAATTGCTAGCAGGTTGGAATGACTTCTTTAATGGTTGAATTGTTAGAAATCCCCAAAGTGCAACACGTAGTTATTACGGATGATGCGCTGACAGTCGATCTATCTGATGGTCGTACTATTTCTGTTCCTTTAGCTTGGTATCCTCGGCTGTTACACGGTACACCGGGCGATCGCAATAATTGGCGATTTATTGGTGAAAATGAGGGAATGCACTGGCCGGAACTTGACGAAGACATCAGCGTCAAAAATATTATTCTCGGTAAACCGTCTGGAGAAAGTCAGAAGTCATTTCAGCGGTGGTTAGACGATCGCGCGAACAAAGTCTAATTAAACCAGGATTTCTGTTATATTAAACAAACTCACCTCGTTACGGCAATTTCTATCGTAACGCCAGCCAAGCTTTGAGTTCTTCATCCAAAGCATACTTATCACCCGACGCGAGTGCAGCGATAACTTTTAACCGATTTTTAAGCTGTCTTAACTCTCGAATTTCTGCAATAGGAAGCGTTTGCCAATTAGCAGCCTTTTGTTCCACATCTTCCCGCGAATCTTTGATGTTATCCCAAAACCACTGTAGGATTAAGTTTACATCCAGAACTGAATCGTTGGGGATTATTCCGTATTTTGCGATCGCCCCAGCCCGCAACATCATTGAAGAAATCCTCACAGACTCGCCACTACCGGGTTTTTTCTGTTCCGCAGCTTCCGCTAGTCGATCGTAAATTGCGGTTGCTACTTTTGCCCAAGTGCGATCAAATAAACCCGCATTATTTTCACCTTTTCGAGCCTTCGCAGAGGAAACATCGGCTAATAAAAGCCAGTTAAAGTCCTGCGGTGCGGTCGTTTGAGCCGAAAATGTATTCTTGACCCAAGCCAGTACGGATTCAGCATTTTGTTCGAGAATGCGATCGATCGATATTGTCGGGGGAGATTGAGTCATAATTTATCTACTCCACATATTCTATCCTCAAGGAGCTACTTGGACTTTTAACATTTCCCAAGTTTCTTGTTCCATGTTCAAAATATTGCCTACTTCTTGCAAGAGTTCATAACTCTTTAAATCGAGAGGAATCTCTTCTTCAATGAGAATATCGCAGATAGTCTCTAACGCCAAATTCCACTCGCCAGCCTGAATGTCTGAAATTATAAATTCTACTTGAGTTTCTGACAGTTGTGATTTGATGATGTTAATGACTTGATGGAGTTTACTTTCTACAACTTTATAGTCAAACATTTATTTTGCTCCTGAGAACATTGCTAGGGATTTTTAGGTAAATTTGTTGGGAAAGCTGTAATGATTCCCTTCCCATCAGGTTCTACTAAGCTGTTGTGCATTTAAAACGCATATTGGTATAATATAACATAATGATATTCAGAAAAAGTGAATGCCTGCTAAAAACTTTCTCAGTTCCGAGACAAAGGAAACTCTGCAACAAGTATTAAAAGACCATGAGCA
>JANYGO010000247.1 GCA_025362325.1 Cyanobacteriota bacterium | reverse complement strand
GTTTGATGAATTGCCGTTTGACGATCGATCTTTTAGTTAGGCTGTGCAGTTTGTAGTGAGGACTTCAGTCCTCTGTTATTGAAAGGGGGTATTACCAGTTGGTAGTTTGGCGCGATACCTAGCCAAAAGTTCAGGTAATATCCTCAACCCAAGGTTAATTGACATGGCGATTTTCCAATGCTACGTTAGGTAGAATTAAAGTTTACCTATTTTTTAGCAAAAAGAGTAATTCATGCAACTTTTAACGATGGATTTAGATACATTTTCTCAGGCGAGTCTCCTGGGATTCGCAGCCTTAACAGCCTATATTCTCACACTGCTTCCCACAAATTTAATAATTGTTTTTCCTATCACCAAAAAAACTGGCTGTCCCCAATGGCTGCTGAAATATCGCCGCCTCATTGGTCTGCTGTCTTTCTTTTTAGCTGTACTTCACGGATTCATCTTTTTCAAAAAAAGAAATTTTGATCTCTTCGATATCAAAACTTATTTTGTTTACTTTCAGGGAGTCGCAACATTCATTATTTTTAGTCTTTTGGCTATCACTTCTAACGATTGGAGCGTGAAAAGACTTAAGAAAAATTGGAAAAAATTGCAGCGTCTCACTTACCTTGCTATGTTTTTAGTAACCTGGCATATCTTGGATAAAATGGCCTATCACTGGACATATTTAACGCCTGTTGGAATTGCAGCTATAACCGCCATAATAGTTTTATTCCTCTGCCGACTCTTGATTCAGCGCCAATCTAGATCACAAAAAAATCAGCCAAAAGAAAGCAAAGTAACAGTGGAAAACAAGAGTGTTGGATAGCATTTTTTCAATGTAGAATGTCGCAGAAACCTCCTCCATCAATTTCTGGGCTTTAAATCGGGGAGTGTATTTTACATAAACTGAGTTTTGGAGGCCATATTTATGATATCAAAAGCAGTTAAATGGAAAGTTTCAATAGCCTTGACATTAACAGCAGTTGTAACTGCGGCCGGCATCGGCTGGTCTAGGTCGCTTTCGGAATCGCAAACAACTCTATCGCAGTTTAAACCGGGGCTGTTCACTCAATATTCTAGCAGTTTTAAAGATAATTCAGGGTGGATTTACGCGATCGCACTGAGTCCAGACGGCAAAACTTTAGCCAGCGGGAGTTATGGCGGCATTATCAAAATCTGGAACTTGCAAACCGGCAAATTGCTTTACACATTAAAAGCACATACCGATGCAATTGGATCCCTCGCCATTAGTCCTGACGGCAATCTTCTGGCTAGCGGGAGTTGGGATCACCGGATTAAATTGTGGAATCTCAAAACTGGTATCCTCATCAATACCTTGAAAGGTCATGCGGATGATGTCAAGGCAATAAGTATCAGTCCTGATGGAAGGTTACTCGCTTCTGGAAGTACCGACAAAACTGTAAAATTGTGGAAGTTTCCCGAGGGCAAACTACTCCGCACACTTCAAGATACAGACTGGATTCAATCTGTCGCTTTTAGCCCAGACAGTAAAATTTTAGCCACCGGCAGCGAGAATGGAACTATCAAGATTTGGTGGCTTGATGATGGTGGAAATTACATACTGACTGGGCATTCTGGACCTGTGAACTCAGTTGCTTTCAGTCCTGACGGGAAAACTTTAGCGAGTGGCAGTGCGGATAAAACTGTTAAGCTGTGGCAGTTTACAAATGGCAAAATTCTGCACACATTAACAGGGCATTCCGGCCCGGTGCTCTCAGTTGCTTTTAGCCCTGACGGACAGACTTTAGCTAGTGGCAGCTACGACAAAACTATCAAGCTGTGGAAATTGAAAACAGGTGAACTGATGACAAATTTTTCGGAGCATTCTAAGCCAGTTTGGTCAGTCGCTTTTAATTCTCAAGATACTGTCTTAGCCAGCGGTAGCGGAGATGAAACTATTAAGCTTTGGCCTGTACCTGTCCCGCTTGCGACTCACGTTAACTTTCCAGCGCCAGAGGTAGAAGCAACACCTTCTGAAATTATCTCGCCCGGTGAAATTGCACAGTTGAACCGGAAACTTTACGACCAAATTGACAATAGTTGGCGCTCGACTCCAACTTTCAACACTTCATTAATTTATCGCGTTACCGTGAATGAAAAAGGGGTAATTACAGATAATCAGCCGCTGAACCAAGCAGCGGCTGATTTTATTCAAGAAGTTTCTCTTTCTTCCTTTCGTAAAGTTGCTCCTCAACCAAAGCATTTTAGTCAATTTAAGGTAGTGTTAAAACCCTCTGGGGTGATTGAGGTGAGTCCGTGGGATGGGTGGAGGTAATAATATTAATTATGAAAAGCTATGCAACAAAAATTTTTCATAGCATTACCCAAAGTTTTATTAAAACCAGGCAGCCCAAAACGTTCGCTTGAATTTTAAGCAGTTGTTTGAACTGGATGCAGCGGAAAGAAAACAGCCGGCGAGACGCCGAAAAACTCAGCAAGTTTTTGTATGTGTTCAGTTGTAAGTTGGCGCTTTTCACGCAGAATATCAGAGACAATATACTCTGTTTTGAAAATAAGAACTAAGTCTTTTTGTCTGAGGTCAAATTCTTCAATCAAAGCTTTTAACAGTTCTATCCCGTAAATGTCAGGAATAGGTTCTCAAGTTTGTTCGTATTCATAAACCAGGGTTCCGAGTACGTTTAAGTAGTCGCGTTCGTCAGGAGTTAGTTCGCCTTTGTCTAATAGAGAGTCAATGGTTTCTTGAGTTGCGATTAATTCTGATTCCGCAGTTATGGGCCTCGGCGGAAATGCTGTGAGCAATTCAAGATAAGCATTAGAGTTGTTCATGGGAATATTCACTGTTAAGAGAACACAAAGTTATTCATACCACGGATATTTTTTCCATTTGTCTTCGTCGTATTCTTCATGAGTAAGTACAGCTCTAATAAAAATATTTTTAGGTTTAAATTCATAATCTATGAATGTAATCAGTCTGTAGTTATTACCTCTGATGTTAAAGACAGTAAAGTTACAAACTCTATCTGCCGAGGAAAAAATAGATTTTACTTCAGCTAGGTTTGACCACTGAGCTGTTGTCGCTAGTTTGTACCAAGATCGCAGGCTTGTTTCCGAATCAGGATACTTTTCCCAGAATTTTCTGAGTGCAGATTGGGATATAACGTGCATATATTGTCTAGATAAAAGTTTTGAAAAATAATCCGTTCTTTCACGATCGATAGTTTTTCCTAAAGGCTAATAGCTCATATTAGCAAATTGCGAAGTAGATTGTCAACTGGGAATTCAATCTCTTTCTCCGTTGCGACAAATCGCAGTACAATTGATCGCAGTATTGCATATAAGGAATCCCCATGTCAGACCAGTTTTCCACTGAAATCAGCGATCGCATCTGCACTCACATGAACGAAGACCACGCTAGCGCCGTAGTTTTGTACGCTCAAGCCTACGGCGACAAGCCAGAGGCGACATCGGCTCAAATGCTCGCGATTGATGCCAACGGCATGGATTTAACCGCTCAAGTCAATGACGAAACAGTGCCAGTCAGAGTAAAGTTCGATCGCACTTTAGCAGATGCCGAAGATGCCCACCACATTCTCATCGATATGCTAAAACAAGCCAGAAAAGCTGCTAAATAGCCAACGGTGCACTATTCTGTTATAATTTCAAGGTTCGTTCGTAGTACGGACTTTAGTCCGTTTAAATTATTTAGAAGGACTTTAGTCCTCACTACAAACCTTTAGTCCGATATAATTTGAAGGTTCGTAGTACGGACTTTAGTCCGTTTAAATTATTTAGAAGGACTAAAGTCCTCACTACAAACCTTTAGTCCTGTTTTAAAAAAAATAAAGACTAAAGTCCAGACTACAAACAAAATATTTAATAAACTTTAATTTACATCTAAAATCTCAAATCAAATGACAGAAACTCACCCCCATTCCAGAGAATTAGACGCCATAAACGGCGGTCAAAATAACCCTTTCGAGGCACTCATTAAGCGACTAGATTTGATGATTCGCTCCCGCTATTCGCTGCTGTACATTGTCGGCGCAGAAGAGGAACCAGTCGAAGCTGTAATTGCCCAAGTAGCACTGCAAGTAACACCCGCGCGCCGAGTATTGTTCTGGGATATGGTGCGCGGCTGGGAAGATAACGGTTCTGGAAAAGGTTCGGTAATGGCAGCGCTCGATCGCATCAGCAAGACCGCTGTCGAAGAATATACCATATTTGTACTGCGGGATTTGCACCCAATTTTGAGATCGCCCTACACCGAAAAAAATGCCCCAGTAGTGCGGGAATTGCGCAATTTAACGCGGGAATTGAAGCGCAGCAAAAAAACGATAGTCCTCACTTCTCACGCCCTGGAATTGCCAGAAGAATTGAAAGAAGAAGTGACGGTAATTGATTTCCCTTTGCCCAACATCCAAGAAATCAATCATTTAATTTCCTACGTTGTGGAAAAGCCGGAACAGTTGCAAGTTAGCGGCTTAGCAAAGGAACAATTAGTTAAAGCTTGTCAAGGTTTGAGCCGCGCTCGCATCGGGCGCGTTTTAGCTAAAGCTTTGGCCGCCAAACAGCAAATTAATGAGTCAGATATTGATGGAGTTTTGGAAGAGAAACAGCAAGCAATTCGCCAAACGGGAATTTTGGAGTTTTGCAACTCCAGAGAATCCCTGAAAAATGTGGGCGGATTGGAGAATTTGAAGCAGTGGGTTAAGATGCGGCAAGAGGCTTTTACTGATGAAGCGCGCCGCTACGGTATACCAAATCCTAAGGGCGTTTTGTTAGTAGGAATTCAAGGCACGGGCAAATCTTTATCAGCCAAAACTATTGCTTGCGAATGGCGTTTGCCACTGTTGCGATTGGATACTGGGAGATTGTTTGGCGGCGTGGTCGGGGAAAGCGAAAGCCGCGTCAGGCAAATGATACAATTAGCAGAGGCGATCGCACCTTGCGTCTTGTGGATCGATGAAATAGACAAAGCCTTCGGCAACATTATCAGCGGTGGCGACGGCGATTCGGGAACTTCGCGCCGGGTATTCGGCAGTTTGATCACTTGGATGCAGGAAAAAACCAGTCCCGTGTTTATTGTCGCCACTGCCAATAACGTGCGGATTTTGCCCGCTGAGTTGCTGAGAAAAGGTCGGTTTGATGAGATTTTCTTTTTGAATTTGCCCTCGGAATCAGAAAGGCAAGATATTTTTAAAGTGCATTTGCAGCGTTTGCGGCCAACTAGATTGCGCGACTTTGATTTGGAGGTTTTGGCAAAGTCTGCTGAGAATTTTAGCGGTGCGGAAATTGAGCAAGTGGTGATTGATGGATTGTACCGGGCTTTTGGCACTTTTGTGAACGGTCAGCGCCGGGATTTGACGACGGAGGATGTTTTGAGGTCGATCGAGGATACAGTACCTTTAGCTGCGATCGCGCGATCGCAAATTGAAGATTTGAAGCGGTGGGCGGCCGAAGCGGGTGCGAGAACAGCTTCTAATGATACTCGATTGATTGATGAATTGAAGCGCTACAGCCGGCCGCTGGGAGGAGATGCGATCGACAATTGACCAAATTTAGGTTCGATCGTTCGGACTTTAGTCCTTAATTCAGAGGACTGAAGTCCGAACGATCGAACCTGTCCTTAATTCAGAGGACTGAAGTCCGAACGATCGAACCTAGTCCTTCATGAATGCGGACTGAAGTCCGAACGATCGAACCTAGTCTTTCATCAATGCGGACTGAAGTCCGAACGATCGAACCTGACTCGGCGGTGATTATTCCGCAAACCGAACCTCCGCAGTCGGATAACACCCTAATTGAAACATTAACATTTCAGTTACGTTTCGTTACGATAAGGAAACAGAGAGAGAAAAACCTCTCCCCATAATATCAGAGGTAGCCATTATGAATAGTACATTTCGCGTCGGCAACCTGTTTGGAATTCCCTTTTTTGTCAACGCATCTTGGTTTTTAGTTCTGGGTTTAGTAACCTGGCAGTACGGCGGCGCATTAGCAGCCCTATTTCCCACATTAGGCCCCGTAGCGCCGTGGCTGCTAGGATTACTCGCAGCGTTACTATTATTTGCTTCCGTCTTAGCCCACGAATTAGGACACAGTTGGGTAGCTATAAAACAGGGAATTGGCGTGAAATCAATTTCGCTATTTCTGTTTGGCGGACTGGCTAATTTAGAAAGAGAATCGAAAACCCCAGCCGAAGCATTTTGGGTCGCCATTGCAGGCCCGTTGGTTAGCTTCTTTTTGGCTGGTTTGTTAACAGTTATCGGCGTCGGTGCAGCCCTCACAGGCCCCGCAGCAGCTATCGTCCAACTTTTAGCTTCCATTAACTTAGCTTTAGCCTTATTTAACTTAATTCCCGGTTTGCCCCTCGACGGCGGCAACATCCTCAAAGCGATCGTCTGGAAGATTACCGGCAACCCTTACAAAGGCGTAATTTTTGCTAGCCGCGTCGGTCAAATCATTGGCTGGATTGCCATTGCTACAGGCATCTTCGGCAATATTTGGAATCTAGTAATCGGTTGGTTCTTGCTGCAAAATGCCGGTCAATCTGCACAATATGCCACAGTCCAAAATCAACTCGCAGGGCTGACAGCCGCAGATGCTTTGACTGCCGAAAGCCCGATCGTCCCAGAAAACTTATCCCTCAGAGAATTTGCCAACAACTACGTGATCGGTAGCACTCATACCTGGCGCCGGTTCCTAGTTACCGATGATGCTGGACAATTGGTAGGGGCGATCGACCTTGACGACATCAAAACCATCCCCACCGGAAGCTGGCCCCAAGTTTTGGTTAAAGAACTCCTGAAGCCGATCGACTTTTCCACCACCGTCAAACCAGAATTATCCCTCCTCGAAGTCGTCAGCCTCTTTGAACAACTCAAAGTACAAGAACTCCCCGTCATTCGCGAAAACGGTGTCCTCGTCGGGCTTGTAGAAAAAGCGGAAATTGCCCGCCTGCTGCAAAGACGAGCTCAAGCAAACCCTGCTTGATACCCTCAGATACTTGACAAATAACAGTTAACCCCTCGATTTCCCTTACCAAAAGGGCGATCGGGGGGGTTAACTGTAGCTGCACAAAAGTCAAGTAAAATACTAAATTATTAGCTGCAAATCAACGATGATAACTATAATAGTGTATTGATCATCCGAGCGAGGACGCTATGCCATCTCAGGACGTTTCCTCTCAATCCGAAACAAAAGAGTCAAAAGTTCTGCCTGCTCTCACAAACAATATATTGCCCGAGGATCTCGCAGAGCAACCAACAACTCAATTAAAAAAATCAGAGCTGACTGTTTCTGCCGCTCAAGATATCATTTACAAGTTTTTTATATATCATATCAAAAACTCGGCATCCGCAGTAGTTTTGCAGCAATTTAAAAAAATATTTATCGAACTGATTGCTCCAGTTAATCCCAAATTAATTCAAGCCATATACACTATCATTGAGTTTAACAGTCAACTAGAATTTAACAACTTATTTAAACGCTGCTGTTACATCTTATTAAATAACTGGATAACTCAGAGAAAATACCAACTTGCTCGCGATTTAATTAAAATTATTAGCCAGAGAACCCTCAGCGAACCCCAGGCGGACAACTGTCTGAAAATACTGAGAGTGTGGCTGACAAACTTTGTTAACAGTCAAGACTATGAAGACCTCAAATTATCTGTATTCAAATACGGTGACTACCAGCCGGTACCACATAACTGGACTTCTCGCTATCAGCCTTATTTGCTGGCCGCTCAATATCTAGATGCTAAAAACACCATCGAAGAACGCGAAACCGCCAGACTGTTGTCGCAGCACCTAAAAGACAAGTACAAGTTTGACCTCGCAATGTATACATCTCATTCTCAGTCAGCCGCATTCAAATTAAAAAAATCTTATAATCCTACACTTTTAGGAGATGAAGCCCTGCGTTTAATCAAAATTATTTTGATTAACCGAGGCTCCAGAAGCTATCGCAGCCTAGCCAATATTTTTCTCACTCAAACTCAAAATATTACCTACAAGCAGTTTAAGGAATATGTGATTAAATATTTATTTTTTTACGATAAAGTTTTCACTCACAATGATATATCTCAAGAAAACATAATTAATATGTTAGAGATTTTTCATCCAGAGAATGACGCAGAAACTTTGAACAGCGGTATACAGCTCAGAACTTGCAATTATCTAATCAAATGTTTGACTGTGGAAAATTCGGCAGAACCGACAGCCTTATTTCTGTGCGCCACTCAACTAAATCCTTTAACACTAGCAATTCTGATTCTCAAGATAATTTTGATTTCGCCGCATTCCCGAACTTATTTAGAACTTTGTTTAGCTCGATTAATTCAATACTATCAAGATACTTCGCCTGATGAATGTCACTGGCTGATTAATTTTTTAGAAGTTTGCCAGATTGCTCTAACTATTTATGGAGAAAATGTTCAATACAACCTAGTGAATATGTCAGAAAAACAGCAAGAAGAACAGTTGTTGATTGACCTCAATAACTGTCGCGTCTTTTCTCAACATAAACCCATCAAAAAAGATCAAGATTAGTCATGAGCCATCAGCCGTAGGGTGCGTCGAAAGTCATGAGTCATTAGACATTATAGCCTTTCAAGCTCTCATATGAGGTACTATGCGGCTCCGTGGCCTCCGTGGCCTCCGTGGCCTCCGTGGGCTCCGTGGGCATACCTCACCACGCTTGAGAACCGCTATAGACAAGATTGCAACAATACCTAGGACGGGATCTCCCGCCCATCCCACAAGAAAAAGAAATTGTGGGATGGGCGGGAGATCCCGTCCAAAAAGTTGATTAAAAGAACTTTTGCAATCTTGTCTATTAGTCAATCAGCCGTAGGGTGCGTCGCAGAAAGACAATCCTCAAAAAACAGCGACAGTTGAGCTGGCATCTCGTTGAAAGACTGGGCTAATGCGCGCAGTACAGGTAGCGTCACCCACCGGGCTGTCAGCACTCCGGCAATTGTCGATCGCACGTGAACGCCGCCGCACAAAGTAAAATTGTTCTGGTTGCGGCTTTCCCGACATCTTTCTAAAGGGTGATTCTTGACTGGAACTGGCAACCAGCAAGCCCGATCGTTCAATAATCAAAATTTGTCCCCTATGGCTAAACTTGAGGCGATCGAGATATAGCTGAATTTCCCAGAGTCAAAAATCTACAGCACTAACTCTCCCGCGGGCTGGGGCAGTTCTAACAGTAAGTTTAATTCCCTGCGGTCGATCGCGAAGAGCGTTAAGTTGATTTACCCAGTGCGAATTTTCCAGAAAACCAGTCAGTTGTTCTTCAACTCTCTTCCCCGTCTGGGCGATAGATTCGGGCGCGAGTTTTTCAACAGCTATTTGTCCGTTGCCAAAGGATAGATACCCCATCGTCCCGAGGGCTGCAACGATTTGAACCACAAAAGAGGCGACTAGAAGGCCGCCCAGGGCTATTTTTGTGGGCTGTTGGGAAGTTTTACTCGCGAATCGTGACAACGGCACAGGCAGGCGATAAATTGCTCCCTCACACTGTAACTGTTCTGACCCGTTATTTCACGTCGGGGCGATCGGGCTTGTTTGCTTCCCGTCAGTCCATTTTAGATTTTAGACTTTTGATTTTAGATTTTGAGAATACGTCCGCCATTTTCTTGGTTTGTGAGGTTTCTTACCTCAACCGAACCTACTTCTTGCCTCGAACCTCATCCGTGACATCCGTTAAATCCGTTATCAAATCCATCTTCCATCTTCCCTCGAACCTCTTCCTTCTTCCCTCTTCGTTCGAGCAACTGCCAACTGCCAACTGTCAACTGTCAACTGTCAACTATCAACTGTCAACTCAACAGCTACGCGGAAAATCCCCCGCTTGTCCAAACGGATATAGCGAGGGGCGAGAATAGGTATTCTCGGAAAATATGAATTAGTGGCAGTGGCTTTTGTAGAGCCATTGCCATCTCATCTATAGAAGCAATATTGCTTTAGGCGCGCCGAAAGATTTCAAAGACAACTCTTTGCTGGCAGTCAATGATTGAAATCAAACCAAGCAATTCAAGCAAGAAGTCACAGCAAGTCGTAAAAGCCTAGGATACTTCTTCGCGATCGATTTGGCGCAGGTGAATGTGCTTGCGTCCCAGAGAAATTTCAAACTCATCTCCCGGTTGGAGTTCCATCTGCTTCGTGTAGGCAGCTCCAATCAGTAAGTTGCCGTTAGATTGAACGCTAATCCGATAGCTGGCCGAGCGTCCGCCACGTCCATTACCGTTTTGCTTCCCGTCTAGCTGAATGCCTTCTGCATCAATCAGCGCATTCAGGAATTTCATCATGTTCACCCGTTCTACGCCGTTTTTGGTAATGGTGTAGTAGCCACAGGCTCTAGCTTTTTCTTCCTTGGTAAGGTTCTCTAGGTCTTTGACCTTTTTGATCAGACCTTCGCCTTCAAGGGGTTCGATAGTTTTCTTTTTAGCCATTTACTGAGTCCTGAAATATTCAACTGGTGTACGGAATTTTTCTCGGTTGATTTTTGTCTTGACCAAGAAACTTTAGCTTTATAGCTGGTCGTAAAACCATATTACACCGATCGGCTCAATTGTTAACCACTATTATCTAAATATTTTTAACAATGTGCAGTCTTTCTTGAGGAGTAGCTGCAAGGCAAGCGAGCAATCTCTAAACTCGGTAGCATAAGCTATCAGCTATCAGCTAGCTGAATATTTGCCCCAATCTTAAAATCCCATGAAGTTAACCACACGCGGACACTACAGTGTCAAAGCATTACTGGATCTAAGTTTGCAACCTCGGTTTGGGCCGACATCGGTGAAATCGATCGCGAACCGACAGGAGTTACCGGCTCCATATCTAGAAAAATTGCTGATTGAAATGCGACGAGCCGGTTTAGTCCAATCAGTTCGGGGCTCCCAAGGAGGATATCAATTGGCCCGGGAGCCGGCTCAAATCTCTTTAGGACAAATCTTAGAGGCTGTAGGCGAAACTATTGAACCTTTACCTCGACATTCTCCCGACGCCACCCAA
>JANYGO010000242.1 GCA_025362325.1 Cyanobacteriota bacterium | reverse complement strand
TGGGGTCGCGCAGGGTAACTTAGTGAGATCAAACCTGTGGACACAATCGTAGGGAATACTTTTGATAATATATGGACGCTGTGCGTCACTAAAATCAAAATCGATTACTTGTTGGGGATTAGTAATGCGGTAGGACTTCGGAACTCGCAGCCCCAACACTTCGGCGGCGGTGGCCAACTCATACTTATCATCCAAACGTTGCAGAGTTTCGACATCTATGTGCATTACCGTACAGTGAGGAAAAAGTACCTTTTTGGCTTTGGCATCGTAGTAACTGCCCTCTGGACTACTGACGGGAACGTAAACATTAACTCCCTCTTGTTGGACAATTTTTAAGAGTGCTTGAGCGTATTCCTCTGCCTGGAGATTTGGTACTGTGTAAAAGCGATCGACTGCCCAAGAGTATCGATTACCAATCAGCCTGTATTCGTGGGTTTCAACCAAAATTACCCGATGACCGGCCTTATGGAACGATCTCGCTAGCTGTAATGCTTTGGTCATCTTGCCGCCGCCGATCAAAATCGTTTGGGGAGAGTCCGCGATCGATCGAGACTGAAACGGTTTGAGGATGATGGAGCTCAGTAGGGCGATCGCTGTTAAAGCGATATTCAGGGGCAGTACCAATAGCAGCAAAATAAAGGTTGCTATGGTTTTGACTGGTGTCTGGAAGCGCCTAGAAGCCGCGCTTGTTTGCTGTTCAGATGGCATCGCTGCCACAGAAACTGTTTCGATCATAATTTTCTAGTAAGTAGACACTCTAATTAAACGTAATATCAAATCTGTTAGCCTCGGAATTATTCATATCTTTCTTGTGTTCATCTGCGTAAATCCGCGTCCATCGATTGTCATCTGCGCTTGCTGAAATTATCTTTTTTAAACCGCAGATACAGGCAGATAAACACAGATTAACGCAGATGAATTATATCGCAATACGGTTCACTTAACACTATTTATGCGCCGGAGATCCCCCTAAATCCCCCTTAAGAAGGGGGACTTTGAGAGCATTCTTGTCCCCCCCTTCTTAAGGGGGGTTAGGGGGGATCTGTCTTAAGTGAACCGTATTGAATTATATCGCATCCGGTTGCACCGATCTGATCCGGCTAAATCCGCATGAGGACTTTGACTGCTCCTAGCCCGCCTGATTAAGGGAATCTCCGGGGCAAGAGAACACGCTCTAAACGCGCCGAATTAAGGTCAATCCATCTCTGAGCGGCAGTAATACTTGCTCTACGCGCGGATCGTCAACTAGAGCCTGTCTGATGTGATATGAGGGCTATCAATCGCTAGTCCGAGGCGACTCATTAACCCCGATCGATCGCAGTAAAAATCGCTAACTGCCGATCCGACTAAATGCAAAACCCGCAATACTGACCTACTCACTCTCCCCCTATTTCCACAAGTTCGCCAATATTAAAATCAATCCGAATCCACTCATTCGTCTTCTGTAAATCTGCCCATAACAACAAGGGAATGTGCCAATGATGCACCATCAAAAACGGCAGCGGATCGTCCCACTCGAAGATAGCATCTTTGCCTTCGGCGATAATTTTTAACCGCTCATAAACTAGCTTGGGCGACCACAAATGAGTCACCAACCGCCAAATTTCATGGTAAATCCAGTAAGTCGGGCGACTTGATGCCAAAGGCTGCACTATCTGCGGTAAAGGGTCGGGTTCCAAATAAGCTTTTGCCACATCGGGATGGTCGTGAAACACCGTGATGGCTGAATGGGTGCGCGGGTTGCATTCGATCGCGTAAACCTCTCCATCATCCGCCGCCTCCATAAAATCAAAGGAAACTTGTCCAGTCAGATTGAGACTCTTGGCAAACTGACGAATCCAATTTTCGATATCCGGGCGATCGATATGCTCGTAATTTATCTGAAATGACGACGATTCGCAACAACAATGCAACTGAATATGACCGTCACGAATTGTACTGTGAGTACAGAATTCTTGCCCTGGAATATACTCTTGCATAATCCAAGGTTTACTCTCAGAAATTGGTAATGATTTCACAAAAGCGGCTGTTTCCGCCTCTGTTGCGCAGGGTAACTTCGTCAGGTCTAACCTCCGAATAGAATCGTAGGGAATACTTTTGATTATATATGGACGCTGTGCATCAGTAAAATCAAAATCGATTACTTGTTGGGGATTCGTAATGCGGTAAGACTTCGGAACTCGCAGCCCCAACGCTTCGGCGGCGGCGGCCAACTCATATTTATCATCCAAACGTTCCAGAGTTTCGACATCTAGCTGCATTACCGTACAGTGAGGAGAAAGTACGCTTTTGGCTTTGGCATCGTAGTAACTGCCGCCTGCACTAGAGACGGGAACGAAAACATCAACTTTCTCTTGTTGGACAATTTTTAAGAGGGCGTGAGCATATTCCTCTTCCTGGGGATTTGGTACTGTGTAAAAGCGATCGACTGCCCAAGAGTAACGATGACCTGTCAGCCAGTATTTGTGGGTTTCTACCAAAATTACCCGATGACCGGCCCTATGGAACGATCGAGCTAGCTGTAATGCTTTGGTTCTCTTGCCGCCGCCGACCAAAATCGTTTGGGGAGAGTCTGCGATCGTTCGAGACTGAAACGGTTTGAGGATGAGGGTTCTCAGTAGGGCGATCGCAGTTAAAGTGAGATTCAGAGGCAGTACCAATAGCAGCAAAATTAAGGTTGCTATGGTTTTGACTGTCTGGAAGCCCCTAGAAGCCGCGTTTGTTTCCTGTTCAGATGGCATCGCTGCATTTGAAACTGTTTCGATCATAATTTTTGACTA
>JANYGO010000212.1 GCA_025362325.1 Cyanobacteriota bacterium | reverse complement strand
CGTAAGTTTTCGCCCACTACTACCAAGATGGTTGACGTTTTACTAGCTACTGCGCTTGATTTAGTTAATATTAAGCACTTTAAAAACTGGTTTACAAACTGCTGCTACTGTACTGCATAAACCTGGAATCCGCTGTATTTGCACCAGCTAGAATGCTGTCGTTCTGATTGCTCTCAAACACACTGGCAGACGAGGCGATCGCAGGAACATCTTGCAGTTGGGCCCAGGAGCGAATCTGCCGCAGCATCTCATAGCCATCCATCTCTGGCATCATCAGATCGGTAATAATCAGGTCAGGATGATGCTCCTTTGCCTTCTCTAACCCTTCTCGACCATTACTGGCTTCCATCATCTCAAACCCCAACGGTTCCAGTAAACTGACTACAACCGATCGATTCTCCCAGCGATCGTCCACTACCAGCACCAAGCGCTTGCCGCCCCCAAATCCCAAAATCTTACCTTCGTGGGTTGTTCGCAGAGTTGTTGCCCAATCCTTAGCTTCGGGGAGTTGCACCTCAAACCAGAAAGTGCTCCCCTGTCCCAACACGCTTTTCACATTCAAGGTACTACCCATCAGAGTAACAATTTGCTGACTGATTGCTAGTCCCAAACCAGTACCTTCGGCTTGTTTCTTGACATCACCAACTTGTTCAAAAGGTTGGAAAATTTTCGTGAGTCCATCTGGCGATATCCCCACTCCTGTATCTTCGATCTCAAAGCGAATTTGATAGGTTGCAAGTTCAAGTTTGTGAGTTTTAGTCCGTAGTGTCACCCCGCCTTGGTTAGTAAACTTAATCGCATTACCCAACAAATTAATCAACACCTGCCGCAGGCGTTTTTCATCGACTGTCACCCCAGTCGGTAAATCAGCATCAGGCTCATAGATAAATGGAATTCCTTTTTGGTTAGCGCGGACACGCATAATCTCCGCAATGCCTTCGATAAAGGATGGCAAATGTACCGCGCTAGAACTCAATTCCAATTTACGGGCTTCGATTTTTGCCAGATCAAGAATATCGTTGATCAGGTTAAGTAAATGATTGCCACACTGATAGATGACATCTACGCCTTTCTTGCCCCGTTCCGTCAGCGGTTCGTTCCCCTGAAGAATTTGAGCATAGCCCAGGATGCCGTTGAGCGGGGTTCTCAGTTCGTGGCTCATACTTGCGAGAAAGTCGCTTTTGGCTTGGTTGGCACTATCAGCGACTTGCTTGGCTGCTTCCAGTTCAGTGGTGCGTTCTTGGACTCGTTGTTCTAGGGTGGAAAAGGATTCTTTTAGTTGTCCTGCCATGTGGTTGAATGACGTTGCCAACTCGCCCAGTTCATCGCTGCGATCGGTAGGTAATGTCTGACTCCACTCTCCGTTAGCAAGTTGTTTAGATGCCTGATTTAACTGTAGGATTGGGCGGACTACTAACGATTGAGCTAACCGCCTGATCGCAATCAATGTCAGCAACAGGACAACACCAAAAATCGTGAGGGCGATCGCTCCCACTTGCAGCTCGCTTTGAATAATCGCACTGGCATTGAGCTCAATCACTAACAGGCCATTGGTTCGCCCAAACTGATTTTTAATGGGTGAATATCCATATAAAACCGGCAGCCCCTCAGAGTTTTTCTGAATATCCCGCTCGACAGTTGGCTGTTGCAGATTAGCAATCCCAGCTTGTAGCACAGGCGTAGAGTGCTGTAAAGGCTCCCCAACTGCGGCACTTGGACGATTTTTTGTAGCTAAATCCAACACAAAAACAACTTGACCGTTGGATTGTTGCCGCAGGGTATAAATGTGCTGAATGGATGGACTGGCAGTTTGAATATTTTGCAGCCGTTCCTGGTTGATTTTGTAGAAAGGCTCTTTCATGTTGTCTGCGGTGACAGTGAGGGCAAGATAGTCACTGTCAATTTGTGGGGTTGTCAAACGCAGTAATTCCAACAAGCGATCGCGCATCTCCTGACGCTGAACTGTGCGTAATTGCAAGTACAATCCCGATGTCAGCAATCCTGCCGCCAAGGTGACGAGGAGCGAATACGCTAAAACAATTTTTTGGCTGAGACTCTGTTTACCCATACTTTTCATCCTCAAGATTTCAGGCCTAGGCTAGAACGGTAAGCAGTTTTTTGAGACTCGCGCCCGACTTCGTTAGTAATCTGCTCCCATCCCTGTTCAATCCGCCGCATTGTCTCCTCCTTCGTCATTTTGTTTACTAAGAAATCAGAGAGAGCCAAATCGAGAACTTCAAATTGATATTGTTGATTGCGAGGAATACTCAAATTTAGGACAATATTGGAGTTACTTAAACTTACCCCGATCGCGCCGAGATAGTTATTGGCGGCTTCAGACGACATTCCAGACTTAATCCAGGGGTCTGAGTTTTTAAATTGCGAAATCCGGTAAGGATTGAAGCCCGTTGTGCCGACCGTCACATCGACATTGGATTGAGCTGGTTGGCTCATGTAGGAAAGAAACGCATAGGCGGCATCCTTCACCTTTGCTGCTGCCTTAGCATGAACCACACCCGTCCAGCCAACATTGGCAGCGTAGGGCGCATGATTGACACCATCAATGGTGTAGGGACAGATAAATTTATCGCAGGCAACCAGTTTGTTGGTCTTGCGATCGAGGACTTGAGTGGTACCCGGTGTAATTACAGCCCCCACTTTATCCATTACTTTAGACACTTTTGGATCGATAGAGAGGGGACCAACATCGCCCCAATCTATAGTTAGGGCACACCTACCAGTGATAAATAATTCTCTCGCTCGCGAACCACCCAAATTCTCATCTTGGGGAACGCCGTAGTCCATTGTCTGTTTATAAATTTCTAGTGCCTTGGCAAATCCGGGATTATTTACTAAGGGCTTCATTGTCTCTGGATCAAAAAATGCTCCTTGCGAGGTTCCCTGACTTTGTAAAAAAGGAGTGGCAATGGAGATTAACATACTACTGCTATTCTCGTTGGCACGCTTTGAAATACAAGAGCCATAGTCTGGTTTACCGTCGCTATTTAGATCCTTATTGTGAAACTTTTTCGCGATCGCCAGATAGTCATCCCAGGTTGCCGGAGGTGTTAACCCCGCTTGCTTTAACAAATCCGTGCGGTAGTAAACCATGTGAAAATCGCCATCCAGGGGAATGCTATAGGTGCGTCCTTTATACGTCGCACTAAAATCCCGAAAAATGGTTGCAATGTCGTTCCATTGTAGGGCAGCATCCGCCTTCACTCGTTCGGTTAAATCTTCCAGATAGCCCGCATTAGTAAAGTCGATTAACCACTGAGGCAAGATCACAGCCAGATCGTACTTAGAATTGTTACTAGACCAATTTTTTTGCAGAATATCGTAGAGATTTTTGAAGGGAATCCCCGTTAGGTTAACTTTGGCTCCAGTCAATGCCTCAAACCCAGCAATATTTCGATCGATCCCTGTATGAATTGCTTCATCATGGGTAATGACATTAATCGTCACCCCGTCGAAGCGTTGAGCGGGCGAGGTTGTAGGCTGGGAAGTTGTTTGGGTTGGCCCAGTCGATGAAGCCGTTGGGGGATTGGATTGAAAAAAGCTACATCCGGGAACTGCGATGCTGAGCCATAAGGCTGTTAGCATTACAATCAGATACTTGAATGGTTTGATCGAGGAATGCAAGCGTTGTCGCCCATAAAAAATCATGGTACTAAGAGTTTGTTAATGTGAGGTTTACGTTTGGCAAAGTGACGCTTGTTCTCAAACTGGCAGGCCCAGGCTAGACCGATAGGCAGTTTTTTGAGACTCGCGCCCGACTTTATTGGTAATCTGCTCCCATCCCCTTTCAATCTGCTGCATTGCTTCCTGTTTTGTAATTTTGTCTGCTAAGAAATTCGCTCGCACAGTATCGAGGAAGTTTATATAGTCCTGAGTTTTAGGAATTTTGAGATCCAAAACCATGTTGGGGCTACTCAAACTCACACCGATCGCCCCTAAGTAGTTATTGGCAGCATTAGGCGACATCCCTGATTTAATCCAAGGATCGGAATTTTTAAATTGGGAGATCCGATAGGGATTTAAGCCCGTTTCACCAAGAGTAACATCAGTATTTGACTGGGCAGGCTGACTCATGTAAGAGAGAAATGCGTAGGCAGCATCCTTTACTTTTGGTGGTGATTTTGCCGCCACCACACCCACCCAGCCCCCGTTGGCAGCGTAGGGTGCATGATTAACTCCGCCAATGGCGTAAGGACAGGTAAACTTATCGCAGGCGACCAGTTTGTTAGTTTGGCGATCGAGCACTTGAGTCGTCCCCGGTGTAATTGAAGCCCCCACTTTATCTGTCACCTTAGACACCGCCTTATCAATCGCGAGGGGGCCAATATCACCCCAATCAATGGTCATGGCACACCGCCCACTCAGAAATATTTCTCTCGCTGTAGCTAGATTCAGATTTTTATCATCGGGAACTCCATATTCCACGGTTTGTTTATAGAGATCTAGGGCCCTAGCAAATCCCGGATTATTTACTAGAGGTTTCATTGTCTCTGAGTCAAAAAATATTCCTTGGGCTGTTCCCTGAGATTGTAGAAAGGGAGCAAAAAATGAGCCCAAGAATGTTGTACTGATTTCGTTGGCAACCTTGGCGATACAAGAGCCGTAGTCTGGTTCCCCATCGCCATTAAGGTCTTTGCCATGAAACTGTTTAGCCACTGCTAGATAATCATCCCAAGTTTCGGGAGGCTTTAACCCCGCTTGCTTCAACAAATCCGTGCGGTAATAAACCATATGAAAATCACCATCTAAGGGCATTGTGTAGGTGCGTCCCTTGTAGTTGGCGCTGAAATCTCGGAATAGGGGTGCAATATCATCCCACTCTAAAGCAGGATCGGATTTTCGGCGATCGGTTAAATCTTCTATATAGCCAGCATCAGCAAAGTCGATTTGCCACTGAGGCAAAATAATTGCCATATCGTACTCTGAAGCATTGCCAGACCAGTTCTTCTCTAACAAGCTGCGAAAATTTATATAAGGAACCTCCTTTAGATCGATCTTAGCTCCAGTCAATGCCTCAAACCCAGCAATATTTCTCCGATTCGCTAGATGAAGTGCTCCAGGATGGGTAACAACATTAATTGTCACTCCATCAAATCGCTGAGCGGGCAAGGTGGTAGCGATAGAAGTAGTTGGGGTTAGCCCAGGGGATGAAGAAGCAGTTGGGGGATTGGACTGAAAGAGGCTACAGCCAGGAACGGCGATGCTGAGCCATAATGCCGTCAGCAGCACGATCGGATACTTGAGGCGTTTGATACAGGAGCGTAAGTGTTGCCACACAAAGAGATTCATGGGGGATAGCTTGGGTTGGTAAAAGTTGGATTTGCATTTTGCAAAGTGTCATCTGTTCTCAAACGGGCAGGCCCAGGCTAGAACGATAGGCGGACTTTTGGGACTCGCGCCCGACTTTATTGGTAATCTGCTCCCATCCCTGTTCAATTCGCTGCATTGCTTCCTGTTTTGTAATTTTGTCTGCTAAGAAATTCGCTCGAACAGTATCGAGAACTTCGAGATATTGCTGATTGTGAGGAATTGTCAAATCCAAGACCATGTTTGGATTGCTCAAACTCACGCCGATCGCGCCTAAATAGTTATTGGCAGCATCAGACGACATCCCTGATTTAATCCAGGGGTCTACGTTTTTAAATTGCGAAACCCGGTAGGGGTTGAAGCCCGTTTCGCCGATCGTCACATCTACATTCGATTGAGCGGGTTGACTCATATAGGATAGAAACGCATAGGCGGCATCCTTCACCTTTGGCGCTGCTTTTGACGCCACGACACCAACCCATCCCCCATAGGCGGCATAGGGCGCGTGATTGACTCCATCAATGGCGTAAGGACAGATAAACTTATTGCAGGCGACGAGTTTGTTAGTTTTGCGATCGAGAATTTGAGTCGTACCAGGAGTGATAAAGGCTCCTATTTTATTAATCACTTTAGACTTGGCAGGATCGATCGCCAGCGTACCAACATCTCCCCAGTCAAGAGTCATCGCACACCTCCCACCCAGAAATAATGCTCTTGCTTTGGCTTGACTCAGGTTTTGATCCTGGGGAACTCCATAGTTCATTGTTTGTTTATAGATTTCTAGTGCTCTAGCAAATCCGGGATTGTTGACTAAGGGTTTCATCGTATCTGGGTCAAAAAATACCCCTTGTGCCGTTCCCTGAGATTGTAAAAAGGGAGTGACAAATGAACCCAATATCGATGCACTATATTCCTTGGGAACCTTTTCAATACAAGAGCCGTAGTCTAGTTCGCCATCGCCATTCAGGTCTTTGCCGTGAAACCGTTTGGCTACTGCTAGATAGTCATCCCACGTTGCTGGAGGCGTTAACCCCGCTTGCTTCACTAAATCCGTGCGGTAATAAACCATATGAAAGTCACCATCCAACGGAATCGTGTAGGTGCGTCCCTTATAATTTGCGCTGAAATTCCGAAATAGGGGAGCAATATCGTCCCACTGTAAAGCAGCGTCAGACTTCCTTCGTTCCGTTAAATCTTCCAAATAGCCAGCATCAGCAAAGTCGATTTGCCACTGAGCCAAAACAACTGCCATATCGTATTTTGAAGCAGTACCAGACCAGTTTTTTTGCAATATGTTGTATAAATCTTTAAACGGAACACCCGTCAGCTTAACTTTCGCTCCAGTCAATGCTTCAAACCCAGCAATGTGTCGCATAGTCGCTGTTTTTTGCGCTCCATCATGGGTGATGACATTAATCGTTACACCATCGAAGCGTTGAGCGGGGGAGGTTGTAGCGATAGAAGTTGTTGGTGTTGGCCCTGGCGATGAAACCGTTGGGGAATGGGATTGAAAGAAGCTACAGCCTGGAACCGCGATGCTGAGCCATAATGCAGTTAGCAACATGGCAAGATACTTGAGTGGTTTGATGCAAGCGCATAAGCGTTGGTTCATAGAAAAATTCATGGTTTGATACAGATCCAGTACAGGTGATAATAAAGACTATTTGATGGACATTTCGATCGCAAATTCTGTCCCGTCACCAACCGCAGAGTAGCAACTCAACTTACCGCCGTGGGTTTCTTCGACAATCTGGCGGGCGATCGCCAATCCTAACCCTGTACCTTTTCCTACCGCCTTCGTGGTGAACAAATGATCGAAAATCCGCTGTTTTACTGCTTCTGTCATCCCCGTACCGTTATCAGCAATTGTAATTTTGATGTGCCGATCGCCCTCCAAACTGCTCCGAACCGTGATACAGTTAGGAGTGGCTTCGATTTCCGCAAAACTGCGGTCTTGACTGGATTCTTCTAGGGCATCGATCGCATTTGCGAGCAAGTTCATAAATACTTGGTTTAGTTGACCGGGAAAGCATTCGATTTTGGGGAGATTCCCGTAGTCTGTGACGACTTCAATCGCGGGACGGTGTTCGTTAGCTTTCAGCCGGTGTTTCAAAATTAAGATCGTACTCTCAATCCCTTCATGGACATTAAAGGGAACTTTGTAGTCTTTATCGGCTCTGGAGAAGGTGCGGAGGCTGGTGCTAATGCCGCGAATGCGATCGCACCCGACTTTCATCGATGACAGCATCTTGGGCAAATCTTCTAAGGCATACTCTAAATCAATATCCTCAGCATCTTGTTCGATTTCATCGCCGGGATTTGGCAGTTTTTCTTGATATAATTTTAAGTGATTAATCACATCTTTGATGGTGGTCGTTGCTTCATCAATATTGCCGGCAATAAAGCCGACAGGATTGTTAATTTCGTGGGCGACTCCCGCGACGAGATTGCCCAAGGCGGACATTTTTTCGCTTTGCACGAGCTGTAACTGGGCTTGCTGTAAGTCCAAGAGCGATCGTTCTAATTCTCGTGCATAAGCTTGAGATTGTTGGTACAAGCGGGCATTTTCTAGAGAGATCGCCGCTTGGGCGCACAGCAGTTGGATGACTTCAGTACGTTCTTCAGTAAATGCCGCCACAGTCAAGTTATTTTCTAAATACAGCAACCCAATTAACTTACCCTGATGTAAAATCGGCGCACACAGCAGGCTTTTGGGCTTTTTTTCCATCAAATACGGGTCTGCAATAAAATCGTTTCGTGCTGCTGCATTATCCAAAACCACAGTTTTTAAAGTGCGCTTGACATAGTTGACCACAGCAGCAGGAACCGCCTCGTTGGATGACAGCAGAACAGATATTAATACCGCATTTTCCTCGATCGTGGCTACAGTTTCAACCGCGATATTGCCATCTTTAACCAACAGCAGAACAGCTTTTTTTGCCCCGGCATTTTCTAGAACCACAGACATCAGTACACCAAGCAATTTTTTTAATTCTATTTCACTCGATAGAGCTTGTGAAGCTTTAACAATAGCAGCGATATCGAGGGCTTCGGAAATACTACTACTAGATTGAGATGTTGGGAAAGTTTGATGTAAAATTGAGGACTTTCCAAGTGTTAGAATGCCAATTTCGCTCAAGACAGAACGGTTTTGTTTGGTTTGCAATATGGGAACCAAAAGTTGGGGATAGCGCTTTTCTAAATCATCAATTTTTGATTTTGCACCCCAACGAGCGTAACAGTAGTAGGCTTCTTGCATATAGGAAATCGCCACTTTTTCTTTGCCCCAATCGAGGTAAAATTTAGCGGCGAGTTCGTTGGCTATAGCTTCTTCTTGGATATATTCGTTGGCTTTTGCTCCAGAAATAGCCTTGTCGTACAACTCGATCGCTTCGGCTTTTTGTCCTAAAAATCGACATTTTTCCGCTGACACCAAATCAAACTTATGTTGATAATTCATAGGAGCATGGTGGGCCCAGAGATCTAACTGCGTTTGGTTTTGTTCTACCCGCTTTAATGCTTCTGCTGTCCCATCTGACCGTTCACTCAACAATGCTATAGCAATCAGAGAATCATAGAGATAAAATGCAGCTTCACCGACGGTTCCCGCAACAGCCATTAAATAGCGTCTGGCAAAGAGTGCATGGTTGTTAGCTTGCTCAACTTCCCCAAACAAAAAGCAAAGAGTCAGCTTATACAAATAGAAGTTATACAACCCAAATAAATCGTTTCCAGACAGCAGCAGGGGCAGAAACTCTGTCTCTTGAAGGGCTTTCCCAGACAACATAGTAGGGTGTTCCGTAAAACCCAGCAAATTTAAAATAGATTGCCAACATATCCGGCAGTAATTGGCTGTGATCGATTGGTTCAATTGCACTAACTGATTGCAGTAGTTGCGACTATCCTGCTCTAAGGTAGCAAGGGGCTGACCGCACCAAAAAGAATTGTGACAAATAATGTTAGCATTATGTCCGACAAACTCCAGGTTTCCGACTTCTAAGGCAGTTTTGTAACCATCGCTCAAGAGTGGTAAGGTATCTTTGATGTGATATTTACGGCTCGCGATCGACATTCCTAGCACCAAGAACACTTCAGGTTTAGTAGTTTTAGCATCCAGTTTTAAGACGACTTGGAGTGCTAAGTCACCAAACTGTGCTGCTGTATTTACATCTTGCAACAGATTACACAAAATGATGCCGTAGCAAGCATAGCTAAGACCTGAAACAGGTGTGTTTCCGTACCGGAGGGATAGTTTGACTGACAGCGAAATCACTAAGGGAAATAAGGGAGATCCGCAGGCGTAAGTTACTGACATGATGCTGCTGGCAATCTGGATAATTGCGAGCTTCTTCGCATCTTTCATCACAGGTAGGTTGACAAAATCTTCAATTTTTAGGTCTCCAATGAGTTCCCCAATTTCTTGGATTTTCTGTGAAATATCTGTCGGCGTGGGTATTTCTGGAAAAGTTACGCCAAGCTGTTGCAGAACCTGTTGGGCGATCGCAATGGCTTCGCTAAATTTAACCTGGGAGATATTAGATTGAATTTGAATTCGGTAAACATTGATTTTTTCTAGTAAGGATCGTGCCTGTTGGGTGACAATATCGATGAACTGTTCCATTTCTTCAAACTCACCGCACAGAGCAGCCACTTCCGCTGCTAATTCATGCAGCGCAAGGGTAATTTCATACTGATTTTGCCAAGCATTTTCTGTCAATATTGATAATCCCGCTGTGGCATATTCGCGAGCCGCTTGATAGGCGGTGGCTGCTCTGGCTTTGCGACAGGCAGTAAGATTTAGCTGTGCTAATTCATCTCGTTCTGTTTGTTGGGAAATCAGAGATATTCCGTAGTTTAATTGATTGACGAGTTCAAAAATGTATTCTTCTCTAGATTCAGGGGAAATTTGTTTCAGCAGCAGTTGTCCGATTTGGTAGTGGGTAATCTGTTTTTGGTCTTCAGGAATCAGAGAATAGGCGGCTTGTTGGACGCGATCGTGTAAAAATTTGTAATTCAGTGTTTGATATTGCGCGGTTGGCTCTAAATCACTTTCTCCCAAATAGAATTTGTAAATTTCACTTTGGGGCAAAATTAGTCCTTCTTGCAATGCTTTCCACAGTGTAGCGGCCGCTTCTACTTCGGTTTTTTCAGAAACAATCGCCAAGGTGCTTAAATCAAACTGATTCCCCACACAAGCCGCCAACTTCAAAATATCCTGAGTCGCCGACGGCAACTTTTGCAACTGCAGCGCCATAAACTCCACCACATCCTCCGTCAATGCCGCTTCCCGAACCCGAACAATATCGCACTGCCAGTGTCCGGATTTCCAGTTAAACTCAATCAACTCATCCTGATGCAATGCTTTGAGAAACTGCGTCGCAAAAAATGGATTTCCCTGGGTTTTTTGTGCCACTAAATCAGTCAACGGTTTTGCCAAATGTGGAGCGCAATTGAGCGTATCAGCCACTAAATAATTTAGACTTTCTGAACTCAAGGGTTCCAGAGTAATAGTATTAACCGTTGCCCCGGCTTTCACTGCTGCATCCAGTGTCAGCATCAACGGATGTGCAGGGGAGACTTCATTATCTCGGTAGGCACCAATTACTAATAAATAGCTGGTTTCCGATTCGGACATCAACAGTTGCATTAACTGTAGGGATGCGGAATCTGCCCACTGCAAGTCATCCAAAAACATCACCAGCGGATGCTCTGGTTTTGTGAACACTTGAATAAATTTTTGAAACAATAAATTAAACCGATTCTGTGCTGCAGTTCCTGATAATTCTATTGCCGGTGGTTGCGGCCCAATAATTTTTTGTAGTTCGGGTATTACTTCAATAATGACTTGCCCGTTTTCGCCTATTGCTTGCAGTATTTTAGCTTGCCATTTTTCTAAATTATAGTCACTTTCGCTGAGCAATTGTCCCATTAACTCTCGAAAGGCTTGCACAAAAGCACAGAAGGGAATATTGCGGTTGAATTGGTCGAATTTGCCTTTGATGAAATAGCCGCGCTGCCGCACAATTGGTTTGTGAATTTCATTGACAATTGCAGTTTTTCCAATCCCAGAAAAACCAGCTACTAACATCATTTCTACTCCCCTATATCCCTCCTCGGTAAGGGGGGATGAAAGGGGGGTGGCAACGCGCTCAAATGCCGATAGCAGGGTTTCTACTTCGGTTTCTCTCCCGTAGAGTTTTTCTGGTATGCTAAACCGATCGCACAAATCCCTCTGACCTATTTCAAAACTTTCTATTATACCACTTTGTTTTAATTGACGCAAGCAATTTTCTAAATCAAATTTCAGCCCCAAAGCACTCTGATAGCGGTGTTCGGCATTCTTCGCCATCAATTTGCTGACAATAGACGAGAGTACCGGCGGGATTTGCGGGTTGATTTCGTGCAGTGATGGCGGTTGCTTGGCAATATGAGAGTGTACCAATTCCATCGCATCCTCCGATTGAAACGGCAATTGTCCCGCCAATAACTCGTAAAAAGTCACGCCCAAAGAGTAAAAATCTGTGCGGTAGTCAATGCCGCGATTCATCCTGCCGGTTTGTTCGGGAGACAAATAGCCGAGGGTGCCTTCGATTTGGTTAAAATTCTGTAGGGTTTGAGTTTCTCTTGGCAGCAAAGATGCGATGCTAAAATCAATCAATTTGATTTGTTTTGTTTGGGGATTAATTAAAATATTGGCGGGTTTAATGTCTTTGTGAATTATTCTATGGCGGTAGAGTATATCTAATGTACTGCTGATGTCGATCGCCACTTGCAAAAAATCGCTTAAATCGGGTGGAGTTTCCCCTTGGAAAGTCCACTCTGTCAGAGAGATTCCCCCGAAGTCTTCCATTACCAGCGCATAGCTGTTTTGGTAAGCTTCTAAGCTGTAGGTGGCGATGATTCCGGGCAAATTGAGATTTTTGGCAATAGTATATTGATTGCGAAACTGCACGATTTCGCTGAAGCTTGGATACTCGCTGTGCAACACTTTGATGGCGACGGGCTGTTTGTCGCACGATCGAATTCCGCGATAAACCAGGGTGCGATTGCCCGCATAAATGCGATCGAGCGTTTGATAACCTGTCAATGTAAAATTTAGAATAGCCATACTTTTTGTAATGATTTACTCATGTTTGGGTTATTTCTAGTTTAACAGAAGCAAATATAGTTCATACCTTAGTGATTATTAAGTATAATTAATTTGACAAAAATGGTTCGTTGCTTGTGATTCATATCACTGAAACAAGGAAATTATCAAACTAAAAAAATATTTAATTAAAGATTAAAGAGCCTCATCCAGATTGGGAATTATGTAGCATAGCTTTGCGGTACCAGGCGGCCGAGAATCAATCCGATTGGTACCCATCCGATTAAATTGAGATCAAGTTTGAGCAGTGGATTGTCTAAATTGAGCATGGTTGATTAAATATTTTAGGACTTGCGCGCGCGGTCAGAAACCAGTTTTTTTATGAAAATATTTCTTTTTAC
>JANYGO010000172.1 GCA_025362325.1 Cyanobacteriota bacterium | reverse complement strand
AAAATCCCAAACTTCTTCTAATATAAATTCTGGAATATTATCCACTTCTTTAAGGAGCAATTCTTTAGCGTTCATGTCATTTACCCATAAAGACATAGTAACTGTTCATCTATGATAGCATCCTTGAGATTAGGAGCGATCACTCTTTTTGGCATCGTGCCGGTCGAGAGCCCTTGACTCCTTTTTCACTCTTAGACGGGCGATCGCTACCAATTAATTACAGTTAAACTTGTTACCTTTGCAAACTCTCGATCTGCCGTCACCAAACTTGCTGAATTTTGGATTGCCATTGCTGCAATAACAGCATCCGGTAGTTTCAAGCGATGTTGTTGGCGAATTTCAATGATTTTCAGAGAGCAAAACAGCATCACTCGCCACTAAACCAAGAACCTCCACTCGTTGAAGAAAGTGCTCAAAAATCTGACGGTCATCTTGAGTCAGCCCAGGAAAAACCAGAAATTCAATTTTGCTAATGATTGAAACTCCCAGCCAATCAGCATCTTTAAGTAATTCAATGAGTTTAATATTTCCTTGAAGCAGAGCCACGATAGCATTTGTATCTAACAGATAGCGATTACCACTCATCGCGTAGATTCCTCTGCATAGTTAGTGCATCTCCCTGCCAACTTAATCGCCCGATCAAATCAGAAAAATCATAGCTGGGTTTCTGCTTCCCGTCTGATGAATCTGGATGCCAAACCAATAATATTTCTCGTTCTTTTAGCAATTGTAATGCAGCCAGTACCACTTCAGAAGCTGATGAGTACCTACCGGTTTTGACGGTTGATTGAACAAACTGTTCTAGTTCAGGAGTTAAGGATATGTCCATGATGTTGAGTCACCTATTTGAGTCAACTACTATTCCCATAATAACAAAAATTATCAAATTTTGTTGTTTAATGTCTTAGATAAAAAGATGGCGCGATCGATGGTGCATCAGCTCTTTAATTATCAATTATTCCGAAAAACATCGAGCTGACGCACCCTACTGACTGCTAATTAATGGCTACCACTGGGGTTCGGAAGCCATTAAAGCAGTTGCATCTTCGCTTGGTAAGGGCTTAGCAAAAAAATAACCTTGGCCGTATTCGCAGCCGATCGCCCTTAACCTACTTAATTGTGCCGCCGTCTCCACACCCTCAGCAATCACATCCATCCCCAAAGCGTGCGCCAGCGCCACAATCGTCCGCACGATCGCCACATTCTCCCCCTCGCTTTCAAGTTCCATTCGCCCCACAAACGACTTATCAACCTTCAAAGTATCCGTAGGAAACCGACTCAAATAACTCAACGACGAATAACCAGTCCCAAAATCATCAATTCCCAACTTGACATTTAACGCTTTCATCTGCTTTAAAACCGCGATCGCCGACTCCACATCATCCATCACCACACTCTCAGTAATCTCCAACTTCAAACTCTCGGCACTCAAACCCGTTGCCGCCAAAATAGCCCGAATCCGCTCCACCAAATCCGGCTGAGCAAACTGCTTCCCCGACAAATTTACACTCATAATCAAAGGGCGATCGAAATCAAACATTCCCTCCCACAGCCGCAACTGTCGGCAAGCCTCCTCCAGCACCCACTCACCCAGCGGTACAATTGCCCCCGTTTCCTCAGCCACCGGAATAAACTTGACCGGCGAAATCAAACCCCGCTGCGGGTGTTGCCAGCGCACCAAAGCCTCAAACCCAATAATCTTCCCGCTTGCCAAACACACAAACGGCTGGTAGTGCAGCAAAAACTCCCGACGCTTTACAGCCATTCGCAAATCCGTCTCTAACTGCAACCTCTCCAACGCCAAATCGTGCATAGAAGCATTAAATACCTGATACCTTCCTGTTCCCAAAGCCTTCGCGCGGTACATCGCCGTGTGAGCGTCCCGCAGCAAGTGTTCCGGTTGTTCTCGGGCGGCGGCAGTTGGTTCGCCACCCACCGCAATTCCGATACTGGCGGTGACAAATACTTCCTGCCCTCTTAACTCAAAAGGCACAATTAAAGCTTGGTGAATTCGATCGGTCAAATCTATTGCACTCCCAAGATCGACATTCCTCGCCAAAATCGCAAAATCGTCGCCGCCCACCCGCGCCACAGTATCCGCGCGAGCAATACTTGCCCTCAACCGCAGCACCACTGCCATCAACAGTTCGTCCCCCACCAAATGACCCAAAGAATCATTAATCACCTTAAACCTGTCTAAATCCAAAAACAGCACCGCAAACAGATAACTGCGGCGGCCCTTAGTATTGGCGATCGCCCGGGCCAAGGACTGTACAAATAAATCTCGGTTCGGCAAACCCGTCAGAGAGTCGTGAAAAGCATCGTAAAGCTTCCTGTAAGCGCTGACACCCACACCAGTCACCACCAAACCCAAAGCCGGCGAAACCAGCGGCACCCACCCACCGCCAATAAAAATCCCAAAACTAATCCCGAACAGCCCCATCAATGCCGCACCCACAACCAATCCCGCCCTCGCCGGGTGCACAATCCGCCAAGCCACAACCCCGCCAAGCACCGCCCAAGAACCGTTCCACAAAATTTCTGCCCATTCGGGCCACATCCAAAACAGCGATCGCCCCTGCAAAACTGCACTCAATATTTGGCTGAGCATTTGCGCGTGCAGCAGCACCCCCGGCATTTTCGGACTTTGCTTTTGAACGGGACTGTAGGGCGTTAGAAACAGGTCTCTGGTACTCGGTGCAGTCGTTCCGATCAGGACAATTTTGTCCTTTACCCAACTCGGGTCAATTTCTCCGTTCAATACCTGCGTGATACTGACTTGTCGCGCCACCTGTTTAGCCGATCGGTATTTGAGCAGAATTTGGTAGCCTCTGGCATCAAGATTTGCATAGCCACCGCTGTCAGATTTTAAAGGCACAAATTCTGCTTTCCCCCAGTTGATTTGGTGGGAATTGACAGGGCTATCTGTCGGCTGCACCCTATCTTTGAGATACAGCAAAGCTACTTGTACAGAAAACGAGGAAGCAGTTTTCTTGTCTGGTTGCGAGACTGAGAGCAAATTGCGGCGCACAACGCCGTCAGCGTCGAGCACAAAGTCGTTAAAACCGACCCGATCGGGCGGTATACCCGGAGGTGCGGGCACTCCCCGACTTTCTGAATCGCTCAATTTGACGATCGCCACCACATTCGGCGCTTTCAGTTGAGTCAGCAATTCTTGGTGTCCCGGTGGTTGAGGCAAATCCCGGTACAAGTCCAAACCGATGACTTTTGGCTGGTACTTTTGCAGTTTTGTCAAGGTTTGGGCGATCGCGCCGTCAGAAATCGGAAATCTCCCCAAAGCTTGAATATCTGCCTCGGAAATTCCCACGATCAGCAGTCGCGGATCGGGGCCGGCATCGGGCTGCAAGCGCACTAACGAGTCAAAACTCCCCAGTTCCCAGCTTTGCAGCCATCCCAACCGCCGAAATCCCATATTCAGCAGCGTTACAGTCGCGCCCGCCAACAAAGCAGGCAAAATCCTGATCCGCCGGCATCGAGAACTCAGGTTGAGGCCAGTTGCGACAGACAGTACACAACGAAGATTTCGATACAATTTGGCAGTCACAGAAAAAATATATGGGTGCAAATTCGCGAAGCCCAAGTCTGTTCCCACAGAATTGAGCTTATTATGAGATTGAGTGTAATTTTTTCAGAACTTGTGCCCAAACCGAGTTTATTTAAGCTAATTACTCGATTTGGCAAAGTATGGATGGGATGGGAAACCGGGTTGCTGAAGATTGGGCGACAAGTCCTGTCTTTTATTCCCCGGTTTCCCCAAATTCCCACAGGCGTTAAAATTTAGTCGATCGAACTTTCAGGATATTTTTGAGATTATGGCGAATCAACTTCCGATTCCGGTGATTGTTAACGGTGCTGGCGGCAAGATGGGCCGCGAAGTAATTAAGGCGATCGCAAATGCTGATGACATGACTTTATTTGGGGCTGTAGACCGCTCTCCTGAGTGCCTCCACGTCGATGCCGGGGAATTAGCCGGATGCGGCCCGTTAGAAGTTCCCGTGACTGACGACTTGCAAGGAATGCTGGTATTGGCTGCTCAGGAAAAGCAGTTAGGCGTGATGGTAGATTTTACGCACCCTTCGTCAGTTTATGAAAATGTGCGATCGGCTATAGCTTATGGTATACGGCCGGTAGTCGGCACTACCGGATTGAGCAGCAAGCAAATTGAAAACTTAGCTGAATTCGCTGACAAAGCCAGCATCGGCTGTTTGATTATACCCAATTTCTCGATCGGCATGGTTTTGCTGCAACAAGCCGCCGTCACGGCATCTCAGTATTTTGAACACGTAGAAATTATCGAGCTGCACCACAATCAAAAAGCCGACGCTCCCAGCGGCACGGCGATTCAAACTGCCCAAATGTTAGCAGAAATGGGAAAAACTTTCAATGTCCCCGAAGTTGAGGAAACGGAAAAATTAGCCGGAGCTCGCGGCTCGGTGGCGGATGAAGGAATTCGCATTCACAGCATCCGTTTACCGGGTTTAATTGCCCATCAAGAGGTAATTTTTGGCGGCGAGGGTCAAGTTTATACTTTGCGACACGATACGAGCGATCGCGCTTGTTATATGCCGGGAGTTCTGTTATCTATACGTAAAGTGCTGGAATTGCGATCGCTCGTTTACGGCCTCGAAAAAATCTTGTAGTCAGTTGACAGTTGACCTGTGACAGTTGACCTGTGACAGTTGACCTGTGACAGCTTGCTCTGAGATTGTCGAAGGGTTGATAGTTTAACTGGTTCCAAGGCTCTGCCTTGGAATCCATATAAGCGAGGCTCTGCCTCGGCCCAAAAAAGGAGGCAGAGCCTCGCTTATATGCGTTTCTAGGCAAAGCCTCAAAACGAGTAAAAAGGGATAATTTTCAACGATTTCATAATTAAGTTGACACCAATTACCAATTACCAATTACCAATTACCAATTACCAATTACCAATTACCAATTACCAATTACCAATTATGTTAATTCCCCTAACCCGAGAAACCTTTCAAGAACTAATTCCCGCCGTCGCCACGGGAGCACAATACAAATATATCTGGGGAAAACCGCCCGATTTCTTAAGGCGAATGTTAATCTCTGCGGTAATTTTAGTTTTCGTGTTGGTAATCTACAACTTTGCCGGTTCAGATGTAGGGCCTCTAATTTTAATTACCGGATTGATGGCCGGTTTGTACTGGCTGTGGGGGCCGATTTTGTGGGCTAGTTTGCGAAATGCAGAATGCCGCAAATACAAATACTGCGGTTTTTGGCAAGGGCGAGTCTTGGATATTTATATCACCGATGAAGTCACAAGTCAAGAGGAAACAGTTAATCAAAAAGGACAACTCGTAATAGTAGACAACTTAGAACCGCGAATTAATGTAGAAGTTGGCGATAAAACAGGATTTACGACTACACTTAAAGCTCCCTTGCAGAAAGATCACCAGGGAATTGTCCCCGGCCAAGCTGCTTTAATGTTAATCATGTCAAATCAAGAAGATTTGGGCAGAATTGCCAAAGTTTCAGATATTTACATTCCCAGCCGCGAGGTGTGGGTGAGCGATTATCCTTATTTACGCAAGGATTTGTTTGTGGAGATGAGCCAGCAAATAAAAAAAGGTAGACAGAAAAAAGGGCGGGATACCGATAATCAAAGTAGAGGAGCGAAAAGGCGATCTTCCGCTGATTATTGAGTGACAAGCCAACATCGCATGGGAGCAGCTTCTCGTCAGAGTAGCATAATTATCTCCTAGGGAATCGCTCATGTTAAGATAGAGTTAGTGAATCAAATTTACTCATGAATTACCCATTCCATACAGTTTCCAAACCAGTCTCAGGTAGCGAAGTTCAGAAACTTGCCCATGCCCTGAAAAGTGGCGGTTATGTTGCAAATGAAGCTGCTTTGGCTTTAGCCAAACGGATAGCGGCTCGTCGCCATCGTCAGAAAGCTGCCAATGCCACCAAGTAGTAAGTTTGCTGGAGTTGATTTTTCCGAACTGCCTGTTGAACATTTGACCCCCGATACTACTATTTCTGGTCAGGGGTTTCGTTGTCTGCGAGGTGAGTTTGTTACCTACTGGCGACAGGGACGCATTCAGCGAGAGATAGATGCTCGCATCAGTCAATGCTGGTTTTTACGCTGTGAAGACAGTTTGGCTGGTTACATCACCCTACTCGCAGATAAACTCGAAGTTGATGAACCAATTCTGCTTGATGAAGGCGTTCAGTACCAATCGTTTCCAGCCATTAAGATTGGTTTATTAGCAGTCGATAGACGTGCGAAAGGAGCAGGTAGCCGTCTAGTTGAATGGGCTGTGGAGTACGTTGCAGCGGAAGTTTCACCTACAGTTGGTGTGCGCTTTATGACTGTTGACGCACTTTATGACCAGGATACTACTCCTCCCTATGACGCATCTGGCTTTTACGAGAAGTTTGGTTTTCAATTTGCCGATCCTAATGAGTCCTTGCCGCTATCTGTGCCTTATCGCACAATGTATCTGGATCTTAAGCCATTAATCGATATGTTGAGTGTCGAATATTCTGATTAATTGCGGCTCGAAGGTCTAGTTTTAGGACGCCATAAAAATTCTGACAGCTTCATTTTGGGATTACCTAACTGTTTTCTCCAGCCTTCCATATAAGTATAAAATACCGGAGTTAAATACAGCGTTAAAATTTGCGAAAACAGCAATCCACCGACGATCGCAATTCCCAACGGGCGGCGCGATTCCGAACCGCTACCAACGCCTAGGGCGATCGGCAAAGTGCCAATTAACGCCGCCATCGTGGTCATCATAATCGGGCGGAAGCGCACGATACAAGCTTCGTAGATGGCATCATAGGCGCTGCGGCTGCTGTCTTCGCGCTGTTTCTCGATCGCAAAATCCACCAACATAATCCCATTTTTCTTGACAATTCCCACCAAAAGAATAATCCCGATAAACGAATAGAGATTTAGTTCAACCCCAAAGATTACCAGCGTTAATAGTGCACCAAATCCGGCTGACGGTAAACCCGACAAAATTGTCAGCGGGTGAATGAAATCCTCGTACAAAATGCCGAGAATCAGATAAATCACCACAATCGAAACTACCAACAACCAGCCTAAATCGTTAAATGATTGGTTGAATACCTGCGCTGAACCTTGAAAACTTGTAGTAACTGACGGCGGCAAAACTTCCTTGGCAACTTTTTCGATCGCAGCGGTGGCTTGATTCAGCGACGTACCGGGGAGAGTATCAAAGGAGATTGTAGCAGAAGGCAGTCCGCTGAGGTGATTGACTGTGAGCGGGCCGACGGTTTGGGTGATATTTGCGATCGCATCTAACGAGATCATTTGTCCGGTAGTCGATCGCACATACAACATCGACAAAGCACTCGGATCGCGCTGATATTCTGGCTTTAGCTCCATCACAACCGTAAATTGATTGTTTGGGGTATAAATCGTCGAAACCTGCCCAGAACCGTAAGCAGCGCTGAGAGTTTTCTGCACTTGTTGCGCGCTGACGCCGACGATTGCTGCTTTGTCGCGATCGACTTTAACCTCAAGCTGAGGCGTGCTCAATTGCAAATCGCTATCCACACTGCGCAATCCCGGTAGCGTTTTGACTTTAGCTAACAAATCAGGTACCGCTTGACGCAGCGCTTGCAAGTCTAAACTTTGCAGCGTAAACTGATATTGCGAATTAGTTTGTTGACCGCCGATCGGAATCGCAGCCGGAGAACGCAAAAAAGCTTGAATACCGGGAATTCCGCGCAATTTCGGAGTTAGTTTTTGGATGATTTCATCCGCACTGAGGCGGCGTTGTGATCGGGGTTTCAGCCTAATTGTAATGCGTCCGTTGTTCGCCGATGCGTTCGGGCCGCTAGCACCCACGGTTGAATTCAAAGCTGCAATGTTTGGATCTTTCCGAATGATATCAACGATTTGTTGTTGGTGGCGCAGCATATCCTCAAACGAAATATCTTGCGCGCCTTTAACATTAGCCATCAGTTGTCCGGTGTCTTCAGTTGGAATAAAGCCTTTGGGAACTAGAACGAATAGATAAGCCGTCAGCCCCAGCAGAATTACTGAAACAATCAGCGTCACAAAACGGTATTTCAAAACAGGTTTGAGCGTCCATTCGTATCCTTGCAAAAGTAGCTCGAATCCTCGCTCTGAAACGCGGTATAAGCGGTTTTTTTGGTATGAAGGAGACGATTTGAGAAAACGACTGCACAACATCGGCGTCAGGCTCAGAGAAACAAATCCCGAAACCAAAATTGCTACAGCAATAGTCACCGCAAATTCGTGGAACAATCTACCGATTAATCCACTCATAAACATCAGAGGAATAAACACCGCCACCAATGAAAGCGTCATCGAAAGAATGGTAAAACCAATTTCTTTCGAGCCTTTTAATGCTGCTTCTAGTGGCGCTTCTCCCATTTCTTGGTGGCGCACAATGTTTTCCAAAACTACGATCGCATCATCCACCACAAACCCCACTGAAAGCGTCAGCGCCATCAGAGATAAGTTATCTAAGGAGTATCCCAACTGATACATCACCGCAAACGTGCCAATAATCGCCACCGGCAAAGCTAAACTCGGAATTAATGTCGCTGTGAGGTTCCGCAAAAATATAAAAATTACTAACACAACCAGACACATTGACAACAGTAGAGAAAATTTGACATCATCTACAGAAGCCCGAATTGATTGCGATCGATCGTACATAATTCCCATTTCGATCGATTGGGGAATCTGTTGTTTGAGTGCGGGTAACATTCGCACGATCGCATCGACAATTTCGACAGTATTTGCATCCGGTTGAGGCTGCACTGCGAGCAAGATTGCAGGTTGATTTTTGACTTGTTTATCGCTGTACAAATTCAACACTTTGTTGTTCTGCACGTCGTCAATCACGTTTCCTAAATCTTGGAGCCGCACTGCTGCGCCGTTTTTGTAGGCCACGATTAGCGATCGATATTCGGCTGCCTTATTTAATTGACCGTTTACTTGAATTAAATAGCTTTTGTTGTCACCGGAAAGGCTGCCGGTTGGTAAGTTAACATTACCTTGCGTGATTGCAGTTCTTACTTGATCTAATCCGATGCCTCTGGCGGTCAATTCTCGCGGATCGAGTTGAATCCTCACTGCATATTGTTTCTGCCCGTAAACCTGGACTTGCGCCACACCTTCGATCGCAGAAATGGGTTGAGCGATGGTTATTTCGGCGGCTTCATTCACTGCTGAAATTTGCAGGGTTTTTGAGTACAAATATAGGTAGAGGATTGGCGAAACTGAAGGGTTAACTTTGCGGTAGCTGGGCGGTTTGGGCATTCCAGCGGGTAATGAACCTGCGGCGGCGGCGATCGCAGCTTGTACGTCTTTTGCAGCAGAATTGACGCTGCGGCTGAAGTCGAATTGCAGGGAAATATTGGCGCTACCGGTGGAACTTGTGGAGTTAAAGGAATTGAGGCCTGCTATTTCTGTAAACTGTCTTTCTAGCGGCGCGGCGACTGAGGATGACATGGTTTCGGGCGTGGCACCGGGTAAGCTAGCCGAGACGCTGACGAAGGGATATTCTACGTGCGGTAAAGCGCTAATTGGTAGCAGGAAATAACTCATTAAACCGAAAATTAGAATTCCGATTGTGACTAGGGTAGTCATTACGGGGCGGCGGATAAAAATTTCTGATAGGTTCATAATAAGTTTGGTAAATAGGGAAGTTGTAGGGTGTGTCGCCATCGAAAATACTTAACTAAATATCCACAACCTTATGGCGACGCACCTTCTCTCATTTTTAAACTCATAAAATTATCTGCGTTTCTCTGTATTTATCTGCTTGACATCTGCGGTTGAAGTGATCGATCGAAGACTTATGCAACTCAAGTCTGTTTAGTTGGGATTTCTCGCAGGCGACGCACTCTACGAATACTCACGATGAGACAGGTGCGTCGCCCTGAAATTGTTGATATTTAGTTGGGGATTTATCGCAGGCGACGCACCCTACGATTACTCTTGTCCCCCCCTTTTTAA
>JANYGO010000109.1 GCA_025362325.1 Cyanobacteriota bacterium | reverse complement strand
CACCTGCTAACTGGGCAATGATTAGACAATTTTTAGTTTCATTGGCTCGCAGGTCATGTACTCATACTTTTCCTGAAGCTTTAAGATTAATGGCTAATCAAATTGAAGATTTGAGTGAGTTACTTTTTGATTTATCGGGTCCAGATAAACCTGTTAAATGCCTCGCATAATCTCGGTCAATAGCCTTCATAGCCTTGATTTAGCCTCTCGACAATTAATCCACCCTGGTAACCCCCCGACTATGGGGGGGTTGTATGTGCCTACAGCTTATCAAAAATCACTTTCAGGGCTGATATCAACTTACTAGCTGAGTTAGCTCTGTACCCCGTTTCCTTAGCCTCTATTTTCGCCTTAAGCTCTGTCAAGTAGTTTGCAATATCATCCTCTGTCACAAGTGCTTCATTGGTATCTAGCTTATGAGCTGCAATGAGTATTTGCTCGGCAAGGACAATGGGTACTCTGATAGTTTGAGTTTTACCGGAGCGCCATTTATTTTCGTAAGGTCTTAATGATTCTACGTTTCCCTTTAGGTTGGCCATGATTCTCTGTCACAAGTGATTGAAGACTTTTTAAGTCTATCAGAAGTTAAAATGATTGTCAAGCACTGACACAAGTGAATTTACACCCTCTAAGACAAGTATCTATATGCTATTACTTATTTAAGCGCTTAAGTTGAATCTTTGATCTGAAAATCACTGATACTCCAAGGACAATAAATTTCACAAAACTTTACAGTCGTACCATTGACGGATAGCTGTAAAGCTGCGATCGTAAGTAATTAAGGAAGATTGATGCGCGACTGAACGGTGTTACTAGCACCGGACAAGTCACGACTTCCCCAAGCCGTTCATGTACAACGTTTGGAGCTAAATCATTATGCCATTCATAGATGGTCGCTTTGTGATGCGATCGCAACTCTTAGCAATTGAGTCGGGTGAACCCCTGCAACCCAAAAAAAACCGCGTTTATACAAAATATCTTCATGTAAAAGAGAAAGCCCTCAAGCTTGGCTATACCTCACTGGATGCCCGACTGTTCGGCAATCCAGTAAAAAGTGCTGTCTGGGAAGCGCTGCTGGAATCACATGAAACAAGTGACTCGCGACTTTCCCCTGCCGAATGTAGCGCTAGGAAGGATTGGTACGAGGAAGATGCCGAAAACCGGAGAGTCAAGAGAAGAGACCGTCTAGCTATAGAGCTGGAACGAAAGGTGGAACGAAAAGAAAAAAGGAAAGCGTGTCAGGCGAAACGTGAGATTGCTATAGCGCCTTCTTTTGACGAGATGGCGGATAGTCGCGAATTGCCAGTTACCTACTGGCTGGACACTCGCAACGGAATTGTACTATACCAGCGCCCGACGGCGATACAGGAACCAAAGTTTTACGTTCAACTCAAGAGCAAGGCTCTTTTGGACGCCTATCTCGCTCACGCTGCATTGTACGGCAAAAAAGAGGCTGTAGCTATTTACGGCTCTAACGAGGTATTAATAGGGGGTTTACCGAGAAACGAAAGTGAAGTAGACACGGATAGCGACACACGCTACGATTATGCGCCAGAAGCTCATTCTCCGGTGGCAGAGTGTGAACAATTTCCGCGTCCAAAAAAATGGACTGAGATGCTTACCCGTAAATAGATTCTTGCCTCTAATTGTTGCAAGCAGAGTCAGATTGACTGCCTGGTAGATGGTTCGTGTTTTGTGGACGATCTAGGGCGGCGCTGGTGGAAAATCGTGGCGCTTAACCCGTTTAACTTTGACGGGGATGCTCGACAATCAGGTCAACGGAAGAGAGTTATGTATTGCCGTTAAATCATGGTGGTAGTCCTCTGTAAGTATTGATTTGTCAAGGTTCTGTCGATTCTAGATTTATTCTAGAATATGCAGGAAAGTGTATCTTTGAATTTACCCCCTTATTTATGGGGGTAAACGATACAGCGAGTATAGCATATATTCCGTCTCTTATGTTCAAAGGGGACGGTCGCGGGCATAAAACTACTTACCTCAATCTTTTAACTAAATGGCTTTCAAAACCTAGAGTGGCGCTGCACTTTACATTTGGATACATTTTTGATCGCTAATCCTACCACGCTCACTGGTCGGTGCGCGCGCCCAGTGTCCGCACGGCAGGCAAAATATTGCCTTGCTGGCTGCCAAGCTGTGATTTTAGTGCTAACGGCCAACATCTAAGTATAGAAATATTAAAACAAATTGAAAAATTTATCTTTTTCCCAAATATGTTTGACTTTTTTTATAAAGTGTGATATGTGACCTCTTTTTTCAAACTTTTGTCGGTTCGCACTCCCCAGAGCCGTCAAGCAGAGTGAGTTTTGGATAGCAGATAATTATTATTAATATCTGGAATTTTCAGGCGCAAGTCGATCGCCCGACAGGTATATTTTAAAATCCCGGAGGCAGCGTTTCGCCGCAAAGTCCGTGAATTTGGGCAATGCGCTCAAACAGCCAAGGATAGTCAATGCGGTATTGAGGAATCAAAGCTAAAGGAATCAGCAGCGCGGCAGCAGTAATATCTGCCACGCTCAAGCAATCGCCTACCAAATAGCAACCATTCTGCCAGCGGCGGTGCAAAAAATCCAAAGCAGCGCTCAGGCGCAACTCGGCGAGTTTTGCCGAAGCTGGGTTAATGCCGAACTGGCGGCGCGCCAACTGAATCACTAACTGGCTCAAAACAGACGGGTCGATTTGCTTGCCCGCACCGGCGCGAAACTCGTAGTAAACAAATCGAGTAGCAATGCCGATGCTTTCATCGAGCCCGTCTTCGATCGTCCAAGCCTCTGCTTGCAAACTCTCGTCTGCGGGCAACAGTGGCGGCGAAGGGAACCGAGACTCGATCGAGTGCAAAATTTGCGTCGAGTCGGCGATCGCCTGCGGTTGACCTTCAAGTTGAGGTAGAAGTACCGGCACTGTCCTCAAACCCCCCGTTAGAGGCTTGAGTTTCAAAACGTGCAGGCCGGGAGTCAAGTTTTCAACTTGAAAGGGGATGCCCTTGTAACCCAGCGCTAAGCGGACTTTGCGGCAGTAAGGGGAGGTGCTGAACTGTAGTAAAAGCATCTGACAACAAATAACACCCAACTTGAGGCCTAGGCTGGTGAGATGAAAAAATGCGAAGAGCGAACCATTTTTCACCCGAAGCCTAGGCTAGTTGGGCAAAAACTCCGAGATTGCCCTAGTTAGGGAGACTTTTTAGGAGTAGCGGAACCACTTCCACCAGCCGGAGTCTTTTCAGCCCCTGCTGGAGTCTTTTCGGCTCCTGCTGGAGTCTTTTCAGATCCAGGAGTGCTCTTGAGAGATTCCTTCGGTGCTGGAGCTGAAACAGGAGGAGGAGTAGTACCACCACCAGCAGGGGTGGGGCTAGCACCGCCACCGCCGCCTTCACCGCCGCAAGCGCCGAGGGCTGCTGCAATGCCAATTACCAAAGTCAAACGAATTAATCCCTTGTTCATAAACACTCCTTAACATTGAAAACCCATCGCAAGGAAGGGAATAGTGTACTTGAGAAACAATGCTGGCACGAATAGCTCAACGATTCGCTCGTTGATTACAATACTGCATTTATTAATAAATTTCACACTGATTCTGGCGAACCGGCAAAAATTTCATTTTTTTGGGCAAATCCTGAAGTAAAAGTGACCAGTGGTAGGATGGGTTGGTTGGTTTGTGAGGTATCTTTGGTAAGGATAGCCGATCGCTCCGGCGAATGCCACGATAGACGATCGCCACTCCTCAAAAACTCCTGACCTCAATCAAGCTGAAGCTGCCCCACTCTACGTATTGGTGAACTCTATGACCGCTGCTATCAGATCCCCCGATTCTCGCCGCTCCCGATCGCCAGCCCAGCCCGCTGCTGACCCAGCCCGCAGCAAAGTTACTTCTATTGCCCGAGCTAGACGGGCAAAGATAGGGCCGGTATTGCCCAACTACTCGGCAGACGACGAACAGGCGATGGCTCAGGCTCGCCCCGGAGCATCGGTGCTGAAAGTTTTGCCCGATCGTCAGCGGCAGCCAGTGTGGCTGCGCTCGCTCCTGCGGATGCAGCGCGCCTCGACCGCGGCAGCGGTTCTGCTTTTGGGGGGCGCTCTGAGTGTCTACGGCTTGACGGTTTACAGCGAGCAGCGCTGGAGTCAAGAATATCAAAAGCTGGAAACTCTGCGCCTCCGCGAACAGCAGTTGAGTGCCGCCAGCGAAGTCTTGAAACACCAACTTGCTCAAGAAGCCCAAAATCCAGAAAGCGGTTTGGTTCGGCAGAATCCTGCGGACACGATTTTTTTGCGGCCCGCCCTGGAGCAGCGCTCGCCCCAAACGGCACCAAATTCAGAACCTGCTCTCAAGAATCGCAGCGGTGTGGAAACGCCGCTGGGCTATTGAGGCAATGTCAAGACCCCGAGGGCTTTCTGGGGCAGAGTGTCCCAGGGCCCCGAGAATTCTTCGGGTGTAACTTCCCATTCATTTCCAGAGGCTTTCTGTTGCTTCTTGTTTGACTTTTGTGCAAGTCACGATCGACTTCCGTCTCCAGGGCTGAGATTAAAAGTTAAAAATAAGTAACTTGCTATTGAATTTTTAATTTTTAATTTTATGAGCTACGACCCCCGTTTTGACCGCTACAGATCGCCGAACTTCAAACGCCCAAAACCGTCGGGCGATTCTCAACGGGATAGCTACGCCGCGCGTAGTTGGTGGGGAAAACCAACCAAACCCAGAGTTTCCCCCAGTTTCGGCCGCCCGATGCAGCGAGGACGACCGGGGGAGCGTTTAAAAACCAGCAAGTTCCGCTTGTGGGCTGTGTGGGCTGTGTTGATGCTGGGGGGGCTGGGGCTGGCTGTGAATTTGTTCTATTTGCAGGTGACGCGAGCTCCGGCGCTGCGAAAACAGGCTCAGCAACAGCAAACTCTCAAAACGAAGCCGTTTGTGCCGAGACGCCCGATTGTTGACCGCGGGGGGAATGTTTTGGCGATCGACCGACAGGTGTACACGCTCTACGCTCACCCGAAGTTGTTCAAGCAGTCGAAGGGGGATATTGCGGCTTTGTTGGCTCCCATGCTGCCGATCGAACTGAGTCCAGGCATGACGCCGGAAACTGAACTGCTGCGCCGGTTTAATCTCGGCGAAAGCGGTATTACGATTGCCGATTCTCTGGCTCAAGAGGTTGCCGATCGCGTGGGGCGGATGCAAATTAAAAACAGTCCGGTGGAGGGCTTGGAGTTGGTGCGCCAGCAGCAGCGTTTTTACCCGCAGCAGGAGTTGGCGGCGGATATCCTCGGTTATGTGGATGGGGAACGCAAGGGGCAAGCTGGGGTGGAATACAGCCAGCAGAATTTGCTGGAACGATCGATGCCGTCGATTCAATTTAGCCGATCGATCAATGGGAATTGGGTTCCCGATCGGCTGACGGCGGGTTTTGTGCAGCTTGATGATTTGAAGTTGCAACTGACGATCGACAGCCGCTTGCAGCGGGCGGCCCGGATTGCTCTGAAGGAGAAAATGAAGAAACACGGGGCGAAGCGGGGCACGGTGATCGTGATGGATGCCAACAACGGAGAGTTGCTGTCGGTGGTGGCGGAACCTTCCTATGACCCGAATCAGTATTTTAATTTCGATTTGTCGCGCTATAAAAATTGGGCAGTCACAGATGTTTATGAGCCTGGTTCGACTTTTAAAGCGATTAATGTGGCGATCGCCCTAGAAGCAGGTACGGTCAAACCTAACACTGTGTTTAATGATGAAGGTCGGATTTATATAGATGGCTGGACTATCCAAAATTCGGGTTACGAATCAGCAGGCGCCCGCGGCCCTTCGACTGTGAGGGAGATTTTAAAACATTCTAGCAATGTGGGCATGGTGCACGTAATGAACACCATGAAATCTTCTCTTTACTATCAAGCTTTACAAAAACTCGGACTGGGACAAACTGCGGGAACTGATTTGCCTTTTGAAGTAGCCAGTCAGCTTAAAAATCGAGAGCAATTTATTAATTCTAAAGTGGAATCTGCTACTACTGCTTTTGGTCAGGGTTTTTCGATTACTCCGATGCAGTTGGTGCAGCTTAACGGGGCTTTGGCCAACGGCGGCAAGTTGGTAACTCCTCACGTTGTGCGGGGACTTTTCGATCGGGATGGTCAAGCTTTTTGGAAGCTTCCGAGGGCTGTTCCGAAGCAAGTTTTTTCGCCGGAAACTACCAAGCAAGTTATAGAAATGATGGAAGGTGTGGTTGATGGCGGCACGGGGAAAGCTGCACAAATTTCTGGGTATCGGATTGCTGGGAAAACGGGGACGGCTCAAAAAGCTAATGCTGGTGGAGGTTATTCTAATAAGGCGATTATTACTAGCTTTGTGGGGATCATGCCTGCCGATGCTCCTCGCTATGTGGTGCTGGCGGTGATTGACGAGCCGAAGGATGGTACGGGGGGAACGGTGGCGGCGCCGATTGTGGAGTCGGTGATGGAGGCGCTGATTTCGATCGAGAAGATTGGGCCGAGCAAAAAGTAGGAAGCGCGGATGAGATATAGAATGGTAGAGATTTCAGCGAGATCCCTTTTGATTGGATAACGGGCGATCGCACTTTTCGACTTTCTGAAAAATAGGGTTTATGCTGCTTCCACTTGTAACCGACGTTCTACTCGTTCGTATTCATCTTCTAACAGCCAGAGTTTAGCTTCTTGATAACTTGAACTCGCAAATACGATCTGATAACTTTGAGCAGGATCGTAAATATAGCTATTTCCTGAACTGTCACCCAGTAAAATTAGGACGTAAGGTGGTGATGCTGTCGGATCTACCCATAATTCTGTGAAGTCCCAGTTATCGGCTAGGTTGGGTTCTGGGGATGACATGATATTTATCTCCTTTAATTTTAATTTCTCCGTAGTAGAGTGGTATTCTAGCGAGGTATTTTTTCTCTAATTTTCATAAAGATTGTGGGGGAAATGTATCGCACACTAGCCGTTTAAATAAAGATACGGAAATAATTGTTGTATTCCCTACAATTTGAGCCTCTGTAAAATCGCGATCGCCCGTAATTAAAAAGTCGGCATTTGCTGCTATAGCACAAGCGATAAACTTGGCATCTTTTTGATCTCTGGGAAAATCTACCTCAACTTCAACGTCTATTAATTTTGTTACCGCGTCAATGATATTAAACCATCTCTGCTGACGTTCTTCTGTCAATTTTAGCTTCCGCCGACTTAAGACTTCCTTATATTCTGTCAATATTTCTGCTGAAACTACCCACTCAAAGTTTGAATTTACAGTAACAAATAAGATGACAGTTTCAGGATTTCTGCCAGCTACGGCTGCTGAGATTAAAACATTTGTGTCAATAATTACTTTCATTCGCCTCGACGATAAGCCTCAATCTCTGCTGCTATCTCTTCGTCTGTCATTGGTGTATCTGCGTGTAAAGCTTGTGTTTCTTTGAATAATTGTTGCATTTCATTGACTAACGATAATCGGGGATTGTCTACTGCAAGAATAATTACCTCTACTCTTTGTCCGGGCTGAAATGGTAAGTCAGATAAGACGGTTTTCTGAGGGTTTTCTATTGTGATGTATGCTTTGTAAGCATTCATTGCTTTTGAGTCCTTTATGTAAAAGGTCGTTGGCTGTATTAGTTGTGGATGTTAGGCTATTGTATCACAGGGTGATGAAAAGTTGTAAAAAGGGCGATCGCATCCTATTTCCTTTGCGGAGATTCTACCAGTTCTGATTCCTTAAGACGTTGCGATAATAGGCAATCTTCAAAGCTGAAAGCTTCTGAGTCTAGAAAACTAGCGATCGCCATTTCGATCGCGGCTTCCAGAGAACATTCTAGCTGCGTAGCTTTTTCCATCAGAGCGACTTTCACATAGTCAGGCAAATGGGTCATCAGCGAATGAATAGCTTCTGGTGGCAAGTGTTGGATGTTGAGGGTATGATTCATTGTTCTCTGGGAATTTTTACGTTGTAGGGAGGATTTGTAGCTTGCAGGATTAGGGTTTCTAATTCATATAATAACCCTGGTTTTTGCCATTGGTTGAGGGTAACAAAGGCGATCTTTACATCATCTGGATCGTAGCGATCGAGCCAGCCCCAGAGGAAGGCTTTGTGACCACCTCGGAGTCGATCGCGGAGGTTCTTGGCTTTGCCGATGTAGAGTAATCCTTGAATGCGATGTCGAAAGGCGTATAAACCAACTTTAGCAGGAATTGTGTCGAAGTCGTGGCTGAGGGGATGGCATTGATCGAAGGGGGTAAAGGCGAGAGTGTC
>JANYGO010000328.1 GCA_025362325.1 Cyanobacteriota bacterium | reverse complement strand
TTGTAAAGTTTAATTTTGCCGCCTGTAAACCGAATTGCTTCTAACAGATTTAATGTACCTGTAGCAATACTTTCGAGAGTTTCTACGGGTTGTTCAAAAGACAAGCCGACGGAACTTTGACCGGCGAGATTGTACACTTCGTCTGGTGCAATTTTTGTCAATACTTGCAAGACGCTGCGGAAATCGTTGAGAGACATTGACTCTAGTTTTACTCTGTCTCGGATGCCCAAACGGGCGAGGTTTCCGAAACTCGACATTTGGGCGTCCCTGGAGGTGCCGGAAACTTCATAACCTCGATCAAGCAACAGTTGGGCTAAATAAGCTCCGTCCTGACCTGATATACCACAAATTAACGCTTTTTTCATATCACATTTTGTTTTCAAAACTCTACCGTAGAAGACCGGGCGGTTGAAACCGCGTCTCTACAGACACTCACGCACCTCCGTGGGTTGAAGACCGGGCGGTTGAAACCGCGTCTCTACACACACTCACGCACCTCCGTGGGTTGAAGACGTGGCACTTACAATTGGGTTATTCTTCCGTCCGCAGGCGAGTGAACTACCCTTCGGGAAGGCTAACACGTTTGTGTAGATGCGGTTTCAATCGTACGTCTGCATCTACAAACAAATTTCAGGACTTACGCCGGGGACTAAAGAAACCGGGTTTTTCACCGATATTAAGGGTTTGAACCAAATATTGGGGGGAAAAACCCGGTTTCTGCTCACCCGTGCGAGCATCGCGAAATCTCGCTGATAGCCGAGGCCAGATCCCCCTAAATCCCCCTTAAGTAGGGGGACTTTGATCAGACTCCTGTCCCCCCCTTTTTTAGAGAAGACTCCTGTCCCCCCCTTTTTTAGGGGGGTTAGGGGGGATCTGGGCCTAAGAAGACCGGGCGGTTGAAACCGCGTCTCTACAGACACTCACGCACCTCCGTGGGTTGAAGACCGGGCGGTTGAAACCGCGTCTCTACAGACACTCACGCACCTCCGTGGGTTGAAGACGTGGCACTTACAATTGGGTTATTCTTGAGTCGGCGTCCGGCGGACATCGTTTGTGTAGACGCGGTTTCAACCTTACGTCCTATCTAGCCTTCCCACCTGGCGGCGACCAATTCAGCCAAGTCAACAACCCGCTGACTGTAGCCCCACTCATTGTCGTACCAAGACAACACCTTTACCATGTCGCCGTCCATCACCAGTGTCAAACTGGAATCGAGGATCGAAGAAGCATCATTTCCGCGATAGTCGCAAGAAACCAAAGGCAAATCGTTGTACTCCAAAATCCCCTTCATCGAGCCTTCGGCTGCTTCTTTGAAAACTTGATTTACCTGCTCGGTAAAAGTCTTTTTCTCTACCTGAGCCACAAAATCAACTACCGACACATTCGGAGTGGGTACCCGCATGGCGATGCCATTTAACTTACCCTTCAACTCTGGAATCACCAAAGCCACAGCTTGGGCCGCTCCGGTGGAAGTCGGCACAATATTCATCGCCGCAGCCCGCGCCCGCCGCAAGTCGCGGTGGCTGGCATCCAACAAGCGCTGGTCGCCAGTATAGCTGTGCGTAGTGGTCATCATGCCTTTGATGATGCCAAAATTGTCGTTAAGCACTTTCAGTACGGGAGCTAGACAGTTAGTGGTACAGCTAGCATTGCTGATGACTGTGTAGTCACTGTGCTTGTAGTTGTGGTGGTTGACTCCCATCACATAGGTGCCGACTTCTGGCCCTTTACCGGGAGCAGTAATCAGCACTTTTTTAGCGCCGGCAGTGATATGCTTCGATGCACCAGCTTGGTCAACGAAGACACCGGTTGCTTCAATAATCAGATCAATACCCCAATCTTTCCAAGGCAGATTGAGCGGATTACGATCGCTCACGCATTTAACTGTCTTGCCATTGAGAATAATCGAATTTTCATCCGTACTGATGTCCACACCCTTCAACGTTCCCATCATGGAATCGTATCTCAGCAAGTGGGCATTAGTTTTGGGATCGGAAGTGTCATTAATTGCTACCAGCTCAAGCTGGCTATTTTCTCGGCCCAGCAAGCAGCGCGTAAAACTGCGCCCAATACGTCCAAAACCATTGATCGCGACTCGAATCACTGTAGTACCTCCTAATGATGGCAGCCCTTAGCTCAGGCTGAAATTTTGGAAAAATTTAATAATTGACTTATGAGACAAGATCATATCGCAAAGGCTGATCCTTTCTAACTTTTCGTCTGTATCAAAAAAACCTAAACTTTTTTGAGCTAGCCAGAAATCCCAAGGCCCAAGGCATTCAAATTTCGGCTGCTGGTTGCTGGTAAAGGCTCTGAGTCGCAATATAAGTCCGTACAGATTCCGGGACTAAGTAACGGAGGTCGCGATTTTCGGCACAGCAGCGGCGGATGTGGCTGGACGAAATCTCGATCGCGCGCATGGACAGCACCTCCCAGCGAATTTCCACATTCACAAGAGCCATTTGTTCGGCCACTTTACAGCCAACAGCAGTTGTCTGAACCTGCATCCTGTCGCCGCCGGTGTCAATGGGCACATCCCCGCTTGCTCCTGTCTGCGCATCTCCCTGACTCGGACGCGGGCCCACCAACCAGTCGCACAACCCGCCAATTTCGTCGCTACGGTGCCATTTGGGGAGATTTTGGAAAGCGTCGGTACCAATAATCCAATACCACCGATCGCCCGGATACAATTTTTGCAAATATAGCAAAGTGTCGATCGCAAAAGAACTGCCGTCCGGATTTGAAGGAGGCGGCGCCAGTACCAAGTCGGGGCGACCGGCGATCGCCAGAGCCAGCATTTCCCGCCGCTGCTCAAAACTTGCCAAATCCGGGCGCCACTTGTGAGGAGGAGAGCGATCTGGTACCCAAATGACTCGATCGAGATTAAATTGACTTGCAGCCATCTCGGCCACCAACAGATGCCCCCAGTGAACCGGGTCAAAAGTCCCCCCAAAAATCGCTATTTTCCCCATATTTCCCAAAAATTAGCATGAATACAGACATCGCCCAAATTTCATGTTTGTACGCTTTTACTGGTAAGCTCCTGTTAGGCTCCTGTACTTTTCGACTATGGCGACTAACTGCATAATTTGTATATATACAATTAAGTGAGAAGACATACTAGAGTTGCGATCGTGTCAATCTCTAACTTGCCGGAAAAAATGACCGTACCAGCAGATAAATGACTATAAAATGAGCGAAGTCTTGTCATACGTGGTAGTGTTTGTAAATCCTGATGGGTTTTACCCTCAATCTTGGTAAAAAGGTTGTGGGGGTTTTGCTGCCGTATCCCAGCACAGCAGGCGGATAGAAATAGAAAGAATGCAGGAGTATGCAACCGCCCAAAATTAGTCTCCGGGCCCAGACCCCAGACTTCATTCTGTCTGACCTGCAATTTTCGAGCTGTGACTGTTCCGGAAAACTACTCGGTACTAAGTCATATAGGATACAAGACAAACATCTCTACAAGTCCCGCAAATCAAGGGACGCGCAGAGAATTTTGGACAAAATCTCTAGCGAACTGTATCCGGAAAAAACAATTCTTGATATGATATCGCGTGTTATTGGCGTGGTGTGGTGTGTGAGGAGCGAAGATGCCGAGTTCTGTTGATTTCAGCGGTAGACCATTTCATTTCATCGGCATTGGTGGGATTGGGATGTCAGCCCTTGCCTATATTCTAGCTAAACGCAAGTTGCCTGTGTACGGCTCCGATATTAAATCGAGTCATATAACCCAGCGCTTGCAAGGAATGGGAGCTCACATTTTTTGGCGTCAAGACGCCAGCAATTTTGAAGTATTTCAAACAGTCCTCAACGGTAGCAGTCCTAACCTCGGGTCGCAGGAAAAAGCCGTATCCTCGGCAGTCGCTGGCACGATAGGGACTTCCGTGGCGACAGCCGAATCTCTCAAATTGAACGGCAACGGTTCAAGCGCCCAAGCGATTCCGGGATTGCCTCAAGTAGTCTGTTCGACGGCAATTCACCCGGCAAATGCCGAATATCGAGCTGCTTTAGATTTGGGCTGTCCGATTTTTCATCGATCGGATGTGTTGGCAGCCTTAATTCAAGATTACCAAAGCATAGCCGTAGCCGGGACTCACGGCAAAACTACTACTAGCAGCTTAATCGGTTTCATGCTGATGGCTGCGGGTCTAGATCCGACGATCGTTGTAGGAGGCGAGGTAAATGCTTGGGAAGGCAATGCCCGTTTGGGGCAAGGCCCTTACTTAGTTGCCGAGGCTGATGAATCCGACGGTTCTCTCGTCAAGCTGGTAGCCAAAATAGGCATAGTGACGAATGTGGAACTGGATCATCCAGACCATTACGATACCCTCGACCAGGTAATAGACACATTTAAAGTGTTTGCCCAAAACTGTCAAACTTTGGTGGGCTGCATTGACGACGAAATCGTCAAAGACTGCCTGAGACCTCATGTGAGTTATAGCTTGCAGCCGGAGAGAGGTGCTGACTACACGGTTTCGAGTGTGGAGTACGGATCTGAAAGCACCAAGGCTCAAATTTGGGAGCGAGGAACTCTCCTGGGGGAAATGAAGCTGAAGTTGCTAGGCAAACACAATCTCAGCAATGCACTAGCTGCGGTAGCAGTGGGTCGATTGTTGGGGTTGGAGTTTTCGGCGATTGCGAAAGCGATTGCCGGCTTTGAAGGCGCTCGCCGCCGTTTTGAGGTGCGGGGTTTTCATAATGACATCTTATTTGTAGACGACTACGCCCACCACCCGAGCGAAATTCTAGTCACCTTGGCTGCGGCTCGCTTGCGGATTGAAGGTAGCGAAAAGAATCCGAAATCCCGAAGAGTGGTTGCCATTTTTCAACCGCACCGTTACAGCCGGACTCTGACATTTTTGCCAGAATTTGCTCAATCTTTTGGGGATGCAGATTTGGTTGTGGCTTGCGATATTTATAGTGCTGGGGAACCGAATTTAGGAGAGATTACCGGGCAGCAGGTTGCTGATTTGATTGCTAAACAAGGCCCAAAAGTTGTGTTTGCGCCTTCCCTAGAGTCCGCACGCAAGTTTTTAACCGAAAAT
>JANYGO010000060.1 GCA_025362325.1 Cyanobacteriota bacterium | reverse complement strand
CCAAATGTCAACTCCTTGCTGCCGCAAACCAGGATCGTCGCCGTTAATTACTTGCAATTCCGACTTTTTCAGCAAATGCGCTTTAATGCTGTAGTAATTTTCTAAAGTTTTGTGGCGGCTGAGGTGATCGGGCGTCAAAGTCGTCAAAACTCCGATGCGCGGCGCTACAAACGGCGATGATTCTATCTGATAGCTGCTGATTTCTGCGATTACCCAATCCGGCGGTTTCTCAGCTAAAGCTAATTCGCACGCAGCATAACCAATGTTGCCGCAAGCGGGAGCATAAAGCCCTGCTTCGGCAAAAATCGCAGCAATTAAAGCAGTAGTCGTAGTTTTGCCGTTAGTACCAGTAATTGCCACCCAAGGAGATTTGAGATAACGCCACGCGAGAGCCATTTCTCCAATTGTTTCAATTCCTAATTCCCTGGCACGCACTAATGCTGGACTGTCCCAGGGAACGCCCGGACTTACTACTACTAATTCTATAGATTTGTCAGGTTCAAAAGATTTACCTAATTCAACTGCAATTCCTTCGCTAGTGAGTTCCTGTTGCTGTGCGAGCAAGTTTGGAGAAGATGAGCGATCGCTCAGCGTTACTTCCCATCCTTCGCGTTTGAGGAGTCTGGCGGCGGCAATCCCTGATTTTCCTAATCCAATGATGTGAGCGATCGGCATAAGTTATGTGATGGAGCGAACTTTCTTGGTTTTGTAAGTTAATATCTTAACCTTGCATGGGTTGTTGGGTATGGGCCATTATGCTGATTTTTTAATAGGGCGATCGCACGAGATATTCGTATGGAAACGGCGCTGCCATGTCCTAATTCGTAAGGAAACGGCACTGCCGTGTCCTCTTTTGTGATTTCGATCGACCTTTTTTGAGTTTTTCAAGGAGTGCGTCTTTCAAGTTCTTCAATTTTTTCTTCTAACCGAACAATCTCTCTGGATAAACAGCGAACCTGATATGATGATGCGGCCGCAGTAACCACCACCATTACAAATAAGTATATCTCCTTGATCAGAGGGTTTTCTTTATATACTAGATAGTTTATGGTAACAATGAGTGGCGCTAGCCAGAAACTGGCATTTGACCTTTGCGCCCATTTACGAATTATTTGTCTCTCATTCATTGTTCATACCTTCACTATCCTTGCAAGTTTTGCAATTGTATTCAAGTGAAAAGCCCGATCGACTTTAACCTCTATTTAACTTTTGACGATCGCCCCAAAATCAGCCAACACCCGCGCGTGATTCCTCAGCAAACCCAGTAAATTCAAGCGATTGCGCTTAATTTCTGGGTCAGAATCCATCACCAAAACGCTTTCTGGCCCGTCAAAAAAGCTGCTCACAGCCGGAGCAATTTCAGTCAAACTATCTACCAACTGCTGGTAATTCCGAGTTTGCTTCGATAGCAGCGTTTGCGGCACCAACTGCACCACTGCATCATAAAAAGCTTGTTCGGACGACTTTTGAAATAACTCGGCTTTTACCGAAGTTTTCGGTTCCAATTCTACTTTATCCAAAGATCCTTGAGCCGCCAAACGAGTCGAACGATTGACTGTTTCGTAAATCCGATCCAAAGTCTTGTCATTGCGGATTTGTTGCAGGAAAAGCGCTCTTTCCAGCGCGTCCAACAAATCTCTCAATGCTCGTTCAGTATATTCTGGGTCGTTTTCTCCCAAAACTGCATTCACCAAATCGTAATCTACGTGCTTTTCTTCTTGCAGCAAAGTCCGAATTCTTTGTAGGAAAAACTCGTATAACTGCGATAGCAACTCCGCCGATGTTTGGGGGCGCGCTGCGGTAAATTCTGCGACCACTTCTGCTAGCAACTGGTGTAAATTGATTTGTAACTGAGCCGCCCAAATAATGTTAGTTATGGCATTGGCTGCGCGGCGCAAAGCAAAAGGATCGGAGGAACCACTCGGCAGCATTCCCAAGCCGAAGATGCTGACTAATGTATCTAATTTGTCGGCGATTGCGACAACTTGACCTGTGAGAGTTTGCGGTAATTTGTCACCCGCGCCTTTGGGCAAATAATGCTCGAAAATTGCTGTTGCTACGGCTTCCGGTTCGCCGCAGGCTAAGGCATATTTCTGCCCCATAATTCCTTGCATTTCGGGAAGTTCGTAAACCATTTGGGTTACGAGGTCGGCTTTGCAAAGTAAAGCTGCTCTTTCTATGTAAGCCTGTTCTTCATCTGTTATTTGCAGTTGCTTGGTGATGAGAGATGCAATCTTGCACAGGCGATCGACTTTAGCGCGCACTGTACCCAAATCTTCCTGAAAAGTGACCGTCTCCAACTTGGGCAAATAATCCTCTAGAGGCTTTACCAAGTCTGCTTTGTAGAAAAACTGACCGTCTGCCAATCTCGCCCGCACGACTCGCTCGTTACCGGCCGCAATAATCACCGATTTAGCTGGATCGCCGTTGGAAATTGTAATGAAATAGGGCAGAAGTTCGGGATAATCGGGGCTTTTGAGGATTGGGAAATACCGCTGGTTGGTGACGATAATTGTGGTGATTACTTCCGGCGGCAACATCAAAAATTCTTCGTCAAATTGGCCGATAACTGCGTTCGGCCATTCTACTAAGTCGGTGACTTCTTCTAACAAATCTTCGGTGATGTCTGCATAACCGCTTTGTTTTGTCGCTGCGGCTTCAACTTGTGCTTTTATTTGGATTTTGCGTTGGGTGCTATCGACTTCCACGCAAGCAGCCCGCAGACACCCGACATAATCCTCGGCTTGGGGAATCGAGACAGGCTGCGGGTGTAACACCCGGTGGCCTTGGGAAATGCGATCGCTCTTGACGGTATCCGAACCGCTCACCAAGGTAATTGGCAGTACAGTATCATCAAACAGTGCCACGATCGATCGAATCGGGCGCGGAAACTTCAAATCTCCGTCAGCCCACCGCATAAATCTTTTACCTTCTAACTTATTAATCCACTGCGGCACAAGTTCGGTCAAAATATCCGCCGTCATCCGCCCCGGAATCTGTTTGAGCACAAACACAAAATCGCCTTTATCGGTAGCACGAACTTCCAAAGCATCGATTTCTACACCTTGTTTTTTGGCAAAACCTTCTGCTGCTTTCGTCGGTTTGCCATCTTTAAAAGCCGAACTGGCGGGCGGCCCTTTTACGTCTTCTTCTCTGTCTAATTGTTTAACTGGTAGTCCTTTGATGAGAACGGCCAAACGTCTCGGAGTCGCGTATACATTAATTGAGTCATTTGTCAAAGATTGTTCTGCCAAAGTCGCAGGTATGAGTCCCTGCCACTGTTGGGCGCTGCCTGCGACAAAAGATGCGGGCAATTCTTCGGTACCGAGTTCTAATAAAAAGTTAGGCATATAACAGAGTTAGGTGTTTGTGTCAATAGGCAATAAATCTGCCCGTTGGATCGTTACAAAACTTATGGATCGGCAATCAAAAAAGCCTGGAATTGATCTCGCCGATCGCGCAATGGAACTATTTTACCGATGCACAGGTCTGATTAGAGCCAAAAAAGACTCAAATGACCAGCATACCACTTAAAATCGGGGGTGAAAGATATTCTCAACAGCACATGACCTTGGCGGAAAGACTGGCACAAGATTGGAAGTCGCGACTCGAACAAGATTGCCCGCAGGAGAGTTCTAACACTCGCGAGAGTGTTGTCCGCTGGCTGTTGGGAGACAAGCCAGAAAGATTTGACTCTCTCAATCCGACTCAATTTAACGTCGCCTCTGGGGCGATCGACTTTTTATATCGAATTTTACAGCAGCGGTATCTGGGAGTAGCGCCAGAAAAAGCTTACCGCAACTTGATCGGGCGGCTGGGCGGTTTGGTAGTGCTGCGGCAAAAAATCCAAGCCTGGGTTTCCCTGAGCCGCGACAGACAGCGGAGTGCGGTGGAGGTACTGCAAGAAGTGATTCAGGAAATGCTGAATTCCGATCGCTACCTCCAGCAGCAAGTCGCCTGGATTGCCGAATGCACAACAGATAAACGCTTGCGAAATGCTTTGCTGCTAGCAAGCACAGAAGAATACTGCTTGCGGCCGATCCGCAACCAGCCACTGCTGGTGTACCGCTTCGTCAACTACCTGCGGCGTTCCCAGCGGGGCGGGTTGACGCAAGTCCCGGCGGGAGACTGGGTGCGGTTGGTGTCGGAACAGATTCTACCCGACGATACAGACGAACCGCTCAGCCTGCTAGACGAACAGGCGATGTCCGATTATCGAGAAAATCAAGCTTGGGAAGATCGGCAAGCTCAGCGGCAGATTGTCCAACAAGAATTTGAGAATTACTTGACGGCTGAAGTCGATCCGCTGGCTTCCCGCTGGCTGCGGCTTTACCTACAAGGCCGTTCCCAAGAGGCAATTGCTGAGGATTTGAAGGTTCCAATCAAGCAAATTTACCGCTTGCGGGAAAAAGTAAGCTACCACGCAATCCGCGTTTTTGCGGTCAAACAAGCACCGGAATTAGTCGCTAGCTGGCTGGAAACTTCGCTCAAAGAACACAATTTGGGCTTGACTCCCGCCCAGTGGCAGCAATATTTACAAGACCTAACGCCGGTGCAGCGGCATTTGGTAGAATCTCTCAAAGCCGGGAAAAGTGTAGAGGCGATCGCATCTGAATTAAAGCTGAAAACCAATCAAGTCATCGGCGAGTGGAGCAAACTCTATTTAGCAGCTCAATCTCTCCGCAACGATCGATCGCCCGTCGAAGATTAACGGCAGGCAATTAATGGCGATCGCTGCTGCGTAGGATAAGATGCTAGCAGCGCGATCGAATAAATGTCGATTTTGTAACCAATCCTCAATTCAGCGGTTGCCCGTAAATCATCGGCTGTGGTGCATCTGTCATTCAGTTGACAGTTGACCCCTCGACAGTTGACAGGTGACAGTTGACAATCATAAGTCCGAGGATTGGAGTAATGAATAGTTTTCTTTTAATTTCTCCCCGATCAGGGTTCCGGCTTTAAACCAATTATTTCTGGTAATACTTGCGCATTAGTGACATAATTCGGTCGTTGAGAGTGCGCCCGCGATCGTCTAGCTGTCAAACTTGGGGTATAATTTGATACTGGAATACAGCAGAAAGAAAATTCTGGCACTCAGGATTTTTATTTGATAAAAGCTTCCGGTTTTGAGACGAATGGCTCCGTCAGGGATGTTGCAGCGGTTTAAGTTATAAATCAGGTTGGTGTGGCGCGATCGCGCTTCCGACTACAGAGAAGCTAATGGTACATACATCTTCAACAGACTCGGCGGCTACAATGGACTCCGATCGAATATTTCAACTAATCGACACAGTTGTCCCCTTTGAAGCCTGCCTTTACTATCAAGTTTTGCCTCTATCTCTAGAAGGCAATCTATTTAAATTAGGCGTAGTCGATGCCCAAGACGACTCCGCCTTCGACTACGTACAGCGGATTTTAGCTTACATGAATTGCTCGGTGACAACGGAGCAAATTGCGTCGGAAACTCAGCGCTCGATGCTCTCAGCTTACTTGCTCCACGGGAGCCAAATCAGAGAACCCAGCCCGACACAAACCGCAGCAGTCCTAAAACCCAAAAATCCCGCACCAGCAGCTTCAGGCTCCGAAGCAGAAACCCTGCTGTCTGTGTCCGAACCCTCTATCCCCGCTCGCGATCGATTTAAACCCGCTAGCGCCGAAGTTGATCGGATACCTCCAGAGCTGTCGGTTTTGGATGTCGAAGCCTTACACTTGTCAAGCCCAGTCTCCGTTTTGGCAACATTGCCCGCGCCCCAACTGCTGCAAGAATTGCTCGGTAGAGTGTTGCTAGACGGTATCGGCCGCCTGTTTTTTGAGCGTCACCAATCGATGGGCCGGATTCTTTGGAGTCAAGACGGCGTTTTGAAATCGATGCTCGAAGGTCTCGATCCCGTGCTGTTCCAAGAGGTTATCGACGAGTTGAAGCGCCTGACAGATATGCCTGTTTCCCCGGTGGATCAGCCCAAACAAGTTGAAGTTGAACGCATCTATCAAAACACTCATTTGCTGTTGCGCTTGCGGATCATGGCGGTGGGCGGCAAGGAAGAAGCCACGCTGCAAGTGTTGCGGGGGGCTGCTTTGAGGTTTTACCAGCAGCAGCAGTTGTCTACTTTAAGTCGGGATGCGCTGCAACTAGCCCAAGAATTACAGCGGAAAGTGAATCAAATTCGCGATCGAACTCGGCTTTCTCCTTCACCTTTGGAGGGCTTACCCGCTTTGGAAAAAGTTGTCAGAAATGTTGACGACCAAATTGAAGCTTTGATGCACAAACACAATCACCAGGAACCTTAATTAGAAATAGCGCTAAATTTTTAATTTTCTTTAACTCAAATCTCGTCCGGCTAAATAAATAAATAATAATTAGGTTCGTAGTGAGGACTTTAGTCCTTCTTCAGTTCGATGAAGAAGGACTAAAGTCCTTACTACAAACCTCTGTGAGTAAAGTTGTGCGATCGCACCTAAGATTGCCCGTGCTCGAAAATCTTATCGTACTGCAACAAATCCAAAGTTACAAAAACAGGCAAACACTGAAAACATTGCTGTGCAACTTCCCAGCGTTCCTCTCGCTGCAACATAGCCGTCAACTTTTGTTTAGCGCTCAGCAAATAGCGGACATCGTTCGCGGCGTAGCTAAGTTGGTCATCTGAAAGATGCTGAGAATTTCCCCAATCCGAACTTTGAGAAGTCTTATTGAGTTCTACTTTTTCCAATTCTTGAATTAACTCTTTAAGTCCGTGTCTGTTGGTGTAAGTTCTCGCTAGTTTGCTCGCAATTTTAGTGCAGAAAACAGGTGCAATGTCAATACTTAAATTATAACGCATTGTTGCCAAATCGAAGCGCGCAAAGTGAAATACCTTCTCAATGTTTTCTGCTTCCATGAGCTTTTTCAAATTCGGCGCCGCTGTCTGGCCTTTAGCAATGCGTACCGCCGCGACTTTACCTTGCGGATCGCATAGCTGCACCAAACACAAGCGATCGCGCCACGGTAGCAAACCCATTGTTTCTGTATCAACGGCGATCGCCTCCGCAGTCAAATAGTAAGATAACAGAGCATCGGAAATATCGCCATCGCACACTTGAAAATCTGGAAATTCCATTCTTGGTAATCGGTAATTGGTAATTGGTAATCGGGAATTGGTAATCGGGAATTAGCATCAACTTAACATCAAACGTAGTTCCAGCCTGTTGTTTGGGTTCATAGTCTTCCAGATCTCCCTGGCACCCCCCTTAACAAGGGGGGGACAAGAGCGTCAAACTCCCCCTTGTTAAGGGGGATGCGAGGGGGATCGAGACTAAGCTAGAAGCGAGATTTATCAAGTATTTTAGGGGATTGTTGACACTAATGCCCTCTTCTTTCTTCCTTCTTCCCTCTTCCTTCTTCCCTCTTCCTTCTTCCTTCTTCCTTCACCTTATCGACTGCGGACAAAAAGCTGAGTAAAATAATACTCCCCTTTGGCATTTTTCGCAATCGCAATACCAGTCAAATTAAATTGACTCTCGATATTCTTGCGGTGGCCGTCACTTTTAATCCAACCCTCAACAGCATTGCGTACCGGGTCGCTGTAGCCGAAATTGTAAGCAACATTTTCAGCTACACTTTGATAGGGAACAGTAATGGCTTTCGCCCGCCCCTCAAAGCCATCGTGGCTAAATTTAACTTTCCCACTCGCCATATTTTCGCTGTGAATTCTGGCTATCTGACTAATTCGCGGATCGACAGTCAGCGGCGGCAACTTTTTCGAGGCTCGATATTGATTGATCTGTTGATTAACAGCTTTTTCTAATTCAGCAATTGAAGTCGTGGAAGCAATATTAGTATTCATAGAAGTTTGTGGGAGCGATCGCGCAGGAATGGACTCGGCACAATTAGGCAGGATTGTCAACAATCCTAAAGAAATCAAAACCAAAGCTTTGGACATAACCGATTAGCGTAAGATAAATAAGACCGGGCGGTTGGAAACCGCGGCGACACAAACAAAACCCGCCTCCGCGGGTTGAAGAGTAGCCGATGAAAATTACGTTGTTTTCTTCAGTCTGCGGAGGCGGACATCGTTTGTATAGACGCGGTTTCAACCGCCGTCTGACCATTCCTACAGAGCGATCGCCCCCAATTCCGTTAAACTAGATATTCAGAACCTTCGCCACAGTCTGCACGTCTTTGTCACCGCGTCCCGAACAGTTAAGCACAATGCGCGGACTGCCCGTTAGCTGCGGACACAGAGTCTCCAAATAGGCGATCGCATGAGCAGTTTCCAAAGCCGGAATAATCCCCTCCAACTGCGAAAGTCGCTGAAAAGCATCCAAAGCTTGCTGATCAGTTACACTATAATATTCAGCCCTGCCCGCATCCTTCAAATAACTGTGTTCCGGCCCCACACCCGGATAATCTAAACCCGCACTAATCGAATGTGGCTCAATCACTTGACCTTCATTATCTTGCAACAAATAACTCATTGCGCCGTGCAGAACACCCACAGTTCCCTTCGTCAAAGTAGCAGCGTGTTTATCAGTATCAACACCTTCGCCCGCCGCTTCAACACCAATCAATCTGACAGTTTCTTCTCCAACAAACTCGTGGAAAAGACCCATTGCATTAGAACCACCACCGACGCAAGCTAATAAAATATCCGGCAAACCAGCCCACTTTTCCTGACACTGAGCGCGGGTTTCTTGACCGATGATCGCATGGAAATCTCGCACCATCATCGGGTAAGGATGCGGGCCCGCTACGGAACCGAGAATGTAATGAGTTGTCTCCACATTTGTTACCCAGTCGCGAATCGCTTCGGAAGTAGCATCCTTCAGCGTTCCCGTACCAGCGGCCACAGGCCGCACTTCTGCTCCCATCAAGCGCATTCTAAACACATTTAAAGCCTGTCTTTCCATGTCATGAACGCCCATGTAGACAACGCATTCGATACCGAAACGAGCGCAAACTGTGGCGGTAGCAACGCCATGTTGACCAGCACCAGTTTCAGCAATTACCCGCTGTTTGCCCATGCGTTTTGCTAACAATGCTTGAGCTAAAGCGTTGTTAATTTTGTGAGCTCCAGTGTGGTTTAAATCTTCCCGTTTGAGGTAAATTTGCGGGCCAGTACCATCTGGTTTAGCATAATGCTCTGTGAGGCGTTCGGCAAAATACAAAGGGCTGGGGCGGCCGACATAATCTTTCAGCAATTGTTGAAGTTGCTCTTGAAATTCCGGTTCGCTACGATATTTGTGAAAAGCCGCTTCTAACTCGAATAAAGCGGGCATTAGGGTTTCGGGCACGTATTTACCGCCGAATTTGCCGAATCTGCCGAGGGAGTCGGGGCGTTGGGCGGTGGTTTCTGTGGTGAGACGCAGGGGGGTGACAGTCATAGGATTTTAGATTTTAGATTTTAGATTTTTAGATTCGCAGGTAAGCTAGAGGCTGGCGTGTCGATCGCACGCGCAAGTCGATCGTACCAAAGTCGATCGCGCACGATGAGCCGATCGAGCAAATTTCATTATAATTCCTTCAACCCTTGACGGGCTAATACAATCAGTAGAAGATGAGAGCGCCAATGAGCGATCGCAACTATACCCCAACCCGCTCAAACTAGAAATACCCGTAAAAAAACTTCAGGCACTATAACATATGGCAGCATCCAAACGCCAAGATTCAGACAACAAAACAACCGACGGCAAACGAATAGTTTACTCCGAGTTTGGCAACGTTGACAACTCCGCCGCCCTCCAACGGGGAGTTGCCGAAGTTCCCCCAAATCAACAAAATCTGAAAGTAGAAGCATCCCGAAAAGGACGCGGCGGCAAAACAGTTACAGTCATCAGCGGATTTCAGGGAAAACCTGAAATTTTAGCAGACTTAGCCAAGCAGCTAAAAGCGCAATGTGGCACAGGCGGTACAGTTAAAGACAATGAAATCGAAATTCAAGGGGAACACAAACAAAAACTGGCCGAAATTCTCAAAAAATTTGGCTACAAAGCTAAAATCAGCGGAGGCTAATTAGTCAATGGTCAGTAGTCAGCAGTCAGTAGTCAATGGCCAGTGGTTAATTACCAATTACTAATTACCAATTACCATGTTTTAATTTTTAACCACAAAGAATTGGTTTAAAGCCTCCACCCTTAAAGGCGAGAAATTAAAATCAGACTATTCATTACTCCAATCCTCGGACTTAAGGGTAGAGGTCGCCCTCAACTGTCAACTGTCAACTGTCACAGGTCAACTGAACTTCATGTACACTCGACCCTTAGCCCGTTTGATCGAACAATTGCAACGCTTACCAGGAGTCGGCCCAAAAACTGCACAGCGGCTGGCTTTGCATATTTTAAAGCGACCCGAAGAAGACGTGCAAGCCCTAGCTCAATCTATGATTGATGCCAAAAAACAAGTTGGTTTCTGTAAAGTATGCTTTCACTTATCTGCTGAACCTGTTTGCGACATTTGCCGCAACACCAACCGCGACAGTTCTACGATTTGTGTAGTGTCAGAATCCCGCGATGTAATTGCCTTAGAAAAAACGCGGGAATACATCGGCAAATATCACGTTGTTGGCGGCGTTATCTCGCCGATGGATGGAATTGGCCCGGAACAATTGAACATTCAACCGTTAGTCCGTCGTGTCAGCCAGCAAAAGATTAGTGAAGTTATTATTGCGATTAGTCCCAGCGTGGAAGGCGAAACTACTACTCTTTATATCGGTCACTTATTAAAACCTTTTACGCGAGTGACGCGGATCGCTTTTGGTTTGCCGATGGGGGGAGATTTGGAATACGCGGATGAGGTAACTTTGGCTCGCGCTTTGGAAGGAAGGAGGGAATTGGATTAGTTTAAATTTGGTTATGGCTGAATTAACAAGTAAGAGAAACGAACCGCGAAGGCGCTAAGGACACGAGGGAAGATCGCGCGAGGGGGGAATAGTTTACAATTGATTTTAACATTGCTATTTCCCCAGCCTCTGCGATTGCTTTCCTTGGGAGCGCAATGACAAATTTGCCAAAAAGGTTAAACTAAACAAAGTTACTGAGAGTGAAAAAATATGACTGAATTCGATCGCCCTTTAAGCTACCCGACAACCCGCAAAGCCGACCAAACCGACGATTACCACGGCGTCCAAGTATCCGACCCCTACAGGTGGCTGGAAGACCCCGATTCAGAGGAAACCCAAGCCTGGGTGGAAGCCCAAAACCAAGTCACCTTTGGCTACCTCAGCGAAATCCCGGCGCGGGAAAAGATTAAACAGCGACTGACTAAACTCTGGGATTACGAGAAATACGGCATACCTTTCAAACAGGGCGATCGCTATTTCTACTACAAGAATGACGGTCTGCAAAATCAATCCGTACTTTATACTTTACCATCTCTTGACGGCGAACCCAAAGTATTAATTGACCCCAACACTCTCTCAGAAGACGGAACTGTTGCTCTCGGTGGCATAGCTATCAGCGAAGAGGGCCAACTCATGGCCTACGGTTTGTCAACTTCCGGCTCCGACTGGCAGGAATGGAAAGTTCGCGATGTGGCAACTGGCGAAGATTTATCAGACCATTTAAAGTGGATTAAATTCTCAGGATCATCCTGGACTCACGACGGTAAAGGCTTTTTTTACAGCCGCTACGACGAACCCAACGAAAAAACCAAACACGAAGACGTTAACTATTATCAAAAACTGTTTTACCACAAAATCGGCACACCCCAATCTGAAGACGTATTAATCTACGAACGACCAGACCAGAAAGAGTGGGGATTTAGCGGCGGTGTCACCGAAGATGGTCGCTACTTAATTATCTCTGTTTGGCAGGGAACTGAAACCAAAAACTTGATTTTTTACAAGGATTTAACGGCACCGGAATCAACGGTTGTTGAACTAATTAACAAATTTGAGTCCGAGTACAGTTTCATCGACAATGAAGGCTCGCTTTTCTGGTTTCAAACAGACTTGAATGCACCGCTGGGCCGCGTAATTGCGATCGACACCAACAACCCTGCTCCCTCATCCCTCGCTGGCGATGACAGTCAAGGGAAGTTCGCAGAAATCATTCCCGAAGCAGCCGAAACCCTTGGAGGCATTGGTCTCCTCAACAATCAATTTGTCACTTCCTACCTGAAAGACGCCTACACTCAGATTAAAATCTTCAACTTAGACGGCTCTTTCGTGCGAGAAATCGCCTTGCCCGGAATCGGTTCGGCGGGAGGATTCGGCGGCAAGCGCCACGACACCGAAACCTTTTACGGTTACACCAGTTTCACCGCGCCGAACATCATCTATCGCTATAATATGGTGACAGATGAAAGCACGATTTATCGGCAGCCAAATGTCGATTTCAATCCTGACAATTACGAAACAAAACAAGTATTTTATCCGAGCAAAGACGGTACAGAAGTACCGATGTTTATTACGCACAAGAAAGGCTTACTGTTTGATGGCAATAACCCCACATATTTGTACGGGTACGGCGGTTTTGGCATCTCGCTGACTCCGAGTTTTTCTATTAGCAATGTCGTGTGGTTGGAGATGGGCGGAATTTATGCGATCGCCTGTTTGCGAGGTGGCGGTGAATACGGCGAATCATGGCACCAAGCAGGCACAAAGTTGAACAAGCAAAACGTGTTTGACGACTTTATCAGCGCCGCTGAATGGTTGATTGATCACAAGTATACCAAACCGGCCAAATTGGCGATCGCAGGTGGCAGCAACGGCGGTTTATTGGTGGGGGCTTGCATGACTCAGCGGCCAGAATTGTTCGGTGCAGCATTGCCAGCAGTGGGCGTTATGGATATGTTGCGGTTCCACAAATTTACCATTGGTTGGGCCTGGACTTCGGAATACGGTTCGCCGGAAAATGCCGCAGAATTTCCCACAATTCACGGCTATTCTCCGTTGCACAATCTGAAACCGGGAACGGCTTATCCGGCGACAATGATCACAACTGCGGATCATGATGATCGAGTAGTTCCGGCCCACAGTTTCAAGTTTGCTTCGGCTTTGCAAGAAACGCACGCAGGAGAAAAACCAGTGTTAATTCGGATCGAAACTAAGGCGGGACATGGTGCCGGCAAACCCACTGCAAAAATCATTGAAGAATTGGCAGATGAATGGGCTTTTTTAGTGCGGGAACTCGATATTAACGTTTAACAAGCGCGGGATTGCGGTTGCATCCTAGGGAATGGGCACGCGCGGACAGTACGTATTGCCTAGGATGGGTGCCTCCCAGTACCAAGCACCTGCTGGGCGCACCCCCTACCTCACTGTACTGCTGGAAACATTTTTTTGTGAACATCTGGTGTTCAATGCTTAAATCTAGCGATGGTTCACGGGTTTTCGCAGCGGATAGCCGAAAACCCAGAGCATAGATAAGTGCAACTTGTCAACTACCACTACTATTAACTTATCTTGAGTTATGTTAATAAATGTATGTTTTAGTGGTCATTATCAGATATTTTTGAGCTCGTTTCGCTGCCACTTCAGGAAGTTAACCGTGGATGTCACCTGCCAAAAGTAGTAAATGGAATATAAAGTAAAAATTTTTACCGAGCTGTGAAACTGATTTTTTCAGTGGATTTACGGTAAAATTTTCACAAAAAATCACACTTACAACTGTACGGTGTACTGACTTGTTAGCGGAATAACTGCCTTTTTGTGCAGCAATACGTAAGTAACGGGCGATCGCAATCTCACGGTTATGGCATCATCTATTCTCAAAGAAGCAAAAATTTAATAGCCCAGTAAAAGCCCGAAACTGCTTGCGTTTCTACGGTTTGCGGTGATTTTTTAGCTACGGCAACCCGCGAGCGGGCACAGTATTCCCAGTGCAAGACTTCCCTAAAATTTAAACTTTAAAACAACACGTAAGTATTTAATTATACTAACAAAAATAATTCATGTAAAATTTATATTTTGATGTTCATCAAGTTTTTTCAAAGGGGGTAGGTTAGAACTGACAAGTAAATCAGCGAATTATGAAAACGATCCCCAATATGTCGAATTTGTCAGCGGTAAAAACACCCAAATCTACCAATATGGCCACTAAAAACAACTTTTTTTTTGAAGAAGTAAGCTCTAAAGCAGAGCCTGAAGCGAAAAAATCTTTAGTGGTTGTTGACTCCCGGGTAGAAAACTACGGGCAATTGATGGGCGGGATAAAAGCGGGAACCGAAGTATTTGTACTCAATCCAACCAGGGATGCGATCGCCCAAATCACCCAGATTTTGGGTCGGCGCAGCAGCATCAACAGCCTGCACATAGTTTCTCACGGCCGAGAAGCTGCGATAGAAATCGGCTCAAAAGAACTGAATATTGATAACTTAGAAAATTACAGCAGCCAATTACGGCAGTGGGCAAAAGCCTTCGGCTCGCAAGCCAACATTCTGATTTACGGCTGTAACGTAGCCGCCGGCGAATCCGGGATTAAATTTATACAAAAACTCAGCGAATTAACGGGAGCAAATATTGCCGCTTCCCACAACCTGACTGGGAGTGCAGCACTAGGCGGCGACTGGGAATTAGAAATTGATACAGGACGAATCAATGCCGAACTAGCCTTTAAAAAAGAAGTCCTAGAAGCCTACACATCAGTCCTGGCAACTTTAGTTACCGAAACCTTTCAAGGTTCAAGCGTACTAGGGCCTTGGATTTATAATGGCGGCGGTTCACCTCCTCCTCCTGGCTTAACCGCAGGCACCGGCCCCGGCATTATTCCCGGTGTAGTGGCAGTGGGACCGCCAGTCGATTCAGCAGGCAGCGGCGCTTTGAGATTAACATCAAACGCGGATAACCAAGCAAATTATGTCATCTACAACAGCCCCATCTCTTCCGCTGACGGCCTAAAAGTTACCTTTGATTTATTTGCCTATAACGGCAGTATTGGTGCCGATGGCGTTAGTTTTTTCCTAATTGACGGCACAACTACGCCAACAGCAGCGGGAGGCTTCGGTGGCTCTCTCGGCTATGCTCCCAACAACACTCTCAACCAGCCCGGGATTGCAGGAGGTTATTTAGGTGTCGGATTAGACGAATTTGGCAATTTTTCCAATTCCAATGAAGGGCGTGTGGGTGGCACCGGGCAGCTATCTGATTCAATAGCAATTAGAGGCAGCGCAGCCACAACGTATAGCTTTTTAACTAACGCTACCGTTCCCGGCGGCATAGATAATGTTTCGGCAACCACTCGCACCACTGCTAAAAGAAGAGTCCAAATTACATTATTTCCGGGTACAAACCGTCTTTCAGTTGCCCTAGACGATAACGGCAACGGCGTATTTGATACGAACGAAACTTTTATCGACCTACCGAATTTGGTCACGAGAAACGGAGCAATACCGGCTACTTTTAAATTTGGTTTCGCTAGTTCGACAGGCTCGTTTACAAACACTCACGAGATTGCTAATCTCGATGTCGAAACTATCATTACTCCTGTAACCCAAGCCGACATTTCCGTTGCTAAAACAGGCCCCGCGTTTGCCGTTACAGGCAGCAACATTACTTATACAATCACTTCCACCAATATCGGCCCAGCTCTCGGGCCAGATGCTACTGGAACTGTTAATATTGTCTCCAACACTGCCGCAGACGTTTTGATTCAAGATCCGCTGCCGGCAAACTTAACTTTCGTCAGCGCATCTGACCAGGGCACATACAACCCTACAACGCGGACTGTCATCTGGCCGACGATCCCCACTCTGGCTAACGGTGCTAGCGCCACCCGCACCATAACCGCAACTGTCCCCGCAGCGACACCGATCGGCACTACCATAACCAACACCGCCTTTAGCAACTCCAGCACTTACGACCCCAACCGAGGTAACAACAACGGTTCCCTAGCAATCTCTCAAGTCCCAACCACCGTAGTTACTGTTCTTCCTAGTGCTGACATTGCTACCACCAAAATTGGGGCTGCGAGTGCGACTGTTGGTTCGAGAGTTACTTACACAATTTCCACAGTCAACAACGGGCCAGACGCAGCAACTAACGTCACAATTACAGATAGCATCATTCCCGGCTTAACAGGAGTCAGCTTCTCTAACGGAGGTACGTACAATGCCGCTACAGGTATTGTCACCTTCCCGCTAGTTGCTAGCTTAGCCAGCTTAGCCAGGGTTGCCAACACAGTCAGCTTCCCAGCACCCCTGACTAGCCCCAGCGTCAGGAACACCGCCAGCAGCAGCTCAGCTACTCCCGACCCCACTCCCGCAAACAACAACGGGACTGCTGCGAATGCTACAGTCACTACAACTCTGACACCGATTCCGAACCAACCGCCAGTAGCGACAAATACTAACCTCAGCACTCCGCCCAATACCAGTAAGTTAGTCACAGGATTAGGAGGAACTGACCCCGATGGGTCGATCGCCTCCTACGCCATCACCACCCTGCCCCCAGCAGCCCAAGGACTACTATTTTTAGGAGATCCAGCCAACGGTGGCGTTGCGGTGACACCCGGTCAAGTCCTGACACCGGCACAACTTGGGCAACTATATTTCCAATCCACAGGCGACTTTACGGGAGCCAATTTCACCTACAGCGCTACAGATAACCTCGGCGCAGTCAGTCCCGCTGCTACCGCTACAGTGGCTGCTTCTCCGACGCCGAACCAACCGCCAGTAGCGACAAATGCCAACCTCAGCACTCCGCCCAACACCAGCAGATTAGTCACAGGATTGGGAGGAAGCGACCCCGACGGGTCGATCGCCTCTTACACCATCAACACCCTGCCACCAGCCGCCCAAGGACTACTATTTTTAGGAGATCCAGCCAACGGTGGCGTTGCGGTGACACCCGGTCAAGTCCTGACACCGGCACAACTCGGGCAACTATATTTCCAATCCACAGGCAGCTTTACCGGAGCCAATTTCACCTACAGCGCCACCGACAACGGCGGCGCCACCAGTCCGGTTGCTACCGCTACAGTTGCGGCGATTCCGACACCGGTGCCGACACCAACTCCAGCACCGGTGCCAACTCCGACTCCAGCACCGGTGCCAACTCCAGCACCGGTGCCGGTGCCGACTCCAGCACCGGTGCCAACTCCGACTCCCGACCAACCGCCATTAGCCACAAATGCTAACTCCAGCCTTGCACCCAACGCGATCGCGCTAATTCCCGGATTGGGAGGAAGCGACCCCGATGGGTCGATCGCCTCTTACACCATCAACACCCTGCCACCAGCCGCCCAAGGAGTCCTGTATTTAGGAGATCCAGCCAACGGTGGCGTAGCGGTGACACCGGGTCAAGTCCTGACACCGGCACAACTCGGGCAACTATATTTCCAATCCACAGGCAGCTTTACCGGAGCCAATTTCACCTACAGCGCCACCGACAACGGCGGCGCCACCAGTCCGGTTGCTACCGCTAACCTTTCTGCCACACCTCTAACTCCGGCGCCAACTCCCGCCAACCAACCCCCAGTTGCCAACAATACAAACTTCATAGTTCCCCCGAACACCAGCACGCGGGTTCCCGGATTGGGAGGAACCGACCCCGACGGGTCGATCGCCTCTTACACCATCAACACCCTGCCACCAGCCAACCAAGGAGTCCTGTATCTAGGAGATCCGGCTAACGGCGGCGTTGCGGTGACACCAGGCCAAGTCCTCACACCCGCACAGATAGGGCAACTATTTTTCCGATCCTCCGGCGAATTTAGCGGAGCCAATTTCAACTACAGCGCCACCGACAACAGTGGCGCTATCAGTCCCGCCACTGCTACAGTTGCGGCCATTGCTCCGACGAGCAACCTACCGCCATTGGCCAACAATGCTAACTTCAGCCTTGCACCCAACGGCAGCGCCCGAGTTCCGGGATTGGGAGGAACTGACCCCGACGGGTCGATCGCCTCTTACACCATCAACACCCTGCCCCCAGCAGACCAAGGACTGCTATTTTTAGGAGCTCCCGCCAACGGTGGCGTAGCAGTAACACCCGGTCAAATCCTGACACCGGCACAGATAGGGCAACTATATTTCCAAGCTACAGGCGACTTTACCGGAGCCAATTTCAACTACAGCGCCACCGACAACAGCGGCGCTACCAGTCCCGCTACCGCTACTGTTGCTGCTATCTTGGGGCCCGTTGCGCCAACACCAACGCCAACACCAACGCCGACGCCAACGCCAACGCCAACGCCCGTACCACCGGTCATCTCAAATCCGATCGCCGAACCAGATACCGAGTGTGACTGTCCGCCGATTTCTGGCAAACCGGGAATTAACTTTGTGCCGCCGCCGCAACCGCCTGCAATTGGATTTGTCCGACCGATTTCGCAACTTGGAGAGGGACAAACCACCAAAGGCACCAACGGCAATGACTTCATCAATGACACCAAAGGCAACCGCAAAATCGTCGGTTTAGAAGGCAACGACCTGATTTTAGGTAAAGACGGCGCCGATGAAATT
>JANYGO010000046.1 GCA_025362325.1 Cyanobacteriota bacterium | reverse complement strand
TATAGTGCGAGCTTAAGAGATCGCGAGTTATATATAACTCGCGATCTCTTAAGCTCGCACTGTCAACAAATACTTTTTTCAAAAGTGAGATGCTCCCTTTTATGTACAGGGAAACCGCAGATGAACGCAGATAATTTTAAGATTGTTGATGAATGAATGCAATTCAAGTCTCATCAAGCCACGTAAATTAGTTCAATTTACTATTAATAGCTTTGTTTTTCGGCTTTGACTGCTGCGGTAATTGTCTCGTCGATCGCACTTCGATCGCCCCATTGTCGATCGCACCCAAAGGCAACTCAAACTCATCAACATCGTTGCGGAACTTCACCGCAATATCAGCACCATTAATAATCGCCCCCAACAGCCGCGGCCCCGATTTATGCGAGTCCTCGTCGTCAGATTCTAGCAACTGATCGGCAGCCTCAGACAGCATACTAGCCAGAGTATAACCAGCCCGCGCCACCAAAATTATACCGTCCGTGTACGGTTCCAGCGTCAGCGCATCGTTGCACTCGCTCAACGCCGGAGAATCCACCACCACAAAATCAAAGCGGTTGCGAACATCCTCAAACAATCTCCGCATTTCGCTCGATTCGAGTACCGCCGACGCCTGCCGCAAAAAGCCCGGACTCGGTACCACGTATAAGTTCTCTACCTCTGGAACCAACAAAACGCACTCGCTCATATTGCCGTAATAGTGCAAAGGTTCCACCGCCGCCAGGGGATCGGCAGCGATTTTCAAAGATTCCACGTTAGAAGCCGATCGCAAATCTGCTTCAATTAACAAAGTCCGTTTGCCCGATCGAGCCGACGCAATTGCCAAATTGTAAGCACTAAAACTCTTCCCCTCCAAAGGCGCCGCCGAAGTCAGCAACACCACCTTTACTGGTTTTTCTCCAATTCGGCGCAAATTAGTGCGCAACCGCTCGTAAAACTCCAAATAAGGGGAATTTGGCTCCAATGCCAGAGGCATCTCATCCCCGTAGGAATCAAACACAATCACTTCAGGCAAGACTGCCAGTATCGGCACCTCTTTTTCCACCAAAGCCGCCCGCACTTCTTCCCAACTGTAAAACTTGCCGTTGAGCATCCCCAACAAAAATATCAACCCGCCGCCCAGCAGCAATCCCACAAATCCCCCCACCGCCAGCATCACCGGCAAACCTCTCTTGCTTGACTCAACATCATCAGTTTTGGGAAGTTGGGCGATTGTCAAACTCCCGGTTGTCTCAGCTACCGCCGCCTCAGCATCTACCAAAGCCGACTGCATCTTATCGTAGAGAGCTTTTTTCAGCCCCACTTGCTGGGCTAACCGCGCTTGTTCTAACTGCTTGTTGGGGATTTTTGCGTGCTCCTGGCGCAATTGCTGTTCAGTTGTCTGGACTCCTTTGAGTTGCTGTTCCACCATATCCTGCTGCGTTTGCAAAGCAATCAAACTTTGAGCTAACTGCTGTCTAGCTGGATCTAAAGAAGAGTCTACCCGAATTCGATCGGCACTTCTGAGCGGAGCCGCCACCCCGTTACCGCCGAGTACCTCCGATTGTCGCTGCTGCAACTGCTGCTCAAAAGCTTGTTTTTGTTTGAGCAATTCCACAATTTTCGGGTGTTCCTCCTGCAAGTCGGTGCGGAGAATTTTGAGCTGAGATTCGATCGAAAACAGTTGCACTCGCAGTTGCGCAATAATTGGATCGGCAGACAGTGCTTGAGCCACGTAAGCTTGATCCACATTCAATCCCAAGCGATCCTGCAAGCTTTTGATTTGAGCTTCTATTCCTCCCAACTGCACGCGGAGTTGGCGCTGCTGCTGTTCGCTGCCGGTAATCGCTTGCGGCAGTGCACCGCTCTGGGCTGCTAAAATTGAAGTCCCTTCTCGTTTTTCGTAGGCTTCTAGTTTTTCTTCGGTATCTCTGAGTTCCTGAGTGACTTTCGGCAAGCGTTTGTTAATTTGGGCGATCGTTTCTCGCAGTCTTGAAGTGTTAATCGTTTGGCTGCGAGCCACCATTTCTTTCATCAGCGCCTCTGCTACCGCTTCTGCTTTTTTGCGATCGGCATTTTTGTACAATACTTGAATCAAAGCGCTGGGGTCATTATTCTTGAGCGGCATCTTTACTTGCACGTCGTCCGTCAGCTTTTTCGGAGAAATATTTACTTTTTTCGCTGCTGCCTCAACCACCCTTCTATCCAGCAGCATATCTTTAGTTATTTCTTGTCCTTCCTGTTGAATTTTAGTCGTAGTCGATGAAAAAATCACGCTCGGCCTGCGGTATGCCAGCGTACCGGAAGCAACGTAAACCGGGGCGGGAGTTGGCTGCAAAGCCACTACTCCCGACACGCCCACAGTCGCCGCCAGAGTAGCCAGTCCCACCCACTTGTATTGGTCGAAAGCAATTAAATAACGTTTAACAACTGATAAAGTCATAATGATTTTAGTTTTTAGTTTTTAGTGTTGAGATTGTTAACGATAAATCATAACTAATGACCGGAGCATCTCTGTTTTGATGTTGTATAGCAGTTGACCGCTCGACAGTGGACAGTTGACAGTTGCATAACCCGAATCAAACCATTGATTCCGTACGGGTATCGGCTCTATTCATTCCGGTTATTTATGTCCTCACCGATGTGGCGGTTGCTATATCAGTGCGCTCTGGCACGGGCTTATATCTAGCGAGATCTTAAGCTCGCACTCGCAAAAAACACTTTTTATTCTCCTTCAGATCCTCCCTAATAATTGATGACCAATGACAGTTGACAGTTGACAGTTGACAGTTGACAGCTTGCGAAGGAGAAGGGTTGACCAATGACCAATGACCAATGACAGATGACCAATGACCAATGACCAATGACTAATGACCAATGACCAATGACTACCTACTTATTAGTAGGTGCTGGTCCAAACAGATTTGTCACCCCATTTCTCAACTGCTCAAAGAACAGAATAAATCCCAAAGTATCGCGGAACGGTCGAGTAACAGTATTGATTGCATAACTAACGCGCTCTACGAGATTCCTACCGATTACGATCACATCATTATCTTCTAGCATCGGGTTTTGAGAAACATTGCCCTCCAAAGCAGCTTTCGCATCTATCTTGCGGTTGATAGCTCTACCTTGCTTTTGGTCGAACCGAATCAGGGCCATTTTCCGTAAGTCAGCAAGATTAACAGGCAAGTTGTTGATAGCATCCAAAAACTTGCTACCATTTTCTACGTAGAACGAAGTCAAACCACCACTAGCGTAACTCAAAACTCGAACGTAGATCCTGGGCTTAATCAGCGTAGACCGCGCCACCAGAGCTTTGTCGTAGTTTAAATTTTTGATGCTCCCATCCAATTCCGGGATGACAATCACATCTCCCGAGGCCAAAGGAAAATCAAACAAATCGTTAGCCTTTGCTAGGGGAGTGTAAAGGTCGATGGGTTCCTCCACCGACGAGCCGTCTACCAGCGTCCGCCGCACTCGCACCGCCCGCAAATCGGCTTTTGCCGTGACTCCGCCCGCAACCAGCAAAGCAGCCGAAATTCGACCAGAACCCGCCCCAAGCGTGTAAAAACCCGGTTTGCTGACTTCTCCGGTGACAGTGATTTGGACGGGGACAGCGGCAGCGGCTAGGCTGTATCTGGATGCTAAATCTTGATCGGATTTGCGATCGGGCGTAACCTGTTTATACGGTACGACGATCGCATCTCCATCTTCCAAACGCAAATCCGGCGGAGCAATACCAGTTTGCAGCGGCGTCAAAATATCAACAACTTGCTCCGCGACAGCACCACTCGATAAAGTCCGCCGCACCCGCACCGCCCGCAGTTCGGCCGTCGGAGTAGTCCCAGCAGCAGCAGCCAGAGCCGCCGGAAGCTGTGGCGTTAGCAGCGGATAAAAACCCGGTCTCGCCACTTCCCCCGTCACCGTCACCACTACCGGGCGCTGAACCAGCAAAGCAGCCGAGACTTGAGGATTTTTGATAAATTGGGCAAAGCGCTCCCGGAGGCGCTGCTGTGATTCTTTGACGGTGAGGCCGCGCACATTTACTGTGCCGATTAGCGGCAGTACAATTATCCCTTCAGGGCTGATTGCACCTGTAAAACTTAACTCTGGGAAGCGCTGAACTTGAATAGAAATCTGGTCTCCCGGGCCCAGGCGGTAGGGCCGATTCCGAAAAGCTGGGTTAATTTCCCGGTTGAAGTTGGCGGGCGGCGGTGGCGGTACGCGCAGTGGGGGTGGCGGTACGAGCCGCTCAGAACTAGGAACAAAAGGTTGAGAAGAAGCCGTTTCCGAAAAAACCTTGCCGTTAAATCCCCAGAATACAGCAGTAAAACATAGAGTCCAAGCAGTTGAATACAAGCCGGCTAAGGAAAAAGCGACGCGATTTCTAATTATGAATTTTTCCCGGTTTTTGAACCTATAAAAAAGGGTAATATTTTGAATAATTCGCTGAGTTTTAATTGTCATTTCCGCCACCCTTCACTTTGATTTTATACTCTTCATACTCTCCCACCGGACACGGCAATGCCGTTTCCCTACAGATGAGATTCTATAATTTCTCTGTAGCAATATTTTTCATAATTGGTATTACCTCTTGATTCTTCTAGCCCGCGGAGGCGGTCTTTGTTTGTATAGAAGCGATTTCAATCGCCCTATTGACACCTCTCATTGAGATGCTCCCACCATTCAACTCTACCGCACACAAATGTGTTAAAAACTCTCAACTTAGAAAGTTTCTGTCATTAATTTAGCCTGAACAGTTTGGCCGAGAGATTTCAGAAGCGGTTCAACTATCTTAATATCACTCTGCGGTTGAATGGGAACGATGATACTGACAGCAACCCAAGAGGCGCGGCGGTTCGACAGCCTAGCAATGCTGTCTTCCCAAAACCAGCGGCTGGTTGCTGGAGAACCCCCGTTAGGCCAAGCGTACCACTGCACGACAGCAAAAGTTTGTTGGGGAGTCCAGCTTCGGAAAAACCGCGCCTCGACGGTAGGCGATGGCTTGTCGGATGTTGGCGCTAATTTAACTGTAAACCTCAAAGTGCGGTGAGAATCTGTTTGCCATCGGTGAAATCCATCGATGTCGAGCCATTCTACCTGGGGCTGGCTTTTGTGGCCATTTTGAGGCAACAGCAATAAAATGGCAATTGTTTGATAATTTTTAATTTCTTCAACTAACCACCTATGACCGCCAATTTGGACGTTATTCTGGATGCGGATCACCTGCCAGTCGGGAAGTGTCATTCCGTCTTGGCGCAAACTTCTCAATTGCTTGAGATTTGCAACTGCTGGCGGGTTTGTCCAAGGCCACCTTCCCGTCGCGTAGCCGGGAATTGCTACTACTCCAACCAGTAACAGCAAAAACATCAGGATCGCAATTTTAGATAATTTGTACTGCCGCAGTAGTTTCCGTGCTGAAATCATTTGTTTCATGAATTGCCAGAGTGGCTTGGGAAATACTTTTCCATCCCGTTGAGGAGAAGTACCAACAAGCCTAGTATACAAGCAGAATACAAGTCTCCGCCCCATCCGGCGTGCAGCCAATTAAACAGCGTCTCTCTTTCGGTTCCGTGAAAGTAAGTTAGCAAAGTGTTGCGGACAATGTTGGAACTGATACTAATGATAGATGCAGTGGCTAAAAACAAAATGCTTCTTTTGCGGGAACTCCAAACTCCCGTCCAATCCAGCAGAATTACGCTGACGTAAAGACTGGTAAACAGCATTTTTAAGCCGGCACAGTGGGGCGCAACTTCGACAATGCGATCGTTTACGTACAGATAAATTTCTTCGACTCTTACGTTCAAACCCACCTTAGTTAATATCGATCCTGATGCTTCAGCAATGAAGTGCTGCAACGGCAAGGCGTAGGGTTCTATCAGGTAAGGGATGTGATTGGGCGATGCCAGAAATACGAATAAAAGCGGCATTCCCTGCAATTTTAAGCCGGGGATTCCTTTTAAACACAAGCAAATTCCAGCCAGTATTACTCCCAGGGATAAATTCACTAAATCGCTCAAACGACTTAGATAAAAAAGTGTCGCTAGTACCAGGAAAAAGCTTCCCAAGGGATGTGGCGAGTTGGGCAAGCGCAGCCAGCTATTTCGGTTTGTCCAAGCAATATAAGCTGCGTAGGGCAAACCAATTATTCCGTGGCTGAAATATTCGTGTTCGATGCTGATGTTTTTGTTGAACCATCCGTCGTACCAGTGTACGAGCAGGGGGGCGTACAGCAGCACTAGGAGTACCGTGATACCTTCCCCCAGGAGGTATCGCTTGAGAACAATGCGAATTCTGCGCTGGATGTGCATGGTTTGAGAAGTTTTGAGATTGCCGCGCCAGGGCGAACAACGCGAAAGCGGTTTTGAACTGTGAGTTAAAGATTTGCTGATTCCAACTCCAACGCTTTTAGAACTGCACCCTACTGCTTGAAACACCCTTAGTATAACTTTTATGAACAATTAAGTAAATCCACCTAATTAATGGTATGAGACCGATCGCGCTCAAGCTTGCTGTGTGTGTCTTCTTTTTACCTTGAGCGAGGCCTTTCATGCCGAGTTCGATTTCTCGACTGCCATTTCTTTTGTTGCTTCTACTTAGCAATTCAACGATCGTTCGATCGCCCGTACAACCTGCTCGATCTGAGTATTGCTCAATCCGGGATACATTGGCAATGATAAAATCTGTTCGCAAAGGGTTTCTGTGTGGGGGAAGTCGCCCCGATTGCCTAAGTTTTGGTAGGCGGGTTGCAGGTGGCAAGGTACGGGGTAGTGGATGCCTGTTTGAATGCCCTGTTGGGCGAGTTTTTCCTGAAGAAGGTTGCGGGCGAGCGGGCTTTTGTCAGTAATCTCGATGACGTAGAGGTGATAAATGTGACCGCTGCCGCTGTGATTGGCGATCGGTATAATGCCTTTGTGCTTCAGGGGTTCTAGTATAGTATTGTAATGTTGGGCGGCTAATGTGCGATCGCGATTCCATTTTTCCAAGTAAGGCAATTTCACATTCAGCACAGCGGCTTGCAAATTGTCGAGGCGGCTGTTGGTACCCATTTCTGTGTGCAAATATTTGCTTGGTGCTCCATAATTGCGGAGAGTTCGCATTTTTTGTGCGAGCTCTGCATCGTTAGTAATCAACATCCCGCCGTCGCCAAAACAGCCGAGATTTTTGCTGGGATAAAAGCTGAATGCTGCTGCTTTCCCAAACGAACCTGCGCGGTATCCTTCTCTTTCGGCTAAGTGCGCTTGGGCGGCATCTTCAAATATGATTAGATTGTGGCGGTTCGCAAATTCTAAAAGCTGCCCGGGCGATACCATTTGACCGTAGAGATGCACGGGAATAATTGCTTTAGTTTTCGAGGTAATTGCTGTGGCGGCTGCTGTCAGGTCAATCAGGGCAGTTTCCGGGTCACAATCTACAAGAATAGGTACTGCTTTGGCTTGGATGACGGCGATTAGGGTGGCGATAAAAGTGTTGGCTGGGAGGATGATTTCGTCGCCCTGATTGATGCCGCAAGCTTGGAGTCCCAGAGCGATCGCATCTGTCCCGCAAGCCACGCCTACGCCGTATTGTACTCCAGAAGCTGCGGCAAATGCTGTTTCAAATTCGGCTAGTGCTTCACCTAAAATAAAGTCTCCGCACTGGATAATTTTGCCAATTATTTCTGCTATTTGGGATTGAATTGGTTGGTGTTGTAGGGAGAGGTTGACAAACGGGACTTTTGGGGGGCGACTACTCATATATCAGATGAAAGTAATTATTTATATTAACATTTAAGTGCGGATATATTTTGATTTTTTTAATTGCAGAGGGCGCAGAGTAAAAGTACAATTAGTAGGGTGCGTCAGTTGATAAACCCCGAATTTTTCCTACTAACCTTAAGACTGACGCACCCTACAGGCTGGTTAAAGTGCGACAATTGCGTCCCGAACTGTAAATCAATTTTTTTCGGTAATATAGAAGCAGACTATTTTTCATAACTCAAACTCATGGAATACAAAAAACTCGGCGATAGCGACTTATTAGTATCTGAAATCTGTTTGGGTACGATGACTTACGGCCAGCAGAACACTGTTGAAGAAGCGGCGCAACAGCTCGATTTTGCGATCGATAGAGGCATCAACTTTATCGATACTGCCGAAATGTATCCGGTACCGGGAAAACCAGAAACTCAGGGAAAAACTGAGGAATATATCGGCCAATGGTTGGTGAAACAGCAGCGGGATAAAGTCATTATAGCGACTAAAGTGGCGGGGAGAAGCACTCGATTAAAGTGGATTCGGGAAGGCAAAAATCAGATCGATCGCCCAAATGTCGAAACAGCCCTGAATGACAGCCTGAAGCGCCTGCAAACAGACTGCATCGACCTGTATCAGATTCACTGGCCCGATCGCTACGTGCCGCTATTTGGCGCGCCGGACTACGAGATAGCCCAAGAACACGAAACCGTAGCGATTTTGGAACAGTTAGAAGTATTTGCGGACTTAATTAAAGCTGGCAAAATCCGCTATTTGGGTTTGAGCAATGAAACGCCGTGGGGAGTTTGTGAGTTTTGCGAATTAGCAGAAAAACACGGTTTGCCGAAAGTTGTTTCGATTCAGAATGCTTTCAGTTTGAGCAATCGGACATTTCACATGAATTTGGCAGAAACTTGTCGCTTTAAAAATGTGGGATTGATGGCTTACAGTCCTTTGGGTTTCGGAATCTTAACGGGTAAATACCTAAATGGAATCCCTGAAAATTCGCGATTGGCTTTATTCGCAGGATTCGGTCAGCGTTACGATAAAACTAATCTGAATGATGCGGTGAAAGCGTATATTGAGATTGCTCAAAAGCGCGGTTTGAGTCCGGCGCAGATGGCTTTGGCTTATGTGCGATCGCGCTGGTTTGTGACTAGCACAATTATCGGTGCAACATCGATCGCACAACTTGAGGAAAATCTCAGCAGTTTGGATGTGACGCTAGATCGAGATCTGATAAGCTGTTGTGCATTTAAAACGCATATTGGTATAATATAACATAATGATATTCAGAAAAAGTGAATGCCTGCTAAAAACTTTCTCAGTTCCGAGACAAAGGAAACTCTGCAACAAGTATTAAAAGACCATGAGCA
>JANYGO010000035.1 GCA_025362325.1 Cyanobacteriota bacterium | reverse complement strand
GGCGGCAGCGGCGACGACAAGGTTTATGGCGGTAAAGACAACGACACTATTTCTGGCGGCACCGGCAACGATACCTGCAACGGCGATGACGGCGATGACTTGGTGTACGGTAACGACGGAAATGATGACGTTGACGGCGGCGCCGGCAAGGATACCGTCTACGGCGGCAAAGGCGACGACAAAGCCAAGGGCGGCGAAGGCAACGATATCGTCAGGGGCGATCGGGGCAACGACACCGTGATGGGCGGCGACGGCGACGACACCGTGATGGGCGGCAAAGATAACGATACCGTGATGGGCGATGCCGGCAAAGACGTTTGCATGGGCGACGAAGGCGACGACAGCGTAATGGGCGGTGCCGGCGACGATACCGTGATGGGCGGTGCCGGCAACGACGTTTGCATGGGCGACGACGGCGACGACAGCGTGATGGGCGGCGACGGCAACGATACGCTGATGGGCGGTGCCGGCAACGATACGCTGATGGGCGGTGCTGGCAACGACGTTTGCATGGGCGACGACGGCGACGACAGCGTGATGGGCGGCGACGGCAACGATACGCTGATGGGCGGTGCCGGCAACGATACCCTCGTTACTGGCGACGGCAATGACATGGCAGACGGCGGCGACGGCGACGACAGTGTTGTCGGCGGTTCTGTTGGCAACGATACGCTGATGGGCGGTGCGGGCAACGATACGATCGTTGGCGGTACTGGCAACCATACCTGTGTCGGCGGTGCTGGAAATGACGTTTTTGTCATCAGTAACACTACCGCTCCCGGCAGTTCAGTCATCACTGACTACACAGACGGTAGCGACAAGTTTCTGCTGTTTGGCGACTTGAAATTTAGCAGCTTGTCATTTGTACAAGTCGGGCTCAATACCGAAATTCGTGGCAGCAACAGCTTTGTGCTCGCGCTGTTGTTGAATATCAGCGCCACGATTCTCGATGCTAGCGACTTTTTGGGAGCTAATGGTTCCTCTCCATCTCCAACTCCAACTCCAACTCCAACTCCTGTTGCAGCTCCGAGGCCGATTCCCCCGCGAGTGGAAGCTAATAATCCCCTAACTGTCGGCTCCGACGGCAAGCAGCAAACTATTACTCCTGACTTGCTGCGGTTTGGAGGCGGCCAACAAGGTGCTAGCGGCAATGTCTTCAAGCTAACCGAGATCCCTGATACTAAAACCGGGCAACTATTCTTTAAGGGAGCAGCGGTAACACAACCGGGTGTTACCTTCACTCAAGCAGACATTAACCTCGGTTTGTTAACTTTCCAAGCGGCAACAGGTTTTATCGGTACGGCTAGTTTTGGTTTTGAAGTTAACCAAGGCACAAGCACGATCGCCGGCCAGCGTTTTAGCTTGAAAGTCGAGCAAAATGTCTTTAAGTTTGCTGGCAATACAGCGCCTCAAGTTATTGTCGGTTCGCCCACGCTGGATAACGACATTCAAGGCGGCGACGGCGGCGATGACATTACAGGCGGTAAGGGCAAAAACAAAATTAAAGGAGGCAAAGGCAACGACACAATTCAAGGCGGCGACGGCGATAACGAGATCGACGGCGGCGATGGCGATAACAATATCGTCGGTGGTAAGGGCAAAGACAAAATCATCGGCGGTATTGGCAATGACAAATTGACCGGAGATGATGGCGATGACTCGCTCGAAGGTGGCGTCGGAACCAATACTCTAACTGGGGGTGCTGGCAAGGATAGCTTTATTTACCGCACTTCTCGCCAAGACATTAAAACAGTTCCAGAAGCTGACTTAATTACTGACTTTAATGTCAATGATGATGTTTTAGAGCTTTCTACCGCAGCTTTTGCTAATCTCACTGCTGCTAGCTTGACTCGACTGGCGATTACTGCTACTTCTGTTGTTGGGTCGATCGGCAGCAATAACTTGCTCGACTTCAGCGCTGATATCAGCGTTACCAGCATCGCCACTTTGCAAGCGCGGTTTGCAGCTTTGGGCGGCAACACCGACGCGCCTGTTTTCTGTCAGTTTACAGATGCCGCTACCAACCGTTCCGTAGTGGTATTTTCTGTTGGGGCGCGCTTTGAAATTCTCACCAGTTTCTCGCTGAAATTTAGCCTGCAAGTCAAGAACTTTGTCTTCACCGGCCCAACGCTAAATGTTCCTGTCGGTACTTCCGGCCCTGACAACTTTAATTTCGGCACTTATCCGGCCGCCGTTAATTTCGATGGTTTAGGAGGCGATGACAACATTGTCGGCAGCAATTTTAACGATACCATCAAGGGCGGCGACGGCAACGATACCATCACCGGCGGCCTCGGTGCCGATGTCCTCAGCGGTGGCAGCGGTACGGATCTGTTTGTTTACACGACAACTAAAGAAGGCGGCGATAAAATTACCGACTTTAAGTCGGGAACTGATAAATTGCAGTTTAGCGCGAGCGAATTCGGCAATTTGACTTCGACTAATTTTGTCAGTGTTAGCGGTTCAACTCCTGACATTACTGGCAAACAGTTGGTGATTTTTACCGGCGGAACTTATGCCTCTGTAGAAGCGGCGCAAGCTAAGGCTCTGGGCAGTTCTACAACTCCTGGTTTCTTCGCATTTACTAATGCGTCAAACGAAACAGTGTTGGTATTTGACTCGAACGGTACAGTGGCGGGCGGTTCGACGATTATTGCGAATCTGGGTACTGCTGCTCTTAATTTGGGAACTGCGGACTTTGTATTTACAGGTGCGCTCGGCTCGGCTCCGGCTGCTGCAACTACTACTAACTTAGGTAGCGTTGTCGATTTAACTGCTGCAAATGCGGGTACTTTCGCGACAGCCGCGGTTAACAATTTCGGTTCTGGTGTTGGCGGTTACAACTTCACTACACCTGTGTTGTTTACCGGAAATGGCAGCGCTAATAACGTCATCGGTACTGAATTTGCTGACACCATCAACGGTGGCGCTGGTAACGATACGATCAACGGTGGTGGCGGTGCAGATATACTCACAGGCGGCAGCGGTTCAGATGTTCTGACTGGCGGTGCTGGTGCGGATATCTTTGTTTACAATGCTCCGGGCGAAGGAACAGATAGCATTACTGACTTTACCTTCGGAACTGACAAATTGCAGTTTAGCGCCAAGGATTTCGGGAATTTTACTGCTACTAATTTTGTCAGTGTCAGCGGTTCAAATCCTGACATTACTGGCAAACAGTTGGTGATTTTCACCGGTGGAACTTATGCCTCTGTAGAAGCGGCGCAAGCTAAGGCTCTGGGCAGTTCTACAACTCCTGGTTTCTTCGCATTTACTAATGCGTCAAACGAAACAGTGTTGGTGTTTGACTCGAACGGTACGACTCCGGCTGGTTCGACAATTATTGCCAACTTGGGTACTGCTGCTCTTAATTTGGGAACTGCGGACTTTGTGTTTACAGGTGCGCTAGGCTCGGCTCCGGCTGCTGCAACTACTACTAACTTAGGTAGCGTTGTCGATTTAACTGCTGCAAATGCGGGTACTTTCGCGACAGCGGCGGTTAACAATTTCGGTTCTGGTGTTGGCGGTTACAACTTTACTACACCTGTGTTGTTTACCGGAAATGGCAGCGCTAATAGCGTCATCGGTACTGAATTTGCTGACACCATCAACGGTGGCGCTGGTAACGATACGATCAACGGTGCTGGCGGTGCAGATATCCTCACAGGCGGCAGTGGTTCAGATGTTTTAACTGGCGGTGCTGGTGCGGATATCTTTGTGTACAATGCTCCTGGCGAAGGCACGGATAGCATTACTGACTTTACCTTTGGCACTGACAAATTCCAGTTCGTAGCTAACGCTTTCGGTAATTTGACTTCGACTAACTTTGTCAGTGTCAGCGGTTCAAATCCTGACATTACTGGCAAACAGTTGGTGATTTTCACCGGCGGAACTTATGCCTCTGTAGACGCGGCGCAAACTAAGGCCTTGGGCAGTTCTACAACTCCTGGTTTCTTCGCATTTACTAATGCGTCAAACGAAACAGTGTTGGTGTTTGACTCGAACGGTACGACTCCGGCTGGTTCGACAATTATTGCCAACTTGGGTACGGCTGCTAGCAATCTGGGAACGGCGGACTTTGTATTTACAGGGACGATCGCAGCTTCTCCTGCTGCAACTTCTACTAACTTAGGTAGCACGATCGACTTAACTGCTGCAAATGCGGGTACTTTCGCGACAGCCGCGGTTAACAACTTCGGTTCTGGTGTTGGCGGTTACAACTTCACTACACCTGTGTTGTTCACCGGAAAAGCCAGCGGTAATAACGTCACCGGCACTCAATTCTCCGATATTTTGAACGGGGGCTCGGGTGCTGATATCTTCGACGGTGGCGCTGGTAATGACAGCATCTCCGGCGGCGCTGGTAATGACAGTCTCTTCGGCGGCGCGGGTAGCGATACTCTCAACGGCGGCGCGGGTAATGACACTTTAATCGGCGGTTTGGGAACGAATGTTCTCAGCGGGGGGCTTGGTGCTGATGTGTTTGTGTTCACCGGAACTACTGCTGGTGGCGGGGATATCATTACCGATTACAGCATTGTTGATGATGTAATTAACCTTGACAAGATTGCTTTTGCCGGGTTGGGATCGGGGCCTTTGGGTGCGAATTTCTACCGGTATAGCAGCACTGTTGCTACTGTAAGTGCGATCGAGTCATCGCTGACTGCGCCGTCGATTATTGCTCTCTTTGATAGTGCAGCTAATACTACTAAGCTGTATTACGATAGCAACGGTTCTACGGTTGGTGGTAACAGTTTGTTTGCTACTCTCAATAATGTGAATTTGGGAGTTTCTGGTAATTCTGAATTGGTCTTGTTCTAAAGGGCAAGAATTCTCATCGGAATATCGATGGTATGGTTAGGGACACAGCAATGCTGTGTCCTTTTTTTTGTAGATGCAGACGGCGGTTGAAACCGCATCTACACAAACAATGTCCGCCGGACGCCGACGGAAGAGAATTACATCGCCCTTTTAAGCAATTTGCACGATGCAGGGTTGATTTTACCCGTTACGCGAAATTAGGATACGGCAGTGCCGTTTCCCTACTGGGAATTTTGTTGGTTCCTAGTTGTGGCAATCCTTTCGCCGCGCTAAACTACGGCAAAGTGAGAAATAATATTTAATTTATGCCGATCGCCAATTTAGCTAATGTTAAAACTCGGGTTCTTGGATGCACTGCGGTGTTGGGAGTCGGGCAAGCTATTACTAATGCGCTTGCCGCCACGGGGCCTGCATCGCTGACGGCAATAGTGGGCTCCGATCGCACTTTTGGGAATTTCGGTTGTGGGGGCGCTCGCGACTGGCGTTGCTGGTAATATCCTCGCTACTGAAGCGGGAAGCAAAATGGATCGATGGGCTAATAATCCCAAGATTCTCGATAACCACGATTTGACTAGGGCTGCGGGTGAGGCGATTGCTCATGTTTTGAGAAATGAGGTTGCCCAGTCTCCTGAGTTTATCGCGATCGCCCTTAGCAAAAATTTGTCTGTCAGGGCGATCAATAAATTAGCCTATCGCACTTCTGAATATTGGTTGACTATTAACACAGTTGGTGCTGATTCGTCAAGTGTTTTTCAGATTTCTGAGGACGAACTTACTAAGATTTTTTCGGGCAATGCTGAGGAGTTCGATCGGGCGACTGGATTGACACCGGAAGATTGGGGGATTTTTTGCAACGGACTCGCAGCCAGTGAGGGCAAATCCTTGGATGCAGAAATCGTGGATTTTATGGCGAACAAACTGCACGCAACTTTCCCGAAAGCGTTTCGCGAAGTGCTGAAACACGATGCGGAGACAGGTGGGAAAAAGTTTGCGGCGATGCTGTTGAAGCTGCACGAAACTGCTTTGGGGGAACTCAAAAGTTTAGGGCTGCAAAATGTGGAAATTCTGCAAAAACTGGAGGCTGTGGCAACTCAAGAACAAATGTGTCAAGTGATGGCGCGGCTGGATGAATTGGCGCAGGTTCGGGAATTGCTGCAAAGATTTATCGATCCTGCTGCGCCGACTTTGCCGATTTCTTTGAAGTCGGAGACGATTATTCAGGACAGAATTCAAGACTTTATCGGCCGCAAATTTGTGTTTGAAGCAATTAACGAATTTTTGCGGAAAAATCCGAAGGGCTATTTTGTTTTAGAAGCGGAACCGGGTGTCGGGAAAAGCGCAATTATGGCAAAGTGCGTGGTGGAGATGTTTAAGCGACGCTGCGTTACCCACTTCAATTCGCAACCTGACGGCATTGTCAGCGCCAAAACTTTTCTGGAAAATGCCTGCCTTCAGTTAATTGAAGGCTTTCACCTGAAACAAAAGTACCCGCAACTGCCGGAGAATGCGCTGGAGAATGGCAACTTTCTCGGGAGGTTGCTGGGGGAAGTTAGCGCTAATTTGGGCGACCGCAAAAAGTTAATTTTTGTGGTGGATGCGCTGGATGAAGTTGATTTGAAGTTGCAAAGTAGCGGCAGCAATGTGCTTTATTTGCCTAACAATTTGCCGGATAATGTTTATTTTATTGTCTCGAAGCGACCGGAATCTCGGCCGATGCCGGAAAATGACAATTACGTTTTGTTTGATTTAATGCAGCACAATGCTCAAAGTGTGGAAGATGTCAAGGCTTATATTCACAAAGTCGCTAGGAATTCGGCGGGGATTGAGAATTGGATTCAACCTCAAAATTTAAGTCTGGAACAGTTTGTGACGGTGCTTGCTGAAAGAAGCAAGAACAATTTTATGTATTTGCGCTACGTGTTGAAGGAGATTAACAGCGGCACGTATCGGGATGTGAATTTGAACGATTTGCCTGCGGGTTTGGAGAAATATTATTACAAGCACTTGGATCGGATGGATGTAAAGGATAAAGAGTCGCGCCGTCGCCAGCTGAAAGTCATCTATGTGTTGAGCAGAACTCGCAAGCCTGTATCCTGCGAGTTGTTGGCGGATTTTGCTAAGGAAGATCAATTAGATGTACAGGATGTGTTGGATGGGTGGGAGGGATTTGTGCGGCCCAGCATTGAGAAGCCGCCGAAATACAGTATTTATCATGCTAGTTTTCAGAAGTTTCTCCACAGTCAGGAGGCTGTTAAAAAAGCTGGGGTGTCTCTGTCAGATATAGACGACGATTTGGAAGATGATATGTGGAGAGATTTGTACGGCGATGGGTAAGTTAAAAGATGGATTGGCGAGAAGATCGGCGGAAAAGCAGAGTTATATGCTGGAAACTCTGCCGAGTGGGCTAGCAGAGAGAAATAAAGGGCAACGCTTGCATGAGTTGTTAACTGATTTTGATTTCATTGAGGCGAAACTGGAATTGTTGGGGGTGCAAGCGCTGATTGAGGATTACGATTTAGCGAGAAATTCTGATGTGTTGCTGTCGGAGGAGCAAAGTCAAAGTCTGAGATTGATTCAAGGGGCAATTCGCAAGTCGGCGCACGTTTTGGAGAAGGAAAAAACGCAATTGGCAGTGCATTTGTGGAGTCGGTTGGTGGATTTTGAAACACCTGAAATTCAGGAGGTCGTGAAACAAGCTAAGCAGTCGAGAAATAGTTTCTGCCTGTGGCCTTTGAAGCCTAATTTGGAAAGAGCAAATGAGGGTGCGCTGCGGACGCTTGTCGGTCATACGTCCTTTGTACTAGCAGTGGCGATCGCACCGGATGGCAAAACCGCGATTTCCGCTTCATGGGATGAAACCCTGAAAATCTGGGACACCGAGACAGGTCGGGAACTGAAAACTCTCACGGGTCATAGTAACTCGGTATGGGCAGTGGCGATCGCACCCAACGGCAAAACCGCGATTTCCGCATCAAGGGATAAAACCCTGAAAATCTGGGACACCGAGACAGGGCGGGAACTGAAAACTCTCACGGGTCATAGTGAGTGGGTAAGAGCAGTGGCGATCGCACCCGACGGTAAAACAGCGATTTCCGCATCTTCGGATAATACGCTAAAAATCTGGGACACCGAGACAGGGCGGGAACTGAAAACTCTCACGGGTCATAGTAACTCGGTATGGGCAGTGGCGATCGCACCAGACGGTAAAACAGCGATTTCGGCTTCAGAGGATCATACCCTGAAAATCTGGGACACCGAGACAGGTTCAGAACTGAAAAGTCTCACGGGTCATAGTTTCTGGGTATATGCAGTGGCGATCGCACCCGACGGAAAAACCGCGATTTCCGCTTCAATGGATAATACCCTGAAAATCTGGGACACCGAGACAGGTCAGGAACTGAAAACTCTCACTGGTCATAGTTTCTGGGTATATGCAGTGGCGATCGCACCCGACGGCAAAACCGCGATTTCCGCTTCATGGGATGAAACCCTGAAAATCTGGGACACCGAGACAGGCCGGGAACTGAAAACTCTCATTGGTGATAGTGAACCGGTAACAGCAGTGGCGATCGCACCCGACGACAAAACCGCGATTTCCGCTTCATGGGATAATACCTTGAAAATCTGGGACACCGAGCCAGGGCGGGAACTGAAAACTCTCACTGGTCATAGTGAATCGGTAACAGCAGTGGCGATCGCACCCGACGGTAAAACAGCGATTTCGGCTTCCGAGGATAGAACCCTGAAAGTCTGGGATTTGCTCACAGGTAAAGAGGTTGCTAGTTTCAGTGGAGAGGGTGCGTTTTCTGGCTGTGCTTTTGCGCCTGATGGAGTGACAGTTGTAGCGGGGGATGCGTCGGGCCGGGTGCATTTCCTGCGTTTGGAGGGAATGGGGGATTTGGGCGATGCTGCTGGGCTAAATAATCCCGTTTCTTTGTTTTACAGTGGTTTGGCACTGGCAAAACAAGGGCAATATGAAGCAGCCCTAGTAAAATTAACTGAAGTTGCAGAAATGAGGCAGGATGCGCTAATCGTTTGTTTGCTAGAACGAGGTAAGATTTTGTGTGAATTGGAGCGCTATGCAGAAGCTGTTGCCAGTCTCGACCAAGCAAAAGAAATAGCCGGGAAAGACCGCGATTTTTGGTTTTGTCTAGGCTTTGCACACATGAAGTGTGGCAATCAAGAAGCGGCGCGAGAAAGCTGGGATTTTGCTATTAACATTCAACCCAATGACTATGATTTCTGGTCGGAAAAAGCCAAGGCGCTATTATGGGATTTAGAACGGTAATCGCTAAAGCTATTTGCTGTCTAGCTTTAGCGATTACAATCGAACCCAATCAAGCATATTTATGGGATTGGCGCGGCATTGCCATGCGAAGATTCGGACGCGCTGAGGAGGCAATATCCAGCTACGATCGCGCTTTAAAATTGCAGCCTGATAATGCTGGCATCTTGGATAATCGAGCTTACGCTTTAGTAACATTAGGTCGTTATGACGAGGCAATGGCTAATTGGGATAAAGTTTTAGAAATCGCTCCAAATTATGCGAATGCTTATGCTAATAGAGCTTGCTATTTTGCCTTGCAGAATCAGGTTGAGTTAGCGCTGGAAAATTTGCAGCGCGCGATTGAATTGGAACCGGAATATCGAGAGTTGGCAAAAACTGATACGGATTTTGATGGGATTCGCGGCGATGTCCGGTTTCAGGAGTTGTTGGGAAATTGATTTGAGGGTTGATATCATTAGCACCCGGCGGTTGAAACCGCGGCTAGACAAACGAAGTCCGAACTCAGAGGGACTAAGAAAAATTATCTTCAACCCACGCACCATCTGGGTTTTGCCTGTGTAGACGCGGTTTCAACCGCCGTCTCTTCGGCTCTCCTGATTTTATGGTGTATAATGTAACAAACAATACATTTTTTTTCATGGACTTTTATTTGGACTATATATTAGACTTGCCTGGAGTGAAGGTTGAAAGTTGTACTCAAATTGATGGAAAAATTTTATTAGGAC
>JANYGO010000021.1 GCA_025362325.1 Cyanobacteriota bacterium | reverse complement strand
GATGCTCATGGTCTTTTAATACTTGTTGCAGAGTTTCCTTTGTCTCGGAACTGAGAAAGTTTTTAGCAGGCATTCACTTTTTCTGAATATCATTATGTTATATTATACCAATATGCGTTTTAAATGCACAACAGCTTAGCTGTCATACCGTTTTTGGTCTTGCGCCTCAAAAAAGTCATCAAGATCAAAATCATCAGAATTATCAAGGTCTACAAGTTTTGTAATAGAAAAATCCGGCAACTCCTTAAAAGTAAAATCGCTGACACACTCATACCCATCTCCATAAACTATGTTTTCAACAAGCTTACTAACCTTTTGTTTAGCAAAAAGTTCTTTGAGTTCTTCGGAAGATAATGCATGAGAAGGATGCCCCGAAGTTATTACAGGAGGAGCAGAGGGAGGTAAATATCCCTCATTCCGATCCATATATCGCGCCACTTCCAAAATTTCATCAAGCAAAGCAATAGGAAGCCGTACCAATTTAGTTCGCCCGTGTTTCCAACGACAACCTCCACCAGCTCCAGCTCTGGCTCCACCGCGCCCAGCTTTACTTTTTTCTTTACTTTTCTTCATGTTCAGACCAAATAATGTAACATCATCAAAAATGTCTGTATCTACCTACCTCCAACACTTCTAGCTTACTATTTTCTTCTGCTTTTAAATGCTTATACCGGGTATTACTCAACCCGGTTGCCTGCGGCGCCTTAAACTCTGAGCGTCGCGGCCGGGAGGGCGGGCCATAACCCGGCTCCCCCCCCGGCCCACGTTTTCATAATATCAAATTCTAGAGCTATGAGTGTGTCACTAGGAACGATTTTCATGTCTACAAGTTTTGTAGACATTTTGTTGACACTGTAAACAGTTATGTGTTATTGTAAACAAATACTGTATACAGGTGTCTACAATGAGTCAAAGTCAAGTCGTATCGTTCAGGGCTTCCAGCCACTTCCTGAACTGGATAGAAGCTCAAAGACTAGAGGGTGAGTCGGTAAGTCAAGCTGCACAACGCATTCTTAAGGAAGTTTCAGGCACGTCTACAACGCTGTCTACAATGTTTACACCAAACGAGACTCACGTACCGTCTACAATGTCTACAAATATGTCTACACGAAGCGATAACAGCGTCATGTCTACAAATATTGTAGACACTGTGGACAAGGCTGTAGCCGATCGCCTTGACCCCGTGATGGAGCGGATGGCCGCCATTGAGGAACGGCTGGGAAAATTGAGTGCCTGAGTGATGGCAACGATGAATCACTCAGGCAGGAATTGAAAGTGGCCAACAAGCAACTTGCAGAATGGGATACAGAACTGAATCAGTTACACGAGCGCAACGGCGATTTGGGACTGAAGGTGCAGATGCTGGAGCAAGAACTCAAGGAAGTGCGGCGCGATCGGGAAGCAAATAAAAAATCGGCTCCGACCGTCGCAAAATTTCCAGAACCGGCCGACTTACTCAACCAGTTGAAAGCGCGGCGCAAAAAGTCCGGCGCAAACTTGGCAGATATGGAGGTGGTTTTGGAGATACTTAGAACTGACAGGAGCGAAATTTGAGCGGAAAATAGGACTATCGGTAATATGATTAACCTGAAACCCTAGCTCCGCAAAAGACATAGAAAGTGAGCACGGAGGGATTTGAACCCCCGACCCTCAGGACCGGAACCTGATGCTCTATCCACTGAGCTACGTGCCCTCGACTTTTTAGAGTATAACACGTCTTGCGGAAAATGGCTAGTGAATGCTGACAAATTCGATCGCCTGCCTGCAAATCCCTTGACGGATGCGGGTTCTACTCGCCCGCGCCAGCGTGTATCAGGCGGTTCTCGCAGCCTGAGACTGCAAACTTTGCCTAAATCGGCAAAATAATACGACAATGGGTAAAATAATAAACTTTAATCTAGCAAAAATTAGGTTGATGTGCGATCGGGGTTCAGCATCTACTACGGCTAATGTGGCGTACAGGAATTCCTTTAGCTAGCTCGGCATTAGATAGCGCTCCTGTTAAGGCAAACTCTGCAATAACTGTTCTAGGCTAAGTTCACCAAACCTCTAAATCTGATGATTTCTAAAATTTTAGACAAATTACCGCTGCGAACAGTTCTCATAGTTCCATTTGTACTGCAAATCGTCGGAGCAGTGGGACTCGTAGGATATTTGTCTTTTAAAAATGGACAAAAAGCAGTTAATAACCTGGCCAGTCAGTTAATGAGCGAGGTGAGTTTGCGTGTCGAGCAAAACCTGCAAGTTTACCTGACAACTCCCCATCAAATCAATCAAAGCAAGCTGGATACAATCAAGCTCGGGTTTTTAAGAATGGATGATTTGTCAAACTGGGAGAAATATCTGTGGAGACAAGTAAAATTATATCCCTATATCTATTTTACTGCCGTTGGCAACGAAAAGGGAGATTATCGATCCGGAGAACAACTTTCTAACGGTTCCCGAACGATGAATGTGATCGAGAAATCTACTGGAGCAAATTTTTATTCCTACAATATTAATGAGACGGGCGATCGCACTACCATAGTAACAGTTATCAAGAATATTGACAGTAGGCAACATTCTTCCTACAAAGCTGCCGTAAAAGCAGGCAAGCCCACATGGAGTCCGGTTTACGTTTCCTTCCTAGAACCGACATTAATTGTCAGCGCTATCCAAGCTGTATACAGCGATAAAAATCAGCTAGAAGGAGTATTGATTGCTGCTTTGCGTATCGACCATATCGGGAGATTTCTCAACAGTCTAAAAGTAGGAAAATCCGGTCAAACATTTATTATCGATCGCCAAGGTAATTTGTTAGCAACTTCCACGACCGAAAAACCATTTCGCACTAGCGGTAATGACAGACAAATATTTAAACTAGAAGAAAGCAGCAACCCTTTGACTCAAGCTACAGCTAAATATTTAAATGCACATTTTCAACAATTAAATATACAAAAATCTGAATTATTAAAATTTGAAATAAATGGCAAGCGACAATTTTTAAAAGTCCTGCCATTCCAAGACGGCAAAGGCTTAGACTGGCTGATTGTAGTAGTTGTTCCCGAAGCAGATTTCACCGAAGAAATCGATGCCAATACCCGCACGACGATTGGGCTGTGTTTCGCAGCTTTAGTAGTAGCTGTCTCAATTGGCATTCAGACTTCTCGCTGGGTAAGAAATCCTATTTTGCGCTTAAATACAGCAGCCAAAAATATCGCTAAAGGTGAATGGGACAAAACAGTAGAAAATGAACGCTCCGACGAATTGGGGGAATTAGCCCAGTCATTTAACAGCATGGCTCAACAACTACAACAATCTTTTGAAACTTTAGAACAGCGAGTGCGAGAGCGGACTGCCGAATTGGCTGTAGCTAAGGACAAAGCCGAAGTAGCAAATCAAGCTAAAAGTACCTTTCTGGCTAACATGAGTCACGAATTGCGATCGCCCCTGAATGCAATTCTTGGCTTTTCCCAACTGATGACTCGCAGCCAAACCCTATCCCCAGAACATCAAGAAAATATTAGCATAATTAGCAGCAGCGGAGAACACCTGCTCACCCTGATTAATAACGTCCTCGATTTATCTAAAATTGAATCGGGGCGCACCACCCTCAATCCCAAAAAGTTTGACCTCTATCGCCTGCTCAACGACTTGGAAGATATGTTTCAACTCAAAGCACATGACAAGCACTTGCAGTTAGTTTTTGACCACAGTCTCGACGTGCCACAATACGTAGAAACTGACGAGTTAAAGTTGCGGCAAATTTTAATTAATCTGCTCAATAACGCTCTTAAATTCACCAATGAGGGCGGTGTTTCGGTCAGAGTAAGCAAGCATTCTTCAGGCGGAAATCAGCAGGCAGAAAGCGAAAAAAATAATCGGTCAGAAGAATTAAACAATACAGAGATTTCAGCAAGTAATAATCTTAAGCAATCCCAATTAAGTCACTCAGAAAACGCGACTTATGCAACCAAAAATGACTATTCAGCTTTTGCTTATTCCTTGTTTATTCATTTTGAAGTCGAAGATACAGGCCCAGGTATTGCTGCCAATGAATTAGACAATCTTTTTGAAGCTTTTGTGCAAACCCAAACAGGCAAAGATTCGCAAGAAGGTACAGGCTTGGGATTGCCAATTAGCCGCAAATTTGTGGAATTAATGGGCGGCGAAATCAGCGTCATTTCTGCTGTAGCTAAGGGGACTAATTTTAAGTTTGATATTCAAGTTATTGCGGTCGATCCGGGTGATATTGAAACCCAAAAGCCGACTCGCAATGTGATTGCACTCGCACCCAACCAACATCCCTATCGAATTTTGATAGTAGACGATAAACCGCTGAACCGCCAACTGTTAATTAAACTTCTCCATCCTCTGGGTTTTGAACTGAAAGAAGCTACTAACGGACAAGAAGCTATTGAGATTTGGGACTGTTGGGAGCCGCATTTAATTTGGATGGATATGAGAATGCCTGTGATGGACGGCTACGAAGCAACCAAACAAATTAAAGGCACTATTAAAGGTCAAGCTACTGCGATTGTGGCGCTGACTGCGAGCGTTTTGGAGGAAGAACGGGCAGTTATTTTGTCGGCGGGCTGCGATGCTTTCATGCGGAAACCTTTCCGGGAAGCCGATATTTTCGATGCTATGCACAAACAGATCGGAGTGCGCTATATTTATGAAGATCCGGGTGTAGCTAATTTATCGGCAATCCCAGAGCGCGGTCGCCAAATGACTGCGGCTGATTTCGTGAAATTGCCTGAGTCGCTGCTAGCGGACTTAAAGCTGGCGATACTGAATGCAGATATGGATTTCATTGAAAGTGCGATCGACCAAATTAGATTAAAGGATACAGTAACGGCTGGTGCGATCGCCAATTGTATAGAAAATTTCGAGTACGACAAAGTTTTAAAGTTAATCTCTCAAGCAAGCTCACATGAATAACGACATTTCTAGCACCGAGCGCGGTAATATTTTAGTAGTTGACGACACCCCAGCTAATTTGCGACTGCTAGCCGGAATTTTGAATGGCAAGGGCTATAAAGTCCGCCCCGTACCGAGCGGGGAGCTAGCACTTTCGGCGGCAAAAGGAATGCCTCCCGATTTGATTTTGCTGGATATTATGATGCCCGAAATGAACGGGTATGAAGTTTGCGAAAAAATCAAAGCTGATGAACGCACTCGCGACATTCCGGTAATTTTTATTAGCGCAATCAATGACGTACTAGATAAGGTAAAAGCCTTTGCAGTGGGCGGGGTAGATTATATTACCAAACCCTTTCAAGTGGAAGAGGTTCTAGTTAGGGTAGAAACGCATTTAGCAATGTGCCAGTTGCAAAAAAAACTCCAACAGAAAAACGATGAACTGACAGTCACTTTAGACCAACTGCAAGCAACTCAGAATCAATTAGTTCAATCGGAAAAACTTGCCGCCTTAGGGCAACTGATTGCGGGCATTGCTCACGAAATCAATACGCCACTGGGGGCGATTCGATCGTCTATTGGCAATATTACCAGCTTTTTGGATAACAATCTCGAAAGTTTGCCAGTTTTTTTTAAAGAACTCTCAGCCGAACGCCAACAGGATTTTTTGAGTTTGATGTACAGTTCCCGCCAACAAACTTACTCTTTATCTACGCGAGAAAAACGGGAATTTAAAAGAGGCTTGAAGCAGCAATTAGAGTCGGAAGGGATTGACAATGCTGACAGCCTTGCTAGCATTTTAGTAAATATCGGATTGCAGGGAAACTTGCAAGAATTCTTGCCGTTGCTCAAAGACCCTGATAGCGAAAATATTATCAAAACAGCTTACGAATTTGCTAGCATTCACAGAAGCGCCAGAACCATCGCTACCGCTACAGAACGCGCTGCTAAAGTCGTCTTTGCCCTGAAAAGTTATGCGCGCTACGATGTGAATAGCCAAAAAATACAGGTGAATATTACCGAGGGAATTGAAACTGTATTAACTCTTTATCAGAACCAGCTAAAGCAAGGGGTGGAAATAGTCAGAAATTATCAAAATCAGTTACCAACTGTACTGTGTTATCCTGACGAACTAAATCAAGTTTGGACAAATATAATTCACAATTCCTTACAAGCGATGGACAATCAAGGAACTTTAACCGTTGACGCAGCACAACAAGATACCAACGTTGTGTTAAAAATTACCGACAGTGGTAAAGGGATTCCACCGGAGATTTTGCCGAAAATTTTTGAGCCGTTTTTTACTACCAAACCTGCGGGAGAAGGCAGCGGGTTAGGATTGGATATTGTCAAAAAAATCATTGAAAAACATCAGGGTAAAATTGAGGTGGAGTCGGTGCCCGGTAAAACTGAATTTACAGTGTCTTTGCCGATTAATTTAATTGAGTAGGTAAAGCGCCCCAGGCTTCAGTCTGGGCGAAAAATTTGCAGTCTACGTGCGCGGAATGTAGAATTTGGAAAAGGGTATGCTACGCATTGGGTGCGCGCTGCCAGACTAAAGGAGGAAACTAGCGATGTCTAAACCAGCAATTTTGTGTGTAGACGATGAAGTAGCGGTGTTGGAAAGTCTGGAAATTGAACTGCAACAGGCATTTAACGGTAAATATCTTTGCGAATTTGCTGAAAGTGCTGCCGAAGCCCTGGAGATTATTGAAGAGCTTTGTGAAGATGAGGTGAACATTCTAGTGATTGTCTCTGATTGGTTGATGCCCGGAATGAAAGGAGATGAGTTGCTGATTAAGATTCATCAAAAATATCCGGAGATTGTGACAGTTATGCTGACGGGACAAGCAGACGAAGAAGCAATTGAACGCACCAAAAATCAAGCCAATCTTCATGCTTTTATACAAAAACCATGGAAAAATCAAGAATTAATTGAAGCGATTAAGTCTGGTCTAGCAAAGTTATGAAAAAACCAGTCATTATTTGTGTCGATGATGAGCCGACTATACTCGATAGTCTGGAAATAGACTTGCTAAAAGCCTTTGAAGATAAATATTTAATTGAAACTGCCCAAAGCGGCGAAGAAGCTTTAGAGTTGCTGTCAGAACTTTTAGCAGAACAGTATGAGGTTCCTTTGGTTATTTCCGATCATATCATGCCGAATATGAAAGGAGACGAGCTATTGAGAAGCGTTCATGCCATCTCGCCGAAAACTCTCAAGATTATGCTGACGGGGCAGGCAGATTTAGAGGCGGTAGCCAATGCTATTAATTATGCTAAATTGTACCGATATATACCTAAACCTTGGCAGTCTGATGACTTGAAATTAACTGTTACTGAGGCAATATACAGATATTTTCAAGATAAACAATTAGCTGAAAAACAAGTAGAACTTCAGGAGATGAATCAGGAGTTGGCAAGATTAAATCGCAAGCAGGCGATGCTGATTGCCAAACTCCACGAAAACGAAAGTCGGTTGACGCAATATCTGGAAGCTATGCCGTTGGGCGTGTGCGTGCTGGATGCGAACGGTCAATCTTTTTATGCTAATCAAAAGGCGCGGGAGGTGTTTGGTAAAGGCACTGTGCCGCATATTAATTCGGAACAGAAAGCAGCAATTTATCAATTTTATAAAGCCGGAACTGATCAGAGATGCCCTGTGGAAGAATTGCCAATTATGCGGGCGCTGCGGGGCGAAAACGTGCGGACTGAGGGTGTAGAAATTCGGACTGGTAATAAGGTTATTCCGGTGGAGAGTTGGGCGACTCCTATTTATGATTCTCTCGGGGATATTTCCTACGGGATTATTGCTTTTACTGATATTACGGAACGCAAGCAAGCTGAAGCAGCGCTGGTGCAAGCTGAAGAGAAGTATCGCCAGATATTTGAAAATGCTCTTGAAGGTATTTTTCAGACTGCGCCTAATGGAAATTTGATCAGTGCTAATCCTGCTCTGGCTCAAATCTATGGGTATGATTCTCCTGAAGAATTGATGGCAAGTGTTAACGATTTTGAGCGGCAATTATACGTGGAACCGCACCGCCGTCAAGAGTTTTTTGCGCTGATAGAACAGTACGGTACTGTGTCTGAGTTTGAGTCGGAAGTTTACCGCCGAGATGGCACTATTATCTGGATTTCTGAGGATGCGCGCACTGTTTTTGATGCTAGCGGTGAAGTGCTTTACTATCAGGGTTTTGCTGAGGATATTACTTTGCGAAGATTGGTAGATGTGGAACGTCTCAGGTTTACTAATGATTTGGAAAAAGCTTTGATAGCTGAAGAAAAGTTAAATGAAGCGCTACTAGAAAGCGAAAATCGTCTGACTCAATTGTTGGAAGCAGTGCCGGTGGGTATATTTGTGGTAGATGGTATGGGGAAATCTTGCTACATGAATTCTTGGGCTGATAAAATACTTGGCAAAGGTTTGGTTTCTGATGTTATTCCTAACAATTTGCCGGAAGTTTATCAAACTTACTGCGCCGGAACCAATCAGCTGTATCCGGGCGAAAGGCAGCCGATTGTGCGGGCGCTGCGGGGGGAAGTGGTGCACGCTAATGATGCTGAAATTCACCGCCCGGATAGGATTGTGCCGATCGAGGTTTGGGCGACTCCAATCTACGACGAACGGAAAAACATAGTTTACGCGATCGCGGTTTTTCAAGACATCACAGAGCGTCAAGAGGTAGAAACCGAGCGCCGCCAATTCACAAACGAGTTGGAAAAAGCTTTAGCAGCGGAAGAAAAATTAACAGATGCTTACGGGCGGTTTGTGCCGCATCAATTTCTCCACTTTCTGGGATATGAAAGTATTCTGGAAGTAAAATTAGGCGATCAGGTACAGAAAGAAATGTCGGTGCTGTTTTCAGATATTCGTGATTTCACGACTCTTTCTGAAAGTATGAGTCCCGCCGAAAATTTTCAATTTATCAATGCTTATTTGTCGCGGATGGAACCTGCAATTACTGAAAATTTTGGGTTTATTGATAAATACATTGGCGATGCGATTATGGCGCTGTTTAATGGTAGTGCGGACGATGCTGTGAAAGCTGGAATTTCGATGCTAGAACAGCTTAACGAGTATAATATTAGTCACCATCGACCCGATCGCCCACCGCTGCAAATTGGCATTGGGATCAATACGGGTTCTTTGATGTTAGGCACGGTGGGCGGCCAAAATCGGATGGATAGCACGGTGATTAGCGATGCGGTAAATTTAGCTTCCCGCGTGGAAAATTTGACGAAAGAGTATGGAGTTTCGATGTTAATTACTCATAATACTTTTATACAGTTGACCGATATTTATGATTTAAGATTGATCGATCGCGTCACAGTGAAAGGTAAATCGCAATTGGTAACAATTTATGAAATATTCACGGGAGATCCGCCGGAGGTGCGACAAAAAAAGTTAGAGACAAAGACAATCTTTGAGGAAGGTTTGGTATTGTACAATAAGGAGAGGTTTATGGAAGCGAGAAGATTGTTTTCGGAGTGCAAGCAAATAAACCGTGAGGATAAGGTAGTTCAAATTTATATGCAGCGATGTGTGAAACGGGCGATCTATTCTATATAATATTATTTGAGATTTTAGACTTCGGTGTAAGCGCCAGCGTCGAAGGATTTGAGATTGAAGAATTGAGAATGACTAAACAAAATTGTAACAATAACAAAAAAAAGACTTTTGCAAAAAGTCTACTGATTGCGTAAGAGTTTGGAATTATATCATGTCCGGTTGATTAGCATAACAAATACGGTTCGTAGTGCGGACTTTAGTCCGCAACCAAAGAGCGGACTAAAGTCCGCACTACGAACCAATTTTATCGTTGTCAATCGATCGGACACGATATAATTATTGTTTAGACTGGCAGGGAAACCGAAACTATTGTTTCTTGCTGTGGCAAACTTTCGATTTTAAATTGTCCTCCGTGCAATTCTGCAAGGCGTTGAACGATTGCCAAGCCCAATCCCAAACCTGCTTGTTGATAAAGTTTGCGATCGAACTGCCTGTAAGCTTGTAGCTGTGCAATCTGATCGGCAGTCATCCCACGGCCTTGGTCTTTGACAGATAGAATAAAAGTCTGATTCTCTACAAAAGTGCTTAAAAAGACTGGCGTTCCTTCTACAGAAAACTTGAAGGCATTGTCCAACAGTTCCTCAACAATTTTTGTGAGTCTGATAGAATCAATGGCAACGGACGAATCCTGCAAATTTAATTGTAAATCGTCTGTTCTATTCACCAGTTTTGCTTGCTGCCGCGCTTTTTGACTCAGCAAAGATTTTACGCAGCTAAATTCGCTGTTGCGCATCTCAAGAAGCAGTTCGGGATTTGTGGCTGCCATCTCTAGTTCTGCATACAGCAAAAAGTTCTGAATCAGTCGGTACAAGCGATGACCGGAAGTATTAATTTGACCAATCATGTCTAAGATATCTGATTCGTCGAAAACCTGATATTCTGACATAATCAGCTCGGAAAAACCCAGAATGGCATTCAAAGGAGTGCGCAATTCGTGGGGGAGCGACATACTAATATTGGTGCGCAATTCGTCTAGGGTTTTTTGAGACTGTCTGCTAATTGTTTTGTGTTTCTCAAGTCGAATAGCAATTGCTTTTAGCAGTTCTTGCGGCGTACAGGGCTTAGTGATATAGTCGTCTGCGCCCAGCTCCATGCCCGTGCGAATGTCACTTTTGTCGGCTTTGGCTGTGAGGAAAATAAACGGAATTGTGGCCGTTAAGGGTTCGGATCGCAAAGCTTTGAAAACGCCGTGACCATCCACTTCTGGCATCATCATGTCGCACAAAATTAAATCGGGGATTTGTGCGATCGCCAATTTGATGCCGACTTTGCCGTTGGTCGCTCCAATTCCTTCAAAATTCTCGGCTTCCAGCAACTCTAAAATGTTTTCTCTAATCGATTCTTCGTCTTCTATTACTAAAATCTTTGCCACGGTTATTGCTCCTTTTCGTTAGTAGTTGTCGCAAAAAGTCTGCGTTTCGGAACTTGACAAATTTGTTTTTTTGTGTAATTGACTGATCGTTAAGAGGCGGATACTTATAGTTGATAATTTAGTTGTTAAGCGTACTGCATTTAAATTGTATATTTGAATGAACTATTAAAATTCATTAACTCCTCTGCCCCTCTGCCCCTCACCCCCTCTCTCTCCATCGCACAGCAGCTTATTGACTAGCACAAATTAAAGGCAAGGTAATAGTGAAAGTTGTACCCCTTCCTTCTTGACTGTCGATCGCCAGTTGGCCACCGTGAAGTTCCACAGCCCTTTTCACAATTGCTAAACCGAGACCAGTTCCCGAAATATTGCCGACATTTGTAGCTCGGTAAAAAGTTTCTAAGATCCGCTCCTTATCGGCTTGGGGAATCCCAATACCCTGGTCTTGAACTTGGAAAATAGCTTCTCCGTTTTGACAGTTGAGCCGCAAGGAAACTGAACTGCTGGCGGGGGAATATTTGATGGCATTTGAGAGGACGTTTCCCAAGATTTGCTGCAACAGTTTTTCATCCATTTGAGCGTCGCAGTTGCAGCCTTCATGTATAAAGGCGATCGGGTGTTGGTTGCTGTCGTTGAGCTGCTGCTCTTCTATCAGTTGACGGCAAAAATTTTCGAGGTTTAATGAGACCGGTTGAAACTGTAAGGTGTTTGCTTCGATTTTGCCAATCACGAGGATATCTTCTAATAACTCTGTCATGCGTTTAATTGCTAATTGAATCCGCACAAAATGAGTAGATTTTTTGGCTTCTGACCACTTATAACTGTAATCTTGCAGCAATCCAGTCGAAAATTGGATGGTTGTCAAGGGGGTGCGGAACTCGTGGGAAACCATTGTCACAAATTTAGCTCGCAGTTCTGAAAGTTCTTTTTCTCGTGCGAGTGATTTGAGAATTTCCGCTTCTGCTCGTTTGCGATCGCTAATGTCGCGGGCTTCAGCAATCAGCAGCAAAACTTGTCCTGTCTCATTTTTAACAGGTTTCAGTGAGAAATCAACTGTCACAATTTGTCCGCCTTTTACTGACAAGTCTATTTCGCGACGAAAAAATTCGCCCCTACCAGCTTTGGCGATCCCTTCTTTTAATTGTTCTTTACCATTTGGTGAGAGTTGCCAAATCGGCTGTTCCCAAATCGGGCGGCCGATAATATTTTGCGATCGCATTCCTGTAAACTCCAGGGCTGTCTCGTTCACTTCCAGCACGATTCCTTCGGGAGTGAGCAGCTTGGTTAGCTGAAACGAAGAGTCAAAAATCGCCCGAAAACGGCGCTCGCTTTCCCGCAGCATTTGAAATGTTTGGGATCGTTCGATCGCGTAGCGGATCGTCCGCACTAATAATTGAGTAGTAATTTGACCTTTAACAATGTAATCTTGGGCACCCAAGCGAACAGAGTCAAGTGCGATCGCCTCATCGTCCAAGCCGGTCATTACCACCATTGGCGTATCGGGCGCAACTTCTTGCAGGCGAGTTAGCGTTTCCAAACCGCGGCTGTCCGGTAAAGAAAAGTCGAGTAGAACTACATCGAAGGCTTGTGTGCACAGTTGGGCGATCGCCTGATGCAGAAACTCAACAGACACCAGTACCCACTGGACGCCCACAGATAGTTCCAACAGTTCTGCAAGCAAATCAGCATCAGCCGGATTGTCTTCTACTAACAGAATTTTAATCCACATAGCTTAGACCTGTTTGACTGTAAAATTTCACTCTACCAATTTCAGCTTAATTTTTTTTGTTTTTATTTACCATTTTTAATGAGAAACTTATTATTTTGTAACTGTCACCACCGCCCACCACAAATCCTCTATCAATTAATAACTTATAGGAAGTTTGACGACTTCGAGCCAGAATTCCTCAATTAACCTGACTACTTTAGTAAATTGTACGAAGTCTACAGGCTTGGTTATGTAACAGTTGGCGTGGAGCGAGTAGGACTTGAAAATATCCTCGGGAGCTGATGAAGTGCTGAAAATCACTACAGGAATTAATTTTAAATTATGGTCAGTTTTAATTTCTTCCAGAACTTCAACACCGCTTTTTTTTGGCAGATTCAAATCGAGCAAAATCAAATCGGGACGGGGTACCATGAGATAGGGTGCTGTTTTGCGCAAAAACTTGATTGCTTCGACTCCATCCTCCACAAAATGCAAGTTATTCAATATTTTACCCTGGCCGAGGACTTCTCTTGCCAAATCGGCATCGCTGGGAGAATCCTCAATGAGCAGAATCTCTACGGGTTTAACAGTGCTTCGATCGCTCATAACTGGCGTATCCCTTTGATTAGAGGAAAAAATTGGAAATTTGAGGCTTCAGGTACTAATTATAGGAATAGTAAAGTAAAAAGTCGCTCCTTTTCCCTCCTGAGATTCCACCCAGATCGCCCCGCCGTGGCGTTCCACAATGCGCTTGCACATCGCCAAACCGATGCCAGTACCGGAATATTCGCGGCGTCCGTGCAGGCGACAAAAAATGATAAAAATGCGATCGGCATACTGCGGATCGATGCCAATGCCGTTATCGCGGACGCTCAACAGCCATTCTCCCTCTTGCCTCTGGGCTGCTATCTGAATCAACGGAATATCTTCGCGGCAAAATTTGATGCCGTTGGCGATCAAATTTTGGAATAATTGCACCAGTTGAGATTCATCCGCCATCACGGTTGGCATCGCGTCGCAGGTGATGACAGCTTTCTTTTCGGCGATCGCAATTTGCAAATTAGACAAACTTTGGTTGACAGCAGCGTTGCAATCGGCTGGCTCAAATTCTTGACATCGGGTTCCCAGGCGCGAATAGGCCAACAAATCATTAATCAATTGTTGCATTCTGGTAGCGCCGTCAACAATATAATGAATATATTTATCTGCTTTAGCATCCAAATTTCCTTGATAGCGCTGGGCCAGCAATTGAGTGTAACTGGTAACGGCTCGGAGCGGTTCTTGCAAATCGTGGGAAGCCACATAAGCAAATTGTTCTAGTTCCTCGTTAGAACGCTTCAAATCTTGTGTAAGTTGCAACATTTGCTGCTCTGATTCTTTGCGTTTTGTAATGTTATAAACCAAGGCGCAACAAGACAGCAAATTCCCCTGGGAGTCCATGACTGGACTGGTAGACATATCAGTCCAAATATCTTTGCCGTCCTTGCTTTTTAATTTAAATTCGTGTTGTTCACCAATACCTTGCTTGCGGCGCTCGACATTATCGAGAGCTTGTTGTTTTTCCTGTTCGTCCATGAAATCAAAAAGCGACCGCCCGAACATTTCTAATTCACTATAGCCGAGCATTCGCGCCATTGCGTGGTTCACGTAAGTCGTGATGGCCTTGCTGTCAATTACCCAAATACCTTCTTCTGCTAATTCAACTA
>JANYGO010000007.1 GCA_025362325.1 Cyanobacteriota bacterium | reverse complement strand
AATTCCTGGGATCTAATTAGGAATTGGTGAAATTTCACAGGTACTCTCCCTGTACGAGCAAATTCTCTGCCAAAGGCGCTGATAACTGCGGAATGTTTGGAAAAAGATAATCCTTCACCCTCTAGAAATGCTTCAGCAATATAAAACATTGCGTAATAGGCGCGAGAAGCTGCATAATCTGGATATTCACTATCCAACATCAATCTGGCTGCTGAAAGGCTTTGACGAGCTTTGAGGAGTAAGTTTAATTGAGCGGGTGTCATATTAAAATTCCCTCTCTACGGATATTTCTGAGCAAAGGGCCTTGATAATTAGTAAACCGTTCCTCATTCATAAAGTTGCAGCTAATTACTACGTCATTGTCGAGGGATAAATTTGCTACAATTGGGATAGTTCGATCGATCTCTTCACCGACTTGGACTGGTGCTTTGAGAACCACCAAAACATCAATATCTGAGTCGGGATCTGCGTCGCCCCGCGCTTGGGAACCGTAGAGTACCATTTGGGTGAGCCGATCGCCATAAAGTTGCTCGAAGTGCGATCGCAATTCAGCTAGGATGGTCTTGAGTTTATCGTTGATTTTCATATTGGCGATCGATGTTATGTATTTAGTATAGACGCTCGATGGTTAAAAACACGTCTACACGAACAAAATAAGACTCGGCGGTTGAAACCGCGCCTACACAAACACTCACGCGCCTTCGCGGGTTGAAGAGTATACGGTTTCCACCGCCGTCTCAAAATAACTAATGACTAATCACATATCTGTCATCAACCTTGCCTTCCGCAACACAAATGTCAATACTGTTTCTTGACCAGTAATAATATCAGCCCTGCCATCCATTCCCGATTGAATCGAATACTGACGCGGCTCATTAGCTGGAGAAGAACCGAAAAAATTGCCACTAGCAGATTCGACTTTTGTTAAATAATTTTGGTCTGGCTTAATCGAAACTTCGTAATAAGATCCACCTGAATTATTGGCGGGATTTTGAGGGGCGATCGCATCTGGGGCGATTTCGCTGACTGTTCCTTTCAATGTCCCGTAATCGGGGAAAGGTAAAGCGGAAATCCTGATCTGTACGGGTTGGCCGATTTGGATGCGGGCGATGTCTTGGGATGTGACTTTGGCTTTGACTATCAGGGGTACGTCGCTGGGGACGATTTGGGCGATCGCGCTGCCGGCTTGTACGGTTTGACCGGTATTTTGTACTTCCAATTTGAGAATTGTACCGTCAGCGGGGGCGCGGATCACGCTATTTTTGAGTTGTGACTCAACTTGATTTAGCTGTTTTTTAGCTTGAATTAATTGTTGTTGGATGGTCGATCGCTTGACGAGCAAAACCCGCCGACTTCTACCGAGTCTCTCGGCAACATCCGGCAGCGATGTGGCGATTTTGACTAAGGCGGATTCGACTAATTGCTGTTCTGCGGAACTTCCACTTTGGATGCTTTTAAGTTGGGCGCTGGCCAAAATTTGATTTTCTAAGTCCCGCAGTTGCTGGTTGATTTGCTGTGCTGCTGCTTGAGACTGATTAATGATTTCTTGGAATTGCTTGTTTTGAGTTCCCAAACGCGAACCGTCTACAACTGCGATCGTATCTCCGGCTTTCACTGTCTGATTTTCGCTGACAGCAATGCTTTCGACGGTTCCTTCGGTGGCGGCTTGCACGACGCGCACTTCTCCGGCGGGACGGACGATCGCCTCTGCTTTGACTGTGGCGCTGTATTTGGTGACGCTAGCCAGGGCGATCGCCCCGCCAAAGGTGGCCACCATCAAAATTCCCCCCAAAGTCGTCCAGCGGCTGACAGGGGGCAAAAACTGGTCGTTATCAAAGGTTTCTGCGGGTGTGGGTTCGGGAGTGCGAGACATGGCGGCTACTGGGGGTGAGGGTTCGAGGGGAAGAGTGTTGAGTTTTGATTTTTGAGTTGGGGGAAAGAGAGAGATCGATCGCCTATTTCTTTCGTCACATTTATTTTCTGCTTTCCGGACACCAAGCATAGGTTTAGAAATATCAATCAAAATTCACAGGGTCAAGGTCAAAATCCGCACAGCTTTGGCATCCCCACCCGCAAATTTCCTCCAACATCAAGAATGGTGAAGCCAGCGGGCAACAGCAATGAAAATAGGGCGTTTCAGCAATGATTTTTGGCGCTGTTACCCGGTTTTTCTGGGATCTGTACGTAAGTAAGTACATATGTATTAATAGGAGTTCCTTATGTCGGACAATCAACAAGATTCACTCTTTACCGAACTAACCGATCGAGAATCGGGGACGGTCAGCGGTGGCAGCATTACCAGCGGTGTCAGCGGCGCTAACAGCAACAGCGAGACCGAGAACACCAGCAATGACCTCAATATGCTGTTTTTCCTGCCACAGCCGAGCCAGCTTTACCTGTACGATCCGAGTCGCGATCGCCCTTACAAAACCCTAGTAGTCTAGATAGGTGAGTCTGGTAGCGCGATCGAAATAAATTTGGAAAATATCTCGGTAATATTCCGGAAGTCGCACAGCACTTCAAGAACTATTAGTTAGTAATTACACGAGGCTATAGAGATTTATAAAATTTCTAGTTCTCGTTCCATCTTGTCAAATTAAATGGAGTCAAATCATGCAAGAAACTAAGGAAAACTCACTGTTTGCTGAACTCACCCCTGAAGAATCAGCTAGCGTCAACGGCGGTTACTATTATGCCAATAATCGCTACAACGACTGTAACCGCGGAAGCCGCCGCAGTTGGGTAGTGTACCGCCGGAATTGCGACGGTTCCTACAGAAGAGTAGTCCGCTACGGCTACTCATAAAGTTTAGGGCTGTGAATTCAGCTCTCTAACTCTTGATTGAAAAGCACCCATAATTTCATGGTGCTTTATTTAAGCGAGGCTGTAGAAATTTTAAATAATTTCTAGTTTCTGTTAAAAACTTTTAACCTTGAAAGGAGTCAAATCATGAAAGACACTAAGGAAAATTCACTGTTTGCTGAACTCACCCCTGAAGAATCAGCTAGCGTCAACGGCGGTTACTATTACGCCAATAATCGCTACGACGACTGTAACCGCGGACGCCGCCGCAGTTGGGTAGTTTACCGCCGGAATTGCGACGGTTCCTTCAGAAGAGTAGTCCGCTACGCTTACAACTAAAGTTTAGGGCTGTGAATTCAGCTCTCTAACTCTTGATTGAAAAGCACCCATAACTTTATGGGTGCTTTTTGCTGATTAGGTAGTTGGTGAGGAGTAGTGTTCATTATGCTCTACTCATTATTCAATTTGCAAAATGTTAAAGAACATTCCTTTTATCGGCAAAATGCCATTATTCGGACAAGTAAACAGGTTTAAGAAATATCAGGTTGTTCTCCAGCAGAGCGAAGAAGATTGCGGGGCGGCTTGTTTGGCTTCGATAGCCAAATTTTACGGACATAATTTTACAATTAGCCGCTTGCGAGAATTTGCCGGTACCGGTCAAAAGGGGACGACTTTACTGGGTTTGAAACAGGGGGCTGAGGCGATCGGCTTTAATGCTCGCTCGGTGCGAGCAGCCGCTGCTATTTTAGACAAAATTGACGAAGCGCCTTTGCCGGCAATTATTCACTGGAGTGGGTATCATTGGGTTGTTTTGTACGGAAAACAGGGCAATAAATATGCGATCGCAGATCCCGCCATTGGTCTGCGCTATGTTTCTAAAGAAGAATTAGCAGCGGGTTGGACAGATTGGCTGTGCTTGCTAGTAGACCCCGATCCAGAGCGGTTTTTTGCGGAAGCAGACGGTCAACCGCCCGCCAATTCCTTACAAAAATGGATGCGCCGGGTTGGGATTTACCGCCAGATTTTAATCGAAGCATTGTTGATGAATGTGGTGTTGGGTTTGCTGTCGATTTCGTCGCCTTTTTTAGTTCAACTACTCACCGACGACATCCTGGTGCGGGGCGACACGCAACTTTTGGCAAGTGTGGCGATCGCAGTTATAATTATGAATTTTTTTAGCAGCAGTTTAGGATTGGTTGAGTCGAACTTAATTGCTCAATTTTCCCAGCGTTTAGAGTTGGGATTGGTGATGGAGTTTGGGCGCAAATTCCTGCGCTTGCCTTTGAGCTTTTACGAAACCAGACGCAGCGGCGAAATCGTCAGTAGATTACAAGACATCCAAGAAATAAATAAATTAGTTTCTCAAGTAGCTATCAGCTTGCCCAGTCAATTTTTTATAGCGGTAGTTTCTTTTATTTTTATGTTGTTTTACAGCCCGCAACTAACGTTGGCTGCAACAGCGATCGCTCTATTGATGACTGCATCTACAGTGGTATTTCTGCCAGTATTGCAGCAAAAGACGCGGAATTTATTTGTGCTGGAAGCAGAAACTCAAGGCGTTTTAGTCGAAACGTTTAAAGGCGCGCTGACTGTAAAAACTACTAGCAGCGCCCAGCAACTTTGGGAGGAATTTCAAAGCCGCTTCGGTCGCTTAGCAAATCTCACTTTCCGCACTACACAAATTGGCATCCTCAATAATATTTTTTCGGGTTTTATTGCTTCTGCTGGTGGCATTACTTTGCTGTGGTTGGGCAGCGGTTTGGTGATTGACAAGGTATTGAGTATCGGTCAGTTGCTGGCGTTTATCAGTATGAATCAAAACGTTACTACTTGGGTGACTTCTTTAGTCGGATTTAGTGATGAAATGACTCGCGTTCAGACAGCAACTCAACGGCTTTCCGAAGTGATTGATGCTGCACCGGAAACTAAGAACGATAGTAATAAACCCGCCGTCACGATTCAAGGCCGCGATGAAATTGTTTGCAAGAATGTTAATTTTCACTACCCAGGCAGACTTGACTTGCTGGAAAATTTTTCTGTGACGTTTCCTGGGGGTCAAGCAATTGCTTTAATCGGTTATTCTGGTTGCGGAAAAAGTACGCTAGCTAAGGTAATTGCTGGTTTGTATCCGCTGCAATCTGGTAATGTGAGAATTGGCGGTTACAATTTGCAAGATTTGTCTCTCGACAGTCTCAGACAGCAGGTGGTTCTAGTTCCTCAAGAAGCGCATTTTTGGAGCCGATCGATTCTCGATAATTTTCATTTGGGGAGTCCAAATGCCAGCTTTGAACAGATTGTGAAAGTGTGTAAAATTGCGGGGGCGGATGAATTTATCAGCCAATTACCGGATAAATATCAAACGGTTTTAGGGGAGTTTGGCGCGAATATTTCTGGGGGACAAAGACAGAGATTGGCGATCGCCCGCGCCATTCTCAACAACCCGCCCGTATTGATTTTAGACGAATCTACCGCAGGGCTAGACCCCGCCAGCGAGGCGGAAGTCTTGGAGAATTTGTTGATGCACCGGCAGGGGAAAACTACGATTTTTATCAGTCACAGGCCGCGAGTGATCGATCGCGCCGATTGGATTATCATGTTAGAACGCGGCAAGTTGAAATTACAAGGATCTGCTGCAAAATTGCGATCGATTCCCGGAGATCATTTAGAATTTTTGCATCCTTAAAAACCAATGCGACCTCAGAAACCCGGTTTCTTGCTAGATTTATAGTTACCCAACGCGCAACTAATAGAAACCGGGTTTCTCGCCCCACGCGGAGAATTCAGAAACCCGGTTTCTTGTGATCTTTATAGTTCAATACGGTTCACTTAACACTATTTATATCCCGGAGATCCCCCTCGCATCCCCCGAAAGCAAGGGGGACTTTGAGGGCATTCTTGTCCCACCCCCTACTCCCCTTTTTAAGGGGTGTGCCAGGGAGATCTGTCTTAAGTGAACCGTATTGCTTTATAGTTACCCAACGCACAACTAATAGAAACCTGATTTCTCGCCCCTGGGTTGGTTGTAAATTAGTTAATGCACCCGACAAACTAGGGGAATCGCCTCTTGATTGTCCAGCACCAAACCGTACTCCAAACCTTCAACAACCGCCTGACAAGAAGCATCCAAAATATTCGTAGAAACCCCTACAGTTGTCCACCGCTGCTGACGGTTGCTCGATTCCAATAAAACGCGAGTTTTAGCACCAGTACCCGCACCGGAGTCGAGAATTCGCACCTTGTAATCTGTCAGATAAAAATGCGCTATCGCCGGATAAAAATTCATCAAAGCTTTCCGCAAAGCCGCATCCAAAGCCGAAACCGGGCCGTTTCCTTCCGCACATTCCAGAATATTTGTACCGTTTACTGATAATTTCACCGTTGCTAAAGCCGTACAATTTTCGCCAACCTTATCGCAGTGCACTTGAAATCCCTTAATTTCAAACCACCGCTGGCGCTGTGACAAAGCCTCCCGCATCAACAATTCAAAACTCGCCTCAGCGCCCTCAAATTGATATCCCTGACTTTCTAAATCTTTCAATTTTTCCAAAATTTGGCGACACGCAGGATTTTGGCGATCGAGCTCAATCCCAAAAGTCTTAGCCTTCGCCAAAACATTGCTCAAACCAGCTTGATCCGAAATCACAATCCGCCGGATGTTGCCGATTTTTTCCGGTTCCAAATGTTCGTAAGTTAAGGGATTTTTCTCAACCGCCGATACGTGAATTCCGCCCTTGTGAGCAAAAGCCGAAAGGCCGACAAAAGGAGCATGGTCATCGGGAGCAAGATTGACAATTTCGCTAATCGAGCGACTGACCTGAGTTAATTTAGCTAATTGCTCGTTTTGAATGCAATTATAACCCAATTTGAGCTGAAAATTAGGAATCAAAGAACACAAATCGGCATTGCCGCAGCGTTCGCCGTAACCGTTAATAGTTCCCTGTACCATTTTCACCCCTTCGCGCACAGCAGCCAAGGCATTAGCAACCGCAACTCCCGAGTCATTGTGAGTGTGAATTCCTAACTGTAAAGATTGGGCGCGATTAGTTCCCAAAGCGGCTAAAACATCGCGCACAACCTGACTGACTTCGTGAGGCAAAGTACCGCCGTTCGTATCGCAAAGCACCAGCCATTCTGCACCAGCATCCGCCGCCGCTACTAAAGTTTGAATCGCATAATCTGGATTGTGTTTGTAGCCGTCAAACCAGTGTTCGGCATCGTAAATAATCCGCCTTCCCTGACTCCGTAGATATTCAATTGTATCGCGAATCATCGCCAAATTTTCATCTAGCGTCGTCTTCAAACCTTCAATGACGTGCAAATCCCACGACTTACCAAACAGCGTTACCCAACGAGTACCGGCCGACAAAATAGGCTGCAACATTTCATCATTTTCTGCCGTTTTTCCCGGCCGCCTAGTCGAACAAAAAGCGACAACTTCTGCTTGAGTTAACGGCTGTTCTTTGAGCCGCCAAAAAAATTGTACGTCTTTAGGATTAGCTCCCGGCCAGCCGCCTTCAATAAAGGGAATTCCTAAACTGTCTAACTGTCGAGCTATGCGCAGTTTATCTTCGAGAGATAAGCTGAGTCCCTCGCACTGAGCGCCGTCTCGCAGCGTGGTATCGTAGATCCAGAGCTGATTTGTCATGGGGAATTGTCAATTAGAATTTGGTAATATATGACTTATCATATTAGATGAATTTATTTGGAATAAATGCGATAATATATAGAAAATTAACATAAATCTAATTGGGGTGAATTGCTGTGGTTAAGGTACAAGCGCAAGGAAAAACATTTGAGTGCGATCGCGGATCGAATCTGCGTGAAGTTTTGCTGAAAAACGGCATCGATCTCTACAATGGCAACGCCAAAGTCATCAACTGCCACGGGCTAGGCACTTGCGGCACCTGCGCCGTCAGCGTCGAGGGCGCAGTTTCCGATCGCGAGTGGCGCGAAACAGCGCGACTTTCGCTTCCTCCCCATTCTCCCGCATCGAACCGCCGTTTGTCCTGCCAAACTAAGGTTTTAGGCGATATTAAGGTGACAAAATATGATGGTTTCTGGGGCCAGGGCTCGGAGACTGTGTGGAAACCGGAAGGATAGATTTTTGGTGCAGGAAGGCCGATCGGGCGATCGGCTTGCAAGATAATATGTAAGACTTACCAAAAATTCTAACTGTAAGGTGCGCATACCAGCTATTAGTGTCAACAAACACGTCAAATGTAGTAATAGTTTGCTGTCTGACGATTAGTCCTTCGATCCCCCCTAACCCCCCGAAAGCAAGGGGGAACAAGAGTATCAAAGTCGCTCTTAATCAAAGAGGAACGGGAGGCGCACTCAAAATCCCCCTTGCTTTCGGGGGATGCGAGGGGGATCGAAACTCAGCTAAAAGCGAGATTTATCAGGGATTTTAGGCAATTGTTGACACCAATCCATATCAGCACCTTACCCTCAAGAATGCCCAGAGGTAAAAAAGCCAGAAAGTCCATAGAAAAGTCAATGAATTCATCTCAAGATACTCTGATTATTGGCGGCGGAATTATCGGCCTTTCGCTAGCAGTTGAACTGATGTTGCGAGGGGCCTCTGTCGCCGTTCTCACCGCCGATTCTCCACAACCGACGGCCCGGGCCGCCGCCGGAATGCTCGCCCCCCAAGCCGAACGAATTCCCCCCAGTCCGATGCTGGATTTGTGCCTGCAAAGTCGCTCCCTGTATGCTGCCTGGATTGAACGGCTAGAAGATATTACGGGGTTGAAAACGGGTTATTGGCGATCGGGCATTCTCGCACCAGTCTGTCAAAATGAGTCTCAAGAACAGCCGTTTTTGTCAAACCTTAACTCTCAATGGTTAGACAGAGATGTGATTCGCCAGCACCAGTTTGGATTGGGTGAAGAAGTAATCGGTGGTTGGTGGTATCCTGACGACGCTCAAGTTGACAACCGCGCTTTATTTCGGACACTTCAGGCTGCAACAAAAGAATTGCAGATTGAGATGATTCAAGGCAGTGCAGGGGAAATTATTCGGCAGGGAAACCGAGTTTTTGGCATTGAAACAACCGCAGGAAAATTGCAAGCAGACCATTATGTTTTGGCAACTGGTGCTTGGTCTGAGCAGTTATTGGATGTTCCGGTTTTTCCGAGAAAGGGACAAATGCTGTCAGTATGCGTACCAGAAGATTTGGGAGTGATTCAGCCGCTGCAAACAGTTTTATTCGGGACTGGCATTTATATTGTCCCGCGTCAAGATGGCAGAATTATTATTGGCGCAACTAGCGAAAATGTGGATTTCACCCCAGGAAATACGCCTGCGGGAATCCAAAGTTTGCTAGCAGGAGCGATTCAGTTATATCCAGAATTGCAGAATTATCCGATTCTAGAGTTTTGGTGGGGATTTCGGCCTGCAACTCCCGATGAGCTGCCGATTTTGGGCGCGAGTGCTTGGGAGAATTTGACGCTGGCGACGGGGCATTATCGCAATGGCATTTTGTTGGCTCCGGTGACGGCTAAGTTGTTAGCTGATTTGATATTGCAGCAAAAGTTAGATCCGTTATTGGCTGCTTTTCATTATGCGAGGTTTGCATCTTCAGTCGGGGACGCAGAATCTCTATCTTTAGGGTGATATAAGATCGCACCTTACTGGGTTTTTTAGGGTGCGCTGTTAGATCGCCTTACCGCGTGTTCGATCGTTCTGATATCTTGCACCCAGCGTCAATTGGGGATTTTTCGTGGGGTGGGGGCGGGTTTATTTAACCTGTTTGCTGCGCTTAAGGCTGTTGGCGAACCCGCCCCTACAGGATTATTGAAAATGGTGCCTGATGTCAGATCGTTCGGACTTTAGTCCTCTCTTTAAAATGAATGAAGAAGGACTAAAGTCCGATTTTATGTCGCAGTTTTAAACTCTTGATTTGGCGTTTGTAGCTCAGCTTGATCGCCCGCAGTGACTTAGCAATTGCTTGTCTTTAGATGAAAACTTGCAGCTATTCGATCGCCCTAAAACCCTTATTTTACGGTTGGCAATCAAAAACTCTCCAAAATGTTGTTAAATATAAATATAGCGGTTCTCAAAAAAGTGAGGATAGCCCTATGCCCTATGCCCTATGCCCTATGCCCGTCGGGTACCTCATCTTTCTGAGACTCGGCTATAGCTTTATACTTGTTACTATGATGCCTCTCAAAATAGAACGGCTCAAAGCGAAACAACCAGCTAGCTGTTATTTGAAGCGAAAACAGCGACAAGTGATAAAGCTGTCTCAGCAAAAGTTGGCTGGTGGATTAGCCATGAGCTTTCCCACTATTAATCGGAGCAGGAGTAACAAGCGTGAGTTTCGATCGAGTCAAAAGCATTTTCACAGGTGTTCGATTACCTGCATACAGCGTAGCGATTTTCTCCGTGGCTCTGGCACTGGGGCTAACCCGATCGCTCTTACCGTGGCTCGATCGCACCACAACGCCCCTGTTTTTGATCGCGGTGATGGTAAGCGGCTGGTATGGCGGTTTGGGGGCTGGTTTGCTAGCAACGGTTTTGTCTGCTTTGGCAATTGATTATTTCTCGATCGAGCCTTTCTATTCCTTACATATTGCCAATTTCCAGACAATTGCTCAGTTGAGTACATTTTTGATGGCCGCTGGGGTGATTAGTTGGCTCAATCAATCGCGGCGCAATGCTTTAGAAAACGCCCGGGCATCCTTGCAGACAATACAGGAAGCAAGGCCGCCAGAACCAGAAGCGGGGGCGGTTGGGGAACAGGCAGAAAGTGCGGCGCAACAACAGCTAGAAAATGTACTTTCTAGCATCCGCGATGGGTTTTATGTGTTCGATCGCGATTGGCGGTTTACCTACGTTAACGATCGCGTCTGTGAAATGGTGGCAATGCAGCGAGAAGCGATGCTGGGTAAAAGGATGTGGGATTTGTTTGCCGATTTGATTGACACCGCTGTTTACCAGCAGTTTCATCAAGCGATGAGCGAGCGAACAGCCAACTGCGCTGAGTATTTTTATCCGAGATGGCATCGCTGGTACGAACACCGAGTTTATCCTACAAGCGATGGAGTGGCGGTTCTGGCGGCTGACATCACCGATCGCAAACAGGCAGAACTGATGCTAGTCGAGCAGAAGCAACTGCTAGAGTCGATCGCATCGGGACAGCCGCTAGACGAATGCCTAGCTGCCGTATGTGAGGCGGTATCGAGGCTCAATCCAGGCGTAAGAGCCTGCTTCTTGCTGGCGGATGCCCAACGGTTGAAGTTTTCTCGCTCCATCACTCCCGACTTTCCCTCATCCTTTGGAGAAGGACTCAAGGATGCTCCGATTAACGATTTGTGCATTGGGGCCTGCGGCGAGGCGGTGTATTCCGGTCAGGCGATTACCTGCGCGGACATTGCCAACGACGATCGCTGGTCGCAACCCTGGCGAGACTTATGCGTCGCTCACGGCATTCTCGCGTGTCATTCCACCCCCGTACTAGACGCAGACCAACTGCCGATCGGGTCGCTGATGCTGTGCTTTGAGGTGGCACGGCTGCCGACCGATTGGGAGTACCGACTGGCCCAGTTTGGTACGCAAGTTGCCAGCATCGCCTTCGAGCCCGATCGCTCGATCCTTGCCCTGCGCGAATCAGAAGCTCGCCTGCAGCGGGCAATTGCGATCGAAACCGTCGGAATAATTTTCTTCAAAACCGACGGCAGTATCACCGAGACTAACGACGCTTTCCTTCAGATGAGCGGCTACAGCCAGGAGGATGTCGAGCAAGGGCAGATGCGGTGGGACATCATGACACCGCCGGAGTCGATGCCCGCTTCCCTCCGCGCCATTGAGGAGTTTGAAACAACCGGGCGCACCACTCCTTACGAAAAGGAATACATCCGTAAAGATGGCTCGCGCTGGTGGGCATTGTTCGCTGCAACGAGACTGAGTGAAGCAGAGGGCGTAGAATTTATTATCGATATCAGCGATCGCAAGTCCAGCGAAGCCGATCGCCAGTTGGCAGAAACGGCGCTGCGAGAAGCTAACCTACAGTTGGAGTCTGCTTTGGCGGCTGGAGCCGTTTACACGTGGCGCTGGAACATTCCGAGCGATCGCGTGATTGTCGATGCTGGGATGGCTCAATTGTTTGACGTAGATGCCGCAGTTGCGACGACCGAAGGGCTGCAGGTCGCCGCCTTTATCGACGCCATACACGAGGAAGACCGTCCTCGCGTTTCGGCAGCAATTGGGCAGGCGATCGAGACAGGCGAGAAGTATGTTGCTGAGTACCGAGTTCGGACTGCCAGCGGTGAAGAGCGTTGGGTCACGGCACGGGGTCGAGTCGAGTATGATGCGGCAGGGAACCCGGTTTCTTTTCGGGGAGCACTGGTTGATATTACTGAGCGCAAACAAGCCGAAGCCCAATTGCAAAGACTTTCCGCCGAAATTGAGCAGCAACTGCGAAGGTTTGATGCGGTGGCATCTTCCGTGCCAGATTTTATCTACACCTTTGATTTGTCGGGACGGTTCACTTACATCAACCAACCATTGCTCGACCTCTGGCAGAAAACGTGGGCCGAATCTGTTGGCAAAAACTTCTTGGAATTGGGTTATCCGATCGAGCTGGCCGATCGACTTCAGCAACAGATCCAACAAGTCATCACCGCGCGGCAACCGCTCAAAGACGAAACGCCCTACAGCAGTGCCTCGGGTACAAGAGCTTACGAGTATATTTTTGTGCCGCTGTTTGATACCGATGGTGCAGTAGAAGCAGTAGCAGGAATAACCCGCGATATCACCGATCGCCAGCAAGCAGACGAAGACCTGCGCCAGAGTCAAGCCCGCCTCCGCCTCCTCGTTGACAGCGCCAAAGATTACGCGATTTTCACCCTCGACCTCAACGGCACGATCGACAGTTGGAACTCAGGGGCGCAGAGGCTGTTTGGCTATACCGAGACAGAAGCGAGCGGCTGCCCCTACGAGATTTTCTTCACGCCCGAAGACAACGCATGGGGACGAGCCGATCGCGAGAGGCAAACTGCTTTGGCCCAAGGACGGGCAGAAAACGAATGTTGGCACCACCGCAAAGATGGGAGCCGCTTTTGGGCAAGTGGGTTGATGATGCCCCTGCTCGACGAAGCAGGTACTCCCCGAGGCTTCGTCAACATTATGCAGGACAAGACGGCGCAGCGGCAGTCAGGTGAAGGGCTGAAATTGCTGTATGAAACGACCCGCGAGCTGCTTTCGACAGACGAGCCCCTGATGCTGATCCACAATCTATTTAACAAACTCGCAGCCCTACTGGACCTGCACTTTTTATACAACTTCATGGTGGAAGAGAAAGACAACCGTCCGATGCTGCATCTGAGAAACTCTCAGGGTATCTCTGAAGAATCAGCCCGGACGAACGAATGGCTCGAATTTGGTCAATATTTTTGCGGGCGGGCGGCACAGCAGGGGCAGCAACTCGTTCTCAACCAAGCGCAACTTTCCACCGAGCCGAACGTTCAAGCTGCCTCTGCAATGGGACTCGCGGGGAACGCTGCATAAGCAGCGAGCCCGCTAATCGCCCAAGGGCGATTAGCGGGAACGCTTTCTTTTGGCAGTCTCACTCGAACGCATTTTACAACGGCAGAAATTGAGTTGTTGCAATCTACCTGCGATCAAATTGCGATCGCGATCGAGCGGGCCAACCTGACAGCTTCGCTCCAGCAGCAAGCGGAACAATTAAGACAGGCAAATCGCCTCAAAGATGAGTTTTTGGCGGTATTGTCCCATGAGTTGCGATCGCCCCTCAACCCGATTTTGGGCTGGACGCAGATCCTCAAAACCGGCAGGCTCGACCAAGCCAGAACCGCTCAAGCCCTCGCCACGATTGAACGCAATGTCAAGCTGCAATCGTCCCTTATTGAAGATTTGCTGGATGTCTCTCGGATTCTGCAAGGGAAACTCAGCATGAATGTGAGTCCGGTTAATTTAGCCGCCACGCTGCGAGCGGCGATGGAAACGGTGCATCTAGCAGCCGAAGGCAAGTCTATTACGCTAGAAGCAAATCTCGATCCAGAAGTCGGACAGGTTTGGGGCGATGCAACTCGCTTGCAGCAAGTAATTTGGAACCTGCTTTCTAATGCGGTCAAATTTACGCCGCCGGGGGGGCGCGTGACGCTGCGATTGCAACAGATTGGCGATCGGGCGATCGTCTCCGTTAGCGACACCGGCAAGGGCATCGATCGTGACTTTTTGCCCTTCGTGTTTGACTATTTCCGCCAGGAGGATGGTGCTACTACGCGCAAATTTGGCGGGTTGGGATTGGGGCTGGCGATCGTCCGCAATCTCGTGGAAATGCACGGCGGCACAGTTGAGGCAGCTAGCGCTGGTGAAGGGTTAGGCGCTACTTTTACCGTGAAACTGCCGTTAATGCCGGTTCAGTCTGCCGCCGCTGTCGATCGTTTATCTTCTGAGCCATCGCTTGATTTGAATGGAATTAAAGTTTTAGTCATCGATGACGAAATTGATTCGCGAGAGTTTGTGGCGTTTGTCTTAGAGCAGGCGTCGGCGAGAGTCGTCACCGCAACAACCGCAGGCGAGGGATTTGCACTGTTGACTCAATTTCAGCCGGATGTGGTACTCAGCGACATTGGAATGCCGGATATGGATGGCTATATGCTGATGCGGCAGATTCGCTCTCTGCCGCCTGAGCGAGGGGGAAATGTTCTGGCGATCGCCCTAACAGCCTATGCTGGAGATTTTAACCAACAGCAAGCCAAGCAAGCTGGATTTCAAAAGCATCTAGCAAAGCCGATCGAACCCGCTCGATTAATTAAGGCGATCGGTGCCCTTCTTGAACAAAACAGTCATTAGTCATTAGTCATCAGTCATTAGTCATCAGTCATCAGTAAAAGTGGGGTGTGTCGCGATCGACAATTTCTGGCGTGCGATCGAAAAGTCGATCGGCGACGCACTTGATAATATCAAATCGGGTCGAGTAGTCTGAATATAGTACAATACGCTTGGCTTAACACTATTTATGACCCGGAGATCCCCCTCGCATCCCCCTGGTTGTAGGGGGACTTTGAGAGCATTCTTGTCCCCCCCTTTTGAAGGGGGGTTAGGCAGGGTGGATTAATTGTCGAGAGGCTAAATCAAGGCTATGAAGGCTATTGACCGAGATTATGCGAGGCATTTAACAGGTTTATCTGGACCCGATAAATCAAAAAGTAACTCACTCAAATCTTCAAT